>CP073744.1:1314285-1642857 GCA_024397955.1 bacterium SCSIO 12696
TGTTTTGGATATGGGAGTCAATCGCTGGCCCTGGATCAATAACCGCCACCTGTTCCTCGCCTACCAAATAGCAGTGAGTACCCGTAGCCGTCATAGGGCCCGGATTGGGAGCAGTGATTCGGCGGATAAGGGGGGAAATTTGCTCTAGCATGATTGCGGGTTGGGCATTGGAAAGAGGCAACGGGTTTCGAGCTACGGGCGGCGAGCAGTATGGTGGAAACCTGCTTGAACTCAGTGAAAAATTCAATGGCTATTTGAAAGCATTCAGCCAATGACTGCGCTGAGGGTAACGGACTTGCTCGATCTGCACGTTGCCCGCAGCCCGTTGCTCGAAGCAAAAGGGCAGCTTGCGCTGCCCTTTTCAGTTAAAGCTCAACCAGCGGGCTGATATCTGCGTCGTAATCGACGCCATCGAAACCGAAGCCGAACAGCTGCAAGAAGTCGTGGTGATACCCCGCGTAGTCGGATAATTCACGTAAATTTTCACTGGTGACTTGAGACCAAAGTTGCTTGACCTCATCCTGCACCGAATCATCCAGCTCTTTCAGGTCCATACGCAGGCGGCCTACTTCATCCAGGTCGCGCTCACCTTTGGTATAAAACTGGTCGGCAAACAAACCTTGAATCTGTTCGATCACCCCTTCGTGGCAACCCTGCTCTTTCATCACTTTGAACAGCAAAGAGATATACAGTGGCATTACTGGAATTGCTGAGCTGGCCTGAGTCACTACCGCTTTCAGTACTGCCACTTTAGCCTCACCGCCATTTTGCTGCAGCTTGGCATCGATGGCACTGGCAGCACGGTCCAGGTCTTCTTTGGCTTTACCGATAGTGGCTTTGCCGTAAATTGGCCAGGTCAGTTCCTTACCAATGTAGGTGTAAGCAACCGTCTTACAGCCAGGGGCCAGCAAGCCGGCATCAGAGAGCGCATCAATCCACATCTCCCAGTCCTCACCGCCCATCACTTTAACCGTGTTGGCGATTTCTTCGTCACTGGCAGGTTCAACGGTGACTTCATCCACCACCTCGGTATCGGTGTTCAATCCCTTGGTGGTGTAACTTTGGCCCACAGGCTTCAGTGTGGAACTGTAAGTAACACCGGTTTTCGGGTCAGTACGGCGCGGCGATGCCAGGCTGTACACCACCATGTCCACCGGGCCCATCTCCGCTTTCAGCTTGGCGATGGTCTCTTCCTTCAGCTCGTCTGAGAAAGCATCGCCATTCAGGCTTTCCGCATACAAACCTTCAGCGCGAGCAGCCTGGTGAAACGCGGCGGAGTTGTAGTAACCCGCCGACGCTGTGCGTTTTTCGGTGGGCGGTTTTTCAAAGAAAATCCCCAAAGTGTCAGCACCACCACCAAACGCGGCGGTAATGCGCGACGCCAATCCGTAGCCCGTGGATGCACCGATTACCAGTACCTTCTTTGGCGCACCTTCGATGGTGCCCTGTTGCTTGACGTATTCGATCTGCTCACGAACACTGGCCGCACAACCAGCGGGGTGTGCGTTGGTACAGATAAAGCCGCGAATCTTGGGTTTGATAACCATTCTTATTCTCCAATTATGGGCTGGCGGCAGCCGCTATCCAGTACTGCAAAGAGCGCCATAATACCCGGAAACCGCAGTTTTTTCAGCCGCTCGATAAGGGTAATAAAGACCAATAACAACAAAAAACACCCGGCAATGCCGGGTGTTTTTTGTTGCAAAATCTTAGGACTTTTACAAAACCAAACGGCGTATATCACCAATCAGGCTGACCAGAGTGGTCATAAAGCGCCCGGCATCACCGCCGTTAATGGCGCGGTGATCGTAGCTCAAACACAGGGGCAGCATATTACGCGGGGTGAATTCGGAGCCGTTCCACACCGGTTTGATCTCCGCTTTGGAGATGCCCAAAATGCCCACTTCCGGAGTGTTTACGATGGGCGTAAAGCCTTTACCGCCAATGGCACCGAGACTAGAAATGGTAAAGCAACCACCCTGCATTTCCGCCGGCTTCAGTTTGCCGTCGCGAGCTTTAACCGCCATTGCCATCACTTCTTCGGTGAGCTCCCAAATGCCTTTCTTATCCACATCGCGAATCACTGGTACTACCAGGCCGCGAGGCGTATCCACCGCCATGCCGACGTGGATATAGTGTTTTTGCACAATGTGTTCGCCGTCAGCGTGCAGGGAACGATTAAACGCAGGATTCAGCTCCAACGCTTTGGCCACTGCTTTCAGCAGGAAAGGTACAGGCGTCAGCTTGGTGCCGCGTTTTTCCGCTTCCGCTTTCATGGACTTGCGAAACGCCTCCAGCTCGGTGATATCAGCATCATCGAACTGGGTAACATGGGGAACATTGAGCCAGCTGCGCTGCATATTGGCAGCAGTCACCTTGGCAATTTTCGCCAGCTTCACTAACTCCACTTCACCAAACTGGCTGAAGTCCACTTCTGGTACTTGCGGTATAGCCGCACCACCGCCAGTAGCAGCTCCACTTTCAGCGGTTTTAACCGCTGTTTTCACATAGGCATGAACATCGTCTTTGAGGATTCGCCCACGGGGGCCAGTGGCCGCTACTTTGGACAGATCAACACCCAGTTCACGAGCTAAGTGACGTACTGCCGGGCCTGCGTGAACAGTTGCCGAAGGCGCTGCGGTGACTTGCGGAGCTGGGGCAGCTGCTGGAGCTGGAGTCGCGGGGGCTGGAGCGGCTTGTGGTGCGGGAGCAGTAGGTTTGGATTCAGCAGGCGCTGCCGCCGGAACCGGAGCATCGCCACTGGCTTTCATCATGGCAATAGCATCACCAGTGGCCACCTTGCCACCTTCCGCTACTTTTAATTCGGTAACCTCACCACTGAACGGTGCCGGTACATCCATGGTGGCTTTGTCGGACTCCAATACCATTAAGGTATCGCCCTCTTCCACCGTATCGCCAACCGCAACACTCATTTCGATGATGTCTACCTGGCCGTCACTGCCAATATCCGGCACTGTCACCAGTTGTGGTTCAGAAGCAGCGGCAGGGGCAGACGCGGGCTGCTCGGCCACTTGAGGCTCTGGTTCTGGAGCAGGCGCTTCCGGTGCTGGCGCAGCAGCGGGTTCAGCGGCGGCTTCACCACTGAGTTCCAGCTCAACAATGGCTGAACCTTCACCAACGGTGTCACCCTCTTTCACCAGGATACTCTTGACCACGCCAGCGTGACTGCTAGGCACATCCATGGTGGCTTTGTCGGATTCCAACACCACCAGGGATTGCTCTACTTCAACACTGTCCCCAACAGCAACGGCAATCTCAATGACTTCAACAGAATCTGCACCACCCAGATCGGGAACCAGAACGTTTTCTGTGGACATATTTTTCTACCTTATTTTTCTGGTAAATCGTTTTTTGACAGCCCTTAGCAATACTGAGGGTTGGCTTTTTCCGGGTCTATGCCCAAGTCCTTAATGGCTTTGCTAACCACCGACGCTTTGATACTGCCTTCATCCGCCAGAGATTTCAAAGTGGCAACCACAATAAAGTAGCGATCCACCTCGAAGAAACGGCGCAACGCCTCGCGGCTGTCACTGCGACCAAAGCCGTCGGTACCCAACACTTTGTAGTTGGCCGGGATATACGGGCGCAATTGCTCGGAATAGTTTTTCATGTAATCCGTGGCAGCAATCACTGGCCCGGCGCGACCAGCCAACTGGCTGGTAATGTAGGGCACTTTGGGCTCCGCTTCCGGGTTGAGCATATTCCAACGATCGCAGGCCTGACCATCGCGAGTCAGTTCGTTAACGCTGGTAAGGCTCCAGATATCCGCATCCACTTTGTAGTCTTTCTTGAGGATAGCAGCGGCTTCGCGCACTTCGTTAAGGATAGTGCCACCACCCAGCAGCTGCACCTTGAGCTTGCCCTTGCCGCCCTGCTCCAGCAGATAAGCGCCTTTGATAATGCCCTCTTCCGCCCCTTCAGGCATGGCTGGGTGCACATAGTTTTCGTTCATGGTGGTGATGTAGTAGAAGCAGTTCTCCTTATCACCGTACATGCGCTTGAGGCCATCCTGGATAACCACCGCCAGCTCAAAGCTGTACGCTGGATCGTAGCTGCGGCAGTTGGGGATGGTGTTGGCCAGGATGTGGCTGTGGCCATCCTGGTGCTGCAAACCTTCGCCATTAAGGGTGGTGCGCCCGGCAGTGGCACCAATCAGGAAGCCACGAGCCTGAGAGTCACCGGCCGCCCAGGCCAGATCGCCAATGCGCTGGAAGCCGAACATGGAGTAGTACACATAGAACGGCACCATGGGGCAGTCGTAGTTACTGTAGGCGGTAGCCAGCGCCGTCCAGGCGGCCATGGCACCGGCTTCGTTGATGCCCTCTTCCAGAATTTGACCTTTCTTGTCCTCTTTGTAGAACATGATTTGGTCGCGATCCTGAGGCACGTATTTTTGGCCTGCGGAAGAGTAAATACCCAGCTGACGGAACATACCTTCCATACCAAAGGTACGAGCTTCGTCCGGCACGATGGGCACAATGCGCTTGCCCACTTCTTTGTCTTTCACCAGGTTCGAGAGAATACGTACGAACGCCATGGTGGAAGAAATTTCACGCTCACCGGTGCTTTCCAGTTGCTTTTTGAACAGATCCAGCTCCGGTACGTTCAATGCCTCAAAGTCTGACTGGCGAGCCGGTACCGCGCCGCCCAATTCATCGCGACGGTTTTTCAGGTACGCCATTTCGGCACTGTCTTCCGGCGGACGGTAATAAGGCAGGTTGGGCAGCTCTTCGTCACCGATGGGAATCCCGAACTTGTCGCGGAAGCCTTTCAGGCTCTCGATATCCAGCTTCTTCACCGAGTGAGTGATGTTGGCGGACTCACCCGCATCACCCATACCGTAACCCTTCACGGTCATGGCCAAAATTACCGATGGCTGACCTTTGTGGGCTGCTGCTTCCGCGTAGGCAGCGTAAACTTTGTACGGGTCGTGGCCACCGCGGTTGAGGTTCATGATCTCGTCGTCGCTGAGTTCTTTCACCAGTTCCAGCAGCTCTGGGTATTTGCCGAAGAAGTGCTCACGAGTGTAAGCGCCGCCGTTAAACTTGTAGTTTTGCAGCTCGCCATCACAGACTTCGTCCATGCGCTTCTGCAACAGGCCGGTAGTGTCTTTTTCCAGCAGGGCGTCCCAGTGGCGGCCCCAGATTACCTTGATGACGTTCCAGCCCGCGCCGCGGAACACGCCTTCCAGTTCCTGAATAATTTTGCCGTTGCCGCGTACCGGGCCATCCAGGCGCTGTAGGTTACAGTTAATCACAAAGGTCAGGTTTTCCAGGCCTTCGCGGCCAGCCAGGGAGATGGCACCCAGAGTTTCTGGTTCATCACACTCACCATCGCCGAGGAATGCCCACACTTGACGGTCGCGACGCTCCACCAGGCCACGGGCAGACATGTAACGCATGATGTGCGCCTGATAAATCGCTTGCAGCGGCCCCAGGCCCATAGAAACCGTGGGGAACTGCCAGTAGTTGGGCATCAACCAGGGGTGTGGGTAGGAAGAAAGGCCGTCGCCATCCACTTCACAACGGAATTTGTCCATCTGTTCGTCAGTGAGACGCCCTTCCAGGTAAGAGCGGGCGTAAATACCTGGGGCGATGTGGCCCTGGAAGAAGATCAGGTCATCCAGGTGGTTTTCATTGCGGCCGCGGAAGAAATAGTTGTAGCCCACATCGTAGAGAGTGGCAGAAGAAGCAAATGAGGCAATGTGGCCACCGATACCATCTTCCCGGCGATTAGCGCGCATCACCATGGCCATGGCATTCCAGCGAATCATCGAACGCAGTTTGCGCTCCATAAACAGGTCGCCGGGCATGGGCTTTTGGTTGATGACTGAAATAGTGTTGCGGAAGGGGGTGGTAATGGCGGCGGGCAGAGGAATGCTGTTGTCGTTAGCTCGATCCATCAGTTGCTGGATCAGGAAAGAGGCCCGTTCTCCCCCCTCGTTCTGAATTACGGATTCCAGTGCATCCAGCCATTCCTGAGTTTCGATGGGGTCGATATCATTCTGCATAATTTTTCTGCCTCTCTATTATTTTCCACTGACTCATCGCAAAACTTACTTTTCTCAAAATAAGTGACCGCTGCGATGCAGTTTTCAGGTACTCCCCAGAACACCCTGTAGTCAAATTACAAACCGGCCGCATTCTACAGAAATTGGCCATTTCAGTCTATTTAAAGCAAGCGCCAACGATGGACGCAAAACAAAAGTAAATGATTGATTCTTAAACTAAAAACTATTTTATTGTGGTATTTAATTTAGTTACAAAAGCTACCCCAAGGGTGTTACCTCGGTGCGGGGCCAGGCGTTGTACAACGCTTTTACCAAAGTGGCGAGCGGAATCGCAAAAAATACACCCCAAACTCCCCAAAAGCCACCGAACACCAAAACCGCCAAAATAATCGCTACCGGGTGCAGGTTAACGGCCTCAGAAAACAGCAATGGCACCAGCACATTACCATCGAGAAACTGGATAACGCCATAGGCCAGCATTACCCACATAAACTCCCCACCCCACCCCAACTGGAAGTAGGCAACCATAGCCACGGGGATGGTCACCAAAGCAGCCCCAATATAGGGGATCACCACAGAAAAGCCCACCAGCAAACCCAACAGCGCCGCGTAGTTGACCCCAAGCACCAGAAACACAATGTAAGTAACTACGCCAACAATCACAATTTCCACCGCTTTACCTCGCACATAATTGGCCATCTGATCGTTCATTTCTGCCCAAATTCGGCTCATTACCGGGCGGTGCTCTGGCAGCATTGCGCTTAAGCTTTGCAGCAACGACTCTCGATCCTTGAGCATAAAAAACACCATAAAAGGCACCACCACCAAATACACAATAATGGCAACCAAGTCCGGTACCGTGGTAAACACCCCGGCCAACATGCCCTCAGCACCAATCGCTAACTGGCCTGAAACATGGGCCATCAACGAGGTCAGCTGCTCCTCAGAAACCAGCTGCGGGTATTTTTCCGGCAGTGTCATCAGCGCGGTATGCCACTGGGAAACCATACGCGGCACTTCTGACAACAGGTTACTGGCCTGGCGTATCACCAAGGGCACCATAAAGATAAGCGCAGCCAGCAATACCCCCACAAACACCACAAACACTGTCAAAACTGAGGCTAATCGCGGCACCTTCCAGCTCTGCAGACGTTCAACGGGGCTCTGCAGTAAAAAAGCAAAGATAATGGCCGCCAATACCGGCGCCACGATTTTGCCCATGGTGAGCACAATCACCAGACCACCCACCAGCATCAAGGTGAGCATAATGGCTTCGTTGTCGCCAAAGTAACGTGTCAACCAACCGTCAAATCGGCCCTTCATACTGTTTTTAGGGGTCTTGGGCGACATCAAAGGCTCCACAGGCAAGAACAGAGGGCAATTTTCACTGTCGAATCGTTACCTTGTACTTTAGGATAGACAGTCACAAAGTCTATGGTATATGGATGCCACTGGCGAGCTAAAAAAACCGAGGTCATTTTGAGGTATCACCTAACCGCTTTACTGCTAACTGCGTTGTTGCCACTGGGCGCTGCCGCCAATCAGAACGAACTGCCAGAATTGAGTGACACTAGCTCCAGCAGCGTGACTTTGGCCAAAGAGCACGACCTTGGCCGCCTGTGGCTGAAAGCGTTCCGCAGCCGCACCCAGGAATTTTCCGACCCGGAAACCCAGCAATACGTTGAGCAGCTTCTTTACAAGCTACTGGTACACAGCGAGCTTAAAGACCGCCGCCTTGAAATAGTCATGGTGGACAACCCCAATATGAATGCCTTTGCGGTGCCTGGGGGTGTGGTTGGCGTGCATAATGGCTTATTCAATTTTGCCGAAACTGAACACCAGCTGGCTTCGGTACTCACCCACGAACTGGCCCACTTGAGCCAACGGCACTTTGCCCGGGGTTTACAGGAGCGCAAAAAAAATTCGGTGACCACCATGGCCGGGTTGCTGGCAGGGTTGGTACTCGCCGCCACCACCAAAAGTGACGCAGGCATTGCCGCCATTACCGCGTCACAGGCGTTGTCCCAAGATCAAGCACTGCGCTACAGCCGTCAAAATGAGCAGGAAGCGGATCGCATTGGCATTGATAACCTGCACCGGGCGGGCCTTGACCCCAATGGCGCCTCGGAAATGTTTGAACGCATGCAACGGGCCAGCCGTTTTGCCGGCCAACGAGTACCGGAATTTCTGCGCACCCACCCGCTCACCGAAAATCGGGTTTCTGACACCAACCTGCACGCCAACAGCTACCCCAAAAGAGAATACACGGACAATCTGGATTACCACCTGATTCGCGCCCGTATTCAGCTGCATTTCGATGCTAATCCCCGGCGAGCGGCAAAGCGTTTTCAAAGCCAATTGAAAGGCACCACCAATACGCCACCAGAAGCGGCTCGATACGGTTTGGTGTTGGCATTGATCGACAGCGATCAACTGGCTGAAGCACGCAAACAGTTAAATATTTTGCAAAAAGATTCCAATCATCACCTCTACAGACTGGCCGAACTGGATTTACTGCTGGCCCAAGGCAACCACGAAACCGCCATTAGTCAGGCGCGGAGGCAACTGCTGCTGTACCCCAACGACCACGCTCTGAAAATCAAGCTAGCGACCATTTACACCAAAGCCGAAAAATTTCAGCTGGCTAACCAGCAACTGACCGAGCTGTCACGCAAACGCAGCACAGACCCGCAAGTTTGGTATCAGTTGGCGGAAGTTCGAGGTCTGGCGGGAGATATTGTTGGCCTGCACCGGGCCAGGGCGGAGTACTTTATTCTGGTGGGAGCGTTTGGGCTCGCCAGAGATCAACTCGGCCACGCCGCCAAGCTCAGCCGGCACGATTTTCAGCAAAGTGCCATTATTGATGAAAAATTGATTCAGCTGGCGGAATTGGAACAGCAGATTAAGAAGTTGTAAATAAAGCTACGGGCATCGAGCTACTAGCTGCGGGCAGAGCGAGCGAGATGCAAAAGATCGGTCTACAAAAAACCGAGCCCACTACAAAGCTCGGTTTTTTTATGTGGCACGTACAGCACGTAGCTAGCAGCTCGCCGCCTGAAGCCGTATTACCTGTTTTTAAAATCCAGCATCCGCTGCAACGGCACCATAGCGCGACGCCCCAAGTCGGCATCCACAAACACTTCGTTGCTACCCTGCTCCAGAGCTTCCACCATATTCTTCAAATGATTCATCCCCATCCAGGGGCAATTGGCGCAACTGCGACAAGTGGCACCGCGACCAGCGGTGGGAGCAATAATCAGCTCCTTATGGGGTGCCTCTTGCTGCATTTTGAAGAAAATACCTTCATCAGTAGCAACAATCACCTGCTTGTGGGGTAGATCTCTGGCAGCGGCAATCAATTGAGAGGTGGAGCCCACCGCATCCGCCATTTGCACTACGTTATCCGGGGACTCCGGGTGCACCAGAATCGCCGCATCCGGGTACACCTCTTTGAGATCCAACAGGCCACGGGCTTTAAATTCTTCGTGAACGATACAGCTGCCATCCCAAAGCAGCATATCCGCACCGGTCTTTTTCTGCACATAGCTGCCCAAATGCTTGTCCGGCGCCCAAAGAATCTTTTCCCCTTCACTATCCAGATAGTCCACGACATCAAGTGCAATACTGGAGGTCACCACCCAGTCAGCACGAGCCTTTACTGCCGCCGACGTGTTTGCGTACACCACCACCTTGCGATCTGGATGTTGGTCGCAAAAAGCGCTGAAATCGTCCGCCGGACAGCCAATATCCAGTGAACAGGTGGCCTCCAAGGTAGGCATCAACACCCGCTTTTCTGGGGTTAAGATCTTCGCGGTCTCCCCCATAAACTTAACCCCCGCCACCAACAGGGTAGAGGCTTTGTGCTGGCTGCCAAAACGGGCCATTTCCAGAGAATCGGACACGATACCGCCGGTTTCCTCCGCCAAAGACTGAATAACCGGGTCGGTGTAATAATGAGCCACAATCGCCGCGTCTTTGGCCGCCAACAGCTCCACAATACGAGCGCGATAAAACGCCTCTTCCTCAGCACTGTACTTGGGTTTGTCGTGCAGATGCTCAAGATACTCCTGCACCACAGCCCGGTGCTCAGTGTTCTCGGCAATGGTTAACTTCTCGGCGTGCAGCATGAAAATATGACGTGTCTGTTACAAGGGGCGCGGATTCTACCACAGCCGCAAACGACGGGCGATCTCAGGCTGGCAAGCAGTCCTGTTTAAACCGCAAAAAGGGCAAAAAAACACTTGATCTGGAAAATTTGATGAGTATTATACGCACCTCTTCGGGTCGTTAGCTCAGTTGGTAGAGCAGTTGGCTTTTAACCAATTGGTCATAGGTTCGAATCCTATACGACCCACCATATTCTCAATAGAGAGCCAAAAAGGCCGTCCAGTTGGACGGCCTTTTTGCGTATGGTGGGTCGTATAGGTAGCGGAGAAGCTATCGGTTCGACAAATCGGCAGGATAGCCGATTTGGGCACCTCCAGCGGCCGAAGGCCGAGGAGCATGGATGCTCCGAGTCACAAAATGGCAGGATAGCCATTTGGGCGCCTTAGGCGGGCGTAGCCCCAGCCACATCGACGTGGCGAGTCTCCTATACAGCCCACCACCTCTTCTGGATTCAAGATCAAAAGGCCAGCTGAAAGGTTGCATTTCTATCGGACGCTCGAACAAGCAATATTGAATCTGCCGCCAAATCAACCAACAGCTATACAACTCACTACTTTATTGACCTGAAAAACGCCGCTCGTTATCCATCTTGGCGTGCTAGATATAACAAGGCAGCACTGATCTCGGCAAAGTGCCGTGATAGTCTAAATAGGTTTTAGTTTAATAATTGATCAATTAACGTCTGTATTGAACAAGGCTGGGCGGCGCATCAAATTTAAAATGGCATATTCCCAATACGTACACCATAAACATCGTAAGAATTCCCGATAATAGTACAAACATCATTCGCTCTGACAAGCACATCTGAACTTCCATGGTAAGCAGACATAATTGCTGCCTGGATAGATTTGTACTGCATGCTGTCGCTATTTATTGCATATCTGCCCGTTGTGTTACAACCTTCTGAAACTGAACTATCAAGTTTGAACAAGAAAATTTCTTTTCCTGACCAGATAGACACGCTGTATCCTGACACTTTGCCAGAAAAATCTTTTGTTCCCGCCCAAACCAATGCCGAAGTACAAAGAACTGCTAATACAACAACACTAAATATTAATCTTTTCACTATCCTTTCCTTTGATAATTAACACGTCACCCCAAGCAAAATGCAATCACTCATCTTTGACTGTAAAGTAGCGCAATTTGACCGCAATAGATTGTTCTTGGCAGTCATCAGTAACCCTAAAAAATAACGTCTTTTTTTGCCATCATCGCCGCCAACAGGGCACTAAGGTACTCCTTTGCCATGAGCCGACTCATATTTACAGTCGCATAATCTCCATTACTACCATGGCAAGCTGGAGGGTTCGGGATACCACCTTTTGGATATACATGAATGAGGTTTGCATCATCATAGAGCAATATCTGTTCAACTTTTGCAGTGAAGGTTCCGGCAAAAATATGTGACGAAATACAGAAAGCAACAGCTACTAAAATAAACTTTTTCATAAGCTACATTTACTCTTTAGTGACCTTTAAGTTCTCGGTTAATTTTCAACTTAAAGCCAATCAACCAGCTGAAAAAATTTTTTCAAATTATTCGCTTTTCAACTCAAAAGCAGTCAGTCTTAGTGTGTTCCCTAGACCACAAGGGCCGCCTTCTTCATACCAAATGTGCGCAATTTTAACTTTGCCACATAAGCTGCCAGAAAGGCTGATACAAGCTCGCCTTTATTCTCAGCACTTTGGTCTATATTTGGTCTATATGAATATGCACTCTGTAATCGTCATTACCTTCACACCCAAGAGGCGCTGGAGCAAATCGTACCTTTATATAATTTTCATGGAAACGAACGCTAGAAATTATGCGCTCACCTCCCTCATAAGTCACTGAGAATGCATGACAAGGCAGCAGAAATATAACAATAAACATCAGTACTTTCATACTTAACAGCTCTACACGATTGCGTTTTATTTTGATAGGAATAGTGTTCAATAAACATTGAAAGCAAGCACCAGGATTACTCCAAACCACTGGTGACTTGAATATTATGAATCTTGCATATTTGATTATCATTGTTCGTATAGACCGTTACAGTCTTACCTGCCAAAGAAAACGCTAATGCACTTGAATAAAGTCTATTACGTTCTTCGACAGTTCCAGCAAAGTACAACCACCCATAATCGCCACCATCACAATCATCTGGAGTAATATTCCCTGAAATGCGAATGGCCGGGTTAGTAGCATGTGCTAATAGAGAGCTGATTTTTCCAGACGCATAATGGCTCGCTGCATAAGCCAATTGGCTTCCCAGTAGAGCGGTGAATATCACTGGCACAATATATTTTCCTGATCTGGGAAAAATCATTTCTACTACTCCTTAACTAGATCTAATCGAGTCAACAAAGGCCTATCGAATGAAGAGTCACACCCATGAACCCAACCTCGAATTTTTCCACCTGCATGAAATGATGACAAGACTGCGGCGTATATTTCGTCAAACAGCGGACGAGCCTTGTCCAACACTAGAAAATCCTTGTGTTGACAGGATTCATTATCCGTAGAGGGCGTATCTAAATAGACCAAGATTTTGGTATTACTGTCATGTATAACAACCCTGGATATTTCATGCTCTTAAAAGGAACTGCTTGCCATAGCTGATGTAGCAACCAGAAAGACTAATCCAAAGATAATTTTTTTCACGAATCTTCCTTACTATAACTTTTTAAAAAGGCAGCTGCACATAAAGAAGCGTAATACTACGAATAGCCTCTAGCTCACTTGTCAGACGCCGATAAATGACGATGCACCATCAGTCACTATGAACATTAAAGTAATTCAGTTTGACTGCGAAAGACTGTTCTGGGCAGTCATCCGATATCCTAAATGTGACGTCTTTTTTCGCCATCATCGCTGCCAAAAGAGCGCTAAGGTATTCTTTTGCCATGGAGCGATTCATTAAGACAGTCATGTAATCACCATTACTGCCATGACAGGAAGGAGGGTTAGGGATACCGCCTTTTGGATATACGTAAATAATATTTCCATCATCATATAACAATATAGTCTCAACTTTTCCTGTAAAAGTAGCGGCAAAAATATTTGAAGATATACAGAAAGCAATAGCCATTAAAATGATTTTTTTCATAAGATACATTTACTCCTTAGTGATCTTTAAGTTCTCGGTTAACATTCAACTTAAAACCAATAAAACAGCTGAAATTTTTTTAAATTATCCTTTCTTTAACTCAAAATCAGTCAGTTTTAGTGTATTTCCTGGGCCTCAACAAACATCAGGGTTAGCATCTATTCTAGAGTCATTCCATAACAATCAATTTCAATTCGCACTCTTTTGAAGATAGCCCACTCCAATCTGAATTTTCATCTGCATATACTCTAACAGGTGTTTTAGCGTGGTAAGCGGATAACGCTATGCTTAAAATATTTTTAGATGCAGCACCTGAAGAGTCCTTAAACCAGTAACCATTCGGGCATAGAGAATTTTGATTTTCTAACTGTACTAGAACGACGCCATCTGTGTAGTCTGCCCAAGCCCATATTTTAGAAATTGGGTAGTACCCTCCTGTATCCATAGCTTTCACTATTAACGGCATAGAAGCAGCAATTAAGAATAGCAGTATAGATATGGTTTTCTTCATTCATTCACCTCAGAATATTAGTATGATTCATACAAAGCCATTCAACAGATCAATTACCAGTAACAACGATCGAGCCTGGTTTCGGCAAGGCCTTTCCCCAAGGACCCAACTTACAGCCATCCATCCACATAGTTATCTTCTTATTGCCCATATGCGCAGCGAGAGCAACACTTAGTAGTGAGTCGTAACCGTTTGGATAATCGGCACGCCAAAAAACCATTTTATCTGCTTGTTCACAACCGTCGTTCGCTACTGCCCCTGAAGCGGAATAAACAGTAAAAAATGTGTCCGTAACTTCAACTTTTAATATATTGAACTCTCCAGTTCCTACAGAGGAAAAACTCACTGATGTGAAAGCAAGCATACTTATTGCTAAGATGTTTCTTAATAAGTTCATAAATACTCCGATTCCAATACAGCAACCTGACCACTGAGCTAATAACTCTGCACCCATCAGTCAACAATAAAAACATAATCTATGGATTCCCTATCACCCCAAACATCACAATTGTTTTTACCTTGCACATGAACTCGTTTTTTCTGTGCGTGAGCAGCAATCACTATAGACATAACCGCTTTACCATGTTCTGTTTTGAGATCGACAGCCCAAGAGCCTAATGTTTGAACAGCACACGATGGTTTATTAACGTGCGCCCCTGCAGAAAAGAAAAATGCATCTCCAGAGCTAACAAGTGGACTGGAAACAACACCCTCGCTACTTCCAGCCTGAACGATAGAACTCAAAAACATACTCAAAAATAATAATTTTTTCATAAACTTATACCTTGACAGTTCCCATAAAAATTAACACAGGCAGTAATAGGCATAGCACTGTGAACAATTTTTACGCAACATGCATTCATGGTCTATTACTCCAAAATCGAGATAGCAATACCTCGAAAATCTATACCAGTGCAACCGGAAACTCTGATCTGAACCTTTGATTTTGAATGAAAAGCGGATAACGCTATAGACAAAATTTCTTTAAGAAGGGGATGATCTTTATGAAACTTTACTCGAGAAGCTTGACAGTTATCGGCCGATAGAGCGTTGTCAAACTCTACATATATCGCTTCGTTACTCCAGCCAGTATCAATCTTTTTTATTGTTTGAGGCGGCAGAGAATCATCCGCCAACACACGACATAACGATCCGGCAACTATTAATACAATGAATACGATATATTTCACACTAACTCCTTGTTAGAAAATGATGTTTAGTACGGCTATTTTACTTTTAATATTTTTTATAGAGTCTTATTTATCAGACACAACATAAACAACGCGACACTCGCTTGGATCGCTGTTGGCACGAATCCAAACTGGGTGCTCAGTAGTGTGTGCTGTAAGCAAAAGAGAATAGAGTTGATTAAAACCTTCTGAGGCCTTTTCTAGCTTGATATAGCCATATCCACCATCATCACAGTCCAAATTGCTCTCATCACCGGAAGTACCTATATTAACGTCACCGTTTACCTTAACTACTATTCTTGTGATCTTAACTGCTGTACACGATCCTCCCGAACATCCAGCCCAGGATATCGAGGGGAAAATAGCCAAAATACACATCAACACTACTGTTCTCATAATTTTCTCCTAAAGCCTAAAAACTAAGAGTGAAAGCATCGGCTTTTTAAAAAGTGAGTAGGAAGCTACTCAACGACCAGATACTTGAAACCGCCTGTTTGAAAAGCGACCTTTGTGATCTTATTTTTTATTAAGCCACAACCAGCGAGAACATAAGCAGCATGCCCAATAGAAAATGCAACGAGGACAAATGCCATTAATCGCCTTGTATCGTTACTCCTCGAGCTTCTAATTGTTGTGTCTAACTCTAACTAAGTTGATATCTTCACCATCGGCCCATCGATTACAAGCGCCGTAGCCGACAATGGTTACTTCCTTACCTGCTAACTGAGCAGCGAGCAGCACTGATGTTGGCAGAATCTGAACAGCTGTTGACCAGTCAACTTCACACCCCCAAGTTACTCTAAGCTGATATATCTCTGACTGCATTACGGGGCCCCTTTCGAAAACAGATAATACGAGCCATACTAATGATTGAGCTGATGCGGACTCTTCGGTTCAGAGGCAAGCTAAAGCATCTAAATTTACGGATTGGCCGCCAAATAGAGTTTTTTGACCTGCCGCTGACCTGTTTGGATACTGCATCCGTCTGCTTCCTCAGTGACAACCTCTACCCTGTGTTTGGCAATTTTTGCCGTTGTCAAAAGTGATAGAGCTGTCTTTTTTTCTTCCTCGCTCCACCCACTAAAATACACCCAATAAGAACCTGAAGTGTTATTTGGATGATTATGAAATATCACACCCATTAACCCTTCTCCTTTTTCAATCCAAATCTTCCCAACATAGAGTCCCTTACAATCGTTTGTATCTGAAAGAACAGGAAATGAAAGTATTGAAAATAAAACAAAAAATATTACTTTTTTCACACTAAATGTCTCAATTTAATTTATCCAAAAAAATTTCTAATGCCATATTAAACAATGCAGAAGTGGAACCCATCGGTTGGACAGCTACTTTGGGCGTAGTCTAATTACGGTGGCTTTGCAGTAGGTATTGCCAGACCCTGAAAATAATTGAGCTTCGTCACCATAAACCATAACTGGACTTGAGGAGTGATATGCCGACAGTGCCATACTCAAAACAGTTTTAAACCCAGGATCCGAAGAGTCCAGCCAAAATCCATAACAATCACTAGCTGGGATGTCGAGTGTAAGCAATATATCACCCCTGCCTGTTACCGTGTATGAATAAATCTCTTTTATGGTGGTAGTAGAGGAAATAACAGCTGCATAGGCAGAACAGCAGTTTATTACCAAAAATAAAATAATAACCTGCATTGAAAATTTCAGACTTCGCATGGACTATCCTTAGTTCAAAAACCTAGCTTCTATAAATCATTGATGAAAAATTATTTTACGATTAGTTAGAAATTTTTTAAATTTGAGAGCTAAATCTTTGATTCAATTTTTCTTGACTTTCGCATACCGAATATTCGCTGATGTCCAGGATACCCATGTATCACAACTTGCTGGAACAGCATTACCTTCAAACAATACATAGTCAATTTCTTTATCAGCAGACAGCGCAGACAAAAACATTGAGTAAAGCATTTTGCAAGTTTCAGGCCCTGTACTGTAACTAACTCCTGAAACAGTCCATCTTTCTTCAGGATTACAAAAAAATACTGGGAGATTCATACTGCTTAACCTCACCATAAATTTATCATTTCCGTGCATTGCAATTTCTTCAACTGTGCCTTTGCAGTTCAAAGATCCAGCGAAAGCGACTCCACTAAAGAGAACAGAAGAAAAAATCAACAATAATTTATTTTTCATAAACATTTTCCTTAATTTAAGATTTACAACGTTTACTTATGACACACGGAAAATTAAAACTGTATTACACTCACAATTTATCTAAAAAAACTCCGCTTTACATTGATACTGAGAATTTACTTTCAAGATATATCTGGCTCATCTTTAATTAGAAAAAGATCATTTCTAAACAAAGATTTTAGTTCAGCACGACGCCGAGAAAAGAATGTAAAATTATTCGCTACATCATTGATATCTTCTGTTACTTGTATCCAAAACCCTTCAGCAGCTTGCTTGACAATAAAACCAGCAGAAGAAATAAGATCAAACTTAACTTCTTTAGAAAATTCACCTCCTAAAAACATCCCCCAACCAAAGTTAGGGATCTTTCCGTCTTTAATTGATAAAGTCCGAAAAGCACTTTCCGGGGTTCCATGTACATATTTTTGATCATCAAATGATGCAAAACAATGCGCCATAGCCACGCTGGCGTTCATAGCCTCACCTAATTTCACCCCCAAACCACCCCAATCGATCTTTTTATGTGGTTCAGCATAGATATCTAAACGGCCTTCAATAATATCGCCTTTAATATTACGATCTGTATGTCGCACCTCAGCTTCATACTTCACAGCTCGTGTTCGTTTCCAACGAAGACCAATAGGAAATTCCGACAGTGATCCGTCAACTCGCATTTTGGATATATACGCCCAATATGGCTCCGTGCTCTCTACAGACTCAAATGGACCTATTTTTTGCTCCCATTGATAGAGTGTTTCCGGCAGAAGCTTTGGGCTAATATCTCCGAATGCATTTAATACTCGACGACCTACTGACCAATCAGTAGTCTGCCCCATAGTTATCGCAGAAAATTTTACATGTTCTTTCTTCATAAAAAATTACTCAAATCTCCCGTTGACGGATCATATCGATAAATACCACCCCCAACTTTTTCTATAACATCATCAATACTTTCTTTCAAAGGGCGTGATATCTTTTGGGTTCTAGGGCTGACTACAAGATTAAATGGCGTATTTGTTCTTAAAGCCAGTGCCAACTGAGCACGCAACTGATCAGAATTTGATAGTTCTAATACATTTTTTATCTCAAGGATACCTCCGGTGCTTCGCCCCCATAAATCAGGAATTGTCGTCACTTGTTTGCCACTAAGTAATGGAACGGTTACAGCCTTGTTATTTTTGACTGCACCAACATGACCCAGCGCTTCAATAACCTCTCTTTCAAAAGCAGCACCATTGGCCCTATTCAAAGCAAGCTGCCTCGAATCTGCCGCCTTAAGCCGCTCCGTAAGACGCTTGATAAGGTACTTGCGATAATTTTCTCGCAATAACCTTTCGAGAGCCATCCTAGACACACCAGACGCCAGCCTTATAGTTTCCCTTGCTCCTGGCGCACTTGATATCATTTGTATACTAGCTTGGCCTATCGCTGCAAGATCTTCAGCCAACATAACATCGTTTGTGGACAAACCTTGAGCCACTCGCTCTTCTTGCAAAATTTCAAAGAAAGCAGAGATTTCTCCAACCGTAGAGAGCTCTAATCCTCTACCCTCAGCAGCATGAAGTGCATTTAGAGCTTGAAACCCATGCAGAGTTGGGAGATTTGTTGCCCTTGTCGCAGTACTTTCTCCAACTAATCCTGATGATACGTTCCCAAAACTTGCATCGTTAATACCCGGCGTAGGGCGCACACGAGCAAAGCCACGCGCACTGCCACTCCCAAAGCTAAAGTTAATATTGAAGCTAAAGTTAAACCATGAATCACCACCAGGAGATGATTCGCTTTCACTATTCTTTTCACCCATAAAGCCACTAGGATCTATCCCGTTAAGAGGATTGTTCCAAATATAAGAATAGCGGTTCAGGCTCTGGGTATTAAATGGAGCCTGAACAATCGGATCCGCCTGAACAAACCTGGCCAGATGCGGATCATAAATGCGACCATTCATGTGAATGATCCCCACCTCATCCAGCATCTCATGCCCAGTAAAACCACGAGTGAAGCGCTGGCGCAGGTCAAATAGCCCAGAGTTGGAGGTCACAGGTGTCGTACGCTTGGTAAAGGCTATAAGATCTGCCTCACTCATTTGAGTCCAATCGACCGCTGCACGCCGCTTACCCCAAGGGTCAAATGAAAACTGATCAACGATAGCGCCATTACTATCAGTAATTAGATCCAGGCTCCCAAGATGATCGTAGTGACGATAATGGATATCCCGGCCATAAAGGCCGCTTGTATTGTTGACCTTCAAGGTAACAATGGCCACGTCGCCGATATAACGCTTAACTTCGGTGGTGCTGTCAGAGCTATCTTCAGTGAATTCGACACTGCCCACATAGTAGGTAGTACGCACCACTCCTGCACTGTCAGTATCTACACGGCGATAACGATTACGATCTGGCCCATAAGCAAACGCTGTGGTATGGCCACCTTTTATAATAGTTAACGGCTTATCAAATACGCTGTAAGTAGTTTGGCGATTGCCACCACTGGTATTATTGCCGTTGGCATCGTACCGATAATCGCTACCCGCCACATTGGTTACTGCGTGAGGCCCCGAAACCTGAGAAACAGCGTCGCTTCGGACATTACCATCCAAGGACCTTGCGGTGTACACATAGTCTGCACTACCAACATCTGATTTATTTTCAATGTTACCCAGCGCGTCATATTCAACGACAATGGGGCTACCGTTATTAACTCTATAGTCCTTAAGACGATTGAGGCCATCGTAATTAAAGCTTTCACGAACCGTCACACTATTTGGGCGAATCTGTTCTCGATAATCCAGGTTACCAACATTATCCCAGTGATAGGTTAGATCCTGACGATCGCCCAAAGACGAAGAGCTAGTGTGCGTGTTGATTTCTGTCAAGCGCCCAGTGTTCGGCTCAAAGGTACGAGTTGTCCAGAGGTCATTACCAAACTGCGTTTTGACAATATTGCCGCGAGCGTCCATCTCATCAATGGTTTGATAAACCTCATAAGGGCTACCGTCTGCATTACGCTGGGTTGAGCTTATCTGCTCCAAATAACCATGTAAGTTATAGTGGTTTTCAACACCTTGTTGTCCCAAGCGGCTGGCAAAACCAAGACTGTTTGTGTCCGTATCAGGGTCATTTGCTGCATCGGTTATATAAAGTGGGCGACTGTACTCATCGTAATACACATTCTCCATGTAAGTACGGCCATTGCCATCCATTGACGTTCCCGTTACGGATAAGCGGCCGTGATTATCGTATGTGTATGTTTGTTGATAATCACCGCTACCGCTTTGGCTACGGCCACTTAAACGACCAATCGATTTATTACCTTGGTCATAATCCCAATTTGCGGTTCCAACTACTGCGTTGAGGTGATCTCGATCAACACGAGTTTTTATGCGACCCAAATCGTCATATTGAGTTTCTGTAATCTGGCCTTTGCCATCCGTTTGACTGGTTATCTCATTAAAACCATTGTAGATATAGCTCCACGTGCCTTTATCTGGATCCTCCAAACGTGTTTTTCGACCTAACGAATCATAAAACACACGAGTAGTCTGCCCCTCGCTCTCCATATAATTCATATTTCCTAGGGCATCGTAATCGTAGTTAATCACGCCTCCAATGTGATCTTGAACCTCTACTACCTCACCAATAGCGTTGCGCCATTCGGTTTTGGTTAAACCTGAGCTGAAGTTTTTAGTAGGCGCTGAAGTAACCGTAGTTTTCAGTCCGTTATAGATGGTACTGGTAGACCCTCGTCCCGGCTCACTGACACTGGTTACACGATTCAATACATCATACTGAATCACTGAATAAACCGGATTGTTACTAATGTACGGTTCACTAACTTGGTGTACACGACCTAACGAATCGTAAATAGTATCTACTTTAGACCAATCCTGGCCATTGAAGTGCTTGCTTGCTGTTCGTGTTTCGCGGCCAAGAATGTCATAACAGACGATACTCTCACCGCCACCCGCTGTTTGCACTTTGTTGTAGTAGGAGCTATTTGCGGGGCATAAGGTGGCAATATTGTCTTGGCTTATTGTAGTGATGGTATAACTGCCATCTTGTCGATAATCCAGATACTCTCGTCCAAAGGCACTGTAACGAGTAAAGGTCTTTATTCCATTTGCATCTGTAATCTCCACTGGACGGCCATGAACATCACGATCACGTACAGTAACTGTGTGATTCAATGCATTTTTGCTTTCTTTTAAATAGCGACCAGAACCCTCATAAACTTCTGATGTTGAACGACTATCACCGTCGTATCCGGTTCCAGTCTCTGTAATATTGGTATTATCCAGCTGGCCATAACTATCATATGTAAAAGTACTCGTTACGGACATGGCCTGCAGGTTATCTGCAACAACCTGAGTTGCCAGCAACCCGTTACTGTTATAACCCATAGCGGTAACTAAGGTTTCAGTTGGCTGGGTATTTGTAGCACCAGCACGCGCACTAAAGTTGCGACTGGTCGTTACAGTTTGATGATCAGGGAGTCCGCGCCATCTGGCCACAGATTCATCAGTAAAAGTATCTCCGGCCAAACGATTATTAAAGGTCAAAGTTGTCGTGCTACTAAAGCTATTACTGTATCCGGAGTTATGCTCCGTTGTTGTAACTACTGTTTCAGTAGTATTTCCATATCCATCTAGAATATTTTCAGTAACCTGACGAGTAACGAGTCCACCATTATTTGTGCTAGGTTCATTGGATAAGTTAAACGTCTCTACAGTACTTTGATGCAAATAGGGGTAGTACAACCCTTCGCCTGCATCGGGCAAGCCACTTACATCCTGAATCCAATCCGTCAGTTCACCACTGGCATTTCCATTCCAGAATTTCAATTGCCATACATTATCTGTGCTGCTTAACAACAAATTATCACTCGTACGCCGGATCTCTATACGCCCTGGCTGCCCAGTAAATGGGAAGTCTTGCCGCTGCCAACTTGTTGTGCTGATATCTGCCTCAACATCCCTGACTGTACGACGACCAAACCCTAAAAAGCCTCTACCCATAGCCTGCAACCTGGCATCTTGATAGTGGTATTCGTGAGTACGTTTTGCATCTGGATCGTTTGTTGGCGAGGATGTTCTAACTTCTGTTACCACATACATAGCACCATGAAGCTCTAGCACCGGGTCTTTCATACCGTCATTATTGGCATCATCTCCCAAAGTATGCACAGAACCTAGTAAATCCAGTCCAGCATTCAGCGTAGAATAAAACTCACTATTGCTGATTTGTGAGTCACTTGGATCAACACGGGTGTAATTATCAGTATTTGCCAAAGATTCGTAAGTCAAATCAATGGCAGCCCCCAGACCATTAGTAATCTTATGAATTTTATTGGTCGGCACATTTTTGATTTTTGACAAATAGAAGCCTGATTTATTAACCAAGGCATCTGAAAAGACAAAGTCCTTAATTCCATCACCATTCAAGTCACCAAAAGCCCGTTTAGCTAGGTAGGTCGCTGTTTGACTAGCCTCTTGGCTGTCTAGACCGCCTAAGAGTTGCCTAGTATGCTTGAAATCGTTTGTTACAGGATCATACTCTCGAACCATTAGTGAACCTGCAGGGATAGAATTACCATTTCTATCTGAAAAAGACACACTATATGGTCGGTTATCTTCACTATCTATGAATTGCCCATAATTAAAGAATACAAAATCTAAGTACCCGTCATCGTTGACATCAACCATCCTAGGGCGCAGCCGGGTGAGAACAACAGGATTTCTAATAGTAGAAAAGGCATAAGGTCTCAGCTGCGGAGTTAGATCTATTTTATCGTTACTCCCGGAAAGAGTTAACGTAATCAGATAAGATTCAAGATATGTTAATGATCCAAGTCCTGCGCCATCTCTGCAAGTTTCAAAAATGTTTATAATTCCATCATTGAAACATTCATAATATTGAGAGGAAATTTCAAGAATATCTTGTTCCCCATCTCCGTTCACGTCTGCATATTGGCGCAAATATGGTTCATAGCGCATATCCGCATAGAGATTAACACTACCTATATTCGCGTCTGTAGAGATTGAAGAAGGGTTAAGATATAACAAAAAGTGTGGACTAGAAAAACCATTGAAATACTTACCTATACTGTTTTTATAACCATCAGGGGTCACTGAAAAGTACTCTCTGCTACGCACTCGAATTGGTCTTCCATCACCGTATAAGGAATTAATCGGAGATTCTCCTGCCCTAAGATCTATATGCTGGTGCTGGTATTCGCTTGTCTCGGTGGCAACTATTACATCTGCTCGACCATCCATATCTATATCAGAAAATGACTCAACCCAAACGGTATCTACACCGCTGTCATTAACAAACGAACTGAGTAAATTAGGTGACCCAAAGTCATAAAATAACTTAGAGCTTTCTGATTCACCTGAACGCTTCGCCAAATAGCGAACATAAATATTTTTATTGGTCTCATATACAGCATCCACTAATCCATCGGAGTTGATATCTGCAAAAACGAGATCTTCTTCTCCTGGAAGATTGAAGGGTGCGTTTGTCAAGCTTCTATTCAATGCCCAAGTTCCATTAGGCTGAGGTTCTGAAAGGAAACAAACCCACTGATTGTGGCGGTACCACATCACATCTGAACGACCGTCGCCATTGACATCAACTACTGCAAGTTTAGATCTCTGATTACCTGCACCATTTAGAAGAACGTCACTAGAAGAGCCTTTCATTACCTGGTTAACACCGCCAAGTAGATATCTCACTTCATGCCGATCATAGCCACCATCATGTTGATCTTGACTACTAAATACCCAAATGAAGTCAAGAACGCCATCACCATTAATGTCGCCAAACTCTTGGGCGGTGATGTCATCGTCACCATCACTATTTTCAAAATTGATAACAGTATCTGGAGTGGATTCAAACTCAGTATTAACCGGCTGATGCCAATCGAAGCTAGTTGCAGGTAGGCATTGATTACCAACACAAACTGAAACCTTTTCAAGTCGGCTAGTTTGATTCGCCGAAAGGTTTTCATCTAAATATTTCAGCTCATAACGCCTATATTCAGAATAAGGCTGTCCACTGTGCTTACTATAGGAGCGTATTTCTTGCAAACGGCGGAGGTAATTGGAAGTAGAGCCGTTAATCGTCATACGGTAAGGATCGGCACGATTTGAAGATCCATAATCAAATATGACGTAGGCGTTGTGGGAGGCACGGTTATTCGAGCTATCAAA
Source organism: bacterium SCSIO 12696 (assembly GCA_024397955.1). Classification (NCBI taxonomy): domain Bacteria; species bacterium SCSIO 12696. The sequence continues at coordinate 1,338,655 of CP073744.1, forward strand.
AGCGTAATCAATACGCTCTAATCGATGCCCCGTATTGTCAGATTGCCCCACGTAACCGTAGGCAATCAAGTTGTCGGAACTGTCTTTATAGGATTCGATCTTCCAGGAATAAACATCATTTGTTCCAGGAACAAGGTGTTCTGAGTTGTGAGAACCAGCACCACCATAGAAAGTAATACTGCCATCCGGGCGTTGCACTTCGAAGTAGTCAGGTGCACCTGCCCCTGCTGTACCGCCATGGGCGAAAACTTTGACGAAGCTATCAATTTCTGTGCGGTATTCTGAGCCTGGATCCCCATAAGAGGAATGCCCAGAGATCATAATAAGTCGCTGCCCATCCAGGCTAAAGCGATCATCTGCATTCAAAGATAGCTTTTTGGCTTCACCATCTTGCTGAAGCGTTTGCCGCACACGAGTGATCTGTGATGTTCCACCAAGGCTCCAACCAATACCTAATAAGCCGTTGCCACTTTGGCTGGCGTAGTTTAGGGAAAGGTTTGGTGTGGTATTACCGCTGCCTGCCGGAACCTCTATGGGAATGCTGTAGGTAGCAGAACCAGACGCATCCACATTGAACTCACCTGGGAGTGTACCAATGGTATCAGTAGAGTTGATATCCGATTGCGGAACCGTCGGTATAGCCGCCGGAGTTTTGCTAGACAAGTCGGGTTCGATTAAGGCTGCAACAAAGCCAGATTCATCTATACGAAACGATTCTTGGTCATAGCTAGAACAGTCTTGCGAGCCTAACCCTGCCACACAAGTTCTTACACGTACTGTATAAGAACCTATAGCCAAATTATTTAGCACAGCCGTCCTACTTTGTGCATCAAAGCTTATCGGACTAAAATCACCACTGTTATACCGCAAATCAACTTCATAGTTTCCAGCACCCCCTCCTGTTATTAGCCAATATACAGTTGCCGACGTTGTATTACCTTCAACGTGAACAGATGGTCTGCTTGGTGTACGAATTACAGCCAGTTCTTCTGTAGGGGCGCTGTAGCTACTACAGAAGCTCGCATTACATGCTCGAATTCGATACTGATATTGCCCTGTTGGTAAACCTTCAAAAGATAAATGTATTCCTGAGGTTGTTGTGATATTTTCACCCACATATCCCTGCGAATCCTTCAGTGTTGTAGGAACCCATGCTGCACCATTCACGCGGTGTTGAATGTTATACCAGTCCGCATATTCAACGCCGTTCCACGCCATATTTGGAGGCACAACGCTGTTAAAGGTCGGGACAGGCGGAACAATGGTATCTAGGAAAGATGGGGAGTTTCCACCTGCAATTATCAAGGAAGCATTTTCAGATACAGCCGGTAAAAGGCGAGCGTCTGAGATACCGTCGTTGTTGAAATCACGACTGACGTATTGATAGCCACCTACAGTCAAGCTAGCTACATCAATTGATTCATCCACCAAAATATTGGCATCTGGGTAGGTACACTGGCTATCAACTACGGAACTTAGAATCTTGTAGCTGCTGCCAGCAGGGGGGATCAGGATGGGCGTCGTAATATCGACAGTGATCAATATCACGCGCTCTTTGGCTTTGAGGTAAATATCTTCACAGCCATCGTTATTCAGATTGCCGCTATAGACTTCGTAGTCGTTACTACCAAATTCTACTGCACTGGCACTGCCAGCCAAAAAGGTGGTTGCCAGAAAAAACAAACCAACTGCGCGTTTGACATCCATCATAGCTATTTCCCGATTGTGTTCTTTAGTTCCAACTCAAGGTCACTCAGGCAATTGTTGTTTAGTGCCTAAGCTGAAAATTTTTTACTGAAAGCTCTATTCCGTTGTGTGATCAGTTTTTTGTTAGCATCACATAACTCGGAGAAGGCGCATCGCCGTATATTGGTAAGGCAGAGCATTGAGAATGAACCCCGATAGTAAATAGTCGCTAGTGAATAACTAACCACAGCAGTCTTAAGCAATAAATACCAACTTTTTTGACATTATTCGATGCCAACCTCGCCCCACTCACTATCTAAATCGCAAATCATCTTGTACTGATTCTGCCAAGTAGAAAAAACAGTCACTTGGTTGTATTTACTGATATACACGTTTTCCAGATTCCCACTGCGCGAATGTGCTGCCTGTAGCATCCAGGGTGAAAGTAACATTGACAAAAATAGGGCTATTCCATTAAATTTTAATACTCTTAACACTGCCTGCACTTTGATTACTTTCAATAAAATTTGAAATATTTTTCATATCTTTTATTCTTCAGCAAGCCAAATACGATCAGCCTTTAAATACCCACTCGTGGTATTTCTCATCTGGATAGATATCTTTCTTTTAGTTGCCTGAGCCGACAAAGCCGTTGAATAAAAAAGTTTTGCAAATTCTGGATTTTCCGAAATCACAACAGCTGCTGCATGACGGCCGCTGCTACTTATTGAAAACCCTGCGACATCAGCACTCTGTTCACTATCAAAAAGCGTATCGTAATAAAGCAGAATCAAACCACTTGCATTTACATATATTCTGCTGACGTATCCGTCGTAATAGCAGTATCCACCGTAGGACGAGCTACAGGCTGGTTTACCTGCGTACGCAGGCTGCCAGGCACAACAAACCAATATAAAGAGCGCAGATAGATATCTAGAGATTTTTTTCATTATCGTTCCTTGAATTGAGCAATTCATTTTTATTCAAAGTTAATTAATAACCTATTGATCTGACAACCATTTGTATCGGCATCGAAATTGATAGCAACCTCTCGACCAGTTGCAGCTGCAGTCAAAGCAACACTTAACATATTGTTTAGACCTTCTTGAGTGACACCGTTGTCTCCAACACTTAAGTAGTGATATTTTGGCGAATTGGCGTTCGGACATGATGGTGCGTCATCAACGAACGTAAACACAACTCGTCCATTTGCTTGAGGGTATACGCTTTTTATTTTAGAAGTATGCCAAGCGGGGGTTGCAGCCATACCAAAAACTGAAAATGCATTCATAAGTAAAAATGTAATTATGGCTATAAGCTTCATTCGTCAATAACCTCTAGATATCTCACCATACAAAATGCATCATCACCATTACCACGAGGGATGTATCGAATATTCACTTTTTTACCGGATGCTTTTGCGGCGAGCGCTATAGAAAATACTTCTTTGGTGTAAGTCCATAATTCGCAATTGACCGAGGGCGCATCTGGGTTAGGGCCAACACGATTTTTCCCATTAATTTGTAGATATACCCTTGTAGATCCATCAGAGGCTTCATAAGCCCTGACTTTAGTAACAACTCCTGCATTTATTGCTCCGTCTGCTGCGTTAACAGGCAGAGCTGCCAGATAAAAAGCGGTAGCGACTAACAGTTTGAGCGTTTTCATCGGACACTAATGATTCCTACTGTTGAAAAATCATCGCCCTGAGTCCAATACCGAATCCAGATTTTTTGCTTTGCCAATTTGGCAGCTAATGCAGTGCTATAGAGAGCATCTGCAGGTGGATTGCCTGCATGACCTATTTCTAGCCATTCCGGCAAACCTTCAATTTTCATCAACATTCGACCAGTGCTATTGATGTAAACTTCAACAATCTCAACATCAGACACATCGACACTCTCAGCCAGGCAAGTGCTGGATAGTATGAGGCTTAGTGCAACAATAAAGGCTTTGACAGATAATATTTTCGTTGGCATCAAAGCCTCTCTACTCCGCTGAATTGGAAAATTTTTTCGCACGCTTATGTCTATACCAGGCCTTTGCCTATTAATAGCTAAGTTGACTTTTGGAATACATCAAATGCCGATATACCATGCCGTCCAGCTCGCACTTCACTGGCAATCTACCACTGGTGTTTAGTAGGCTTTTCAAGATTTTGTCCCTCAAAAGATAGATTGAGAGCATTCCGAGAAGGATATGACCACCACATATATACCCTCAGCTATAAGCGTGAGAGAACTTCGATTATGGTGGTTTATTAGTTGGAATTAGTGAGAGCTTGCCCGCGCCAATACTATTAAAGTACAGCGCTTTTCAGCTTGAAGCTGGCTCCGTTTAACCCTTTCCCCTACCTGAAATGCCTAGCATTGTTTCCATACGCCCCGTCAATGGGACATTCGCCGCGCAGTAAACCAAAAGAATATGACAAACTCAAGTCATTTGAATAATCAATTCAACAATGATGCTAACAACCGTTTAGTTCTTCTGGCAGGCAACTAAAATTGTGCATGCTTTTGAAACCCGCAAAACCTATGAGCCCCCTATCACTTATAGAGTTTCCGTATACCAATCCCTGGAACCCATTACTCACAAAAAATGGCTACCCAATTGGGTAGCCATCTTGCGAGTCAGCTTTCCTGCTCTTTACTTTATAAAGGCTTGATGAGGGGTATACTCACCCCTCCACTAACCATCCCCCCAATCCAGCCGAATGTCCCACTCAAAAAACTTCTCCGAGGGCAAAGTCGGCGAGGTTTTATTGTCTACTTCGCTGTAAACATTTTCAGGAGGAGCCACGGTCGCGTCTTTGCCGTAGATATAGTCTTGATCTTCCACAATCACTCTATAGGCTTTATTGAGGGTTAGTGCTCTTTCCCGTGACGGCACAATAATGTCATAAATACTGCTCGCCCCAAGCAGGCTATCTGTTTTAACAGTGCCATCTTTATGGAACCAGCGATTTTGCATTTCCGGGTTGCTGCGGAATTCACCACCACCCCCTACCCGTTCAAAGTAGGTCAGGAATTCGCCTTTGGTTTCTCCACGATTGGGCACATCTTTGATTTTGGTTAAATCTATGTAGCCGTAGCCAGCAGCTCCATCCAGCTTGCGAGGGAAAGAAAAGGTTTTGTCGATGGTTGACCCAATGGAGTTATGGCAGCCCATACACGATAGATTCTCTTCATAGGTATAGGCGCGCAAACTGCCGTGGCGATCTTCGATAAAACCGCTGACTGACCAGCCCATGCCATTATCCAGGCCATGGTCGCGGAGATTGGTGTAGCCCGGCAGGTAACCCGCGTCTTTTTCGTAGCCTTCCTCTCGGTAGTACTCCTGCAGCGCGATCAACGGGTGGGATACATGTTTTTTCATGTAACGGACTTCTTTCATTCGCCGCGATGTTTTTACCTGACCATCATCGCCAAAGCCCAGGTAGCGCACCGTGTGCAAAAATTCAGTACCTTGAGGGTAGGTGCCCGCTTGCAGAAAATGCGCTTCGGCAGCGCCCACGTACTGGTTTAACACCGTGATCTTTTCAATAGTCGCCAAACGCCCATCGCCATCCAGATCCTTGCCAATAACAGTTTCATTGATAGGGAAAGTGGTTATCTCGTTGAGCTGTTTGAGGTTGGCTTCGGTAATTGCCAGGTTGGCCAGGTAAACATCGCGGGAGTATTCACCTTTACTGTTGGTGCGATAATCTTCAGCAAGCCGGATCATGGTATCGTCCGTGCTGCCGTTGGTGGGCCAGAACGTACTGGGAAAAGGCTTGTAGTTAAATGCCACCCAGCGGCTTTCATCTTTGGCAAAACCTTCTTTATCGAATGCCTCTGCACCTTCTTGCAGGCCTTCCAGGTCGGGCACCCAGCCATTAAATACCACTTGCTGCAGGCGGTCGGCCAGCTCTGAATAGTTATCCTGATTGACCCAGTCGATAATTTCTCCATCGGATATCTTTTCGACTCGATGACTGCGATCTTCAAACAGATTCTTCCAGTGGTTTTTCAGTCCCATATCGCTAAAGCTATAGGCAATTTGCAAATCGCCATCAGACATGGTGTTTTCGCGTCCTTTCACCGGGTTTTGGTGGCAAACATAGCAAGGGTTATGGGTGCCTTCGGTTTTTGTGTAGCACATTGGCGGAATAATCGCCTCGCGATTATAAGCCGCTGTGACAGGGTGCACTGGCAACGTCGGTGGCTTTACCGAATCACTGGAGCGCAGCATATCAATAGTCTGCTCATGGTACGCAGGCTTGGCTGACTGAGCTGTGGCTTCTGCCAGGTCGCTGTTGGTCTGAGTGCACGCCGTTAGGGCAAGTGCGGCGAAAATCAATACCAGAAGAGTAAGTGTCTGCATAACGTCGAATCAGCTGTAAGGTCACAAAAGAACGGTGCCTGCTTGATAAAAGACAGGCACCGTGAAAGTAGCCGCTGAGCAATGTGGTTATTGACGCTGTATCAGCACATCGCTGCAGGCAGCTTGCAGTACCAGAGGGTTACTTGTGGTTGTAGTAACCGTTGTAGTACGTGTGATACTTCTTGTAATAGTCGTGATGCTTTTTGCCTTTTTTGCCCTTGCGATCTTCGCTGGGGTTGGCAATCTCGGAGATATCAAATTTCCACAGGGCATCACCAAAGCCTTCCGGGTAAACACTCAAGTCGGTGCTGTCTGGGTGCTGAACACAAACAACAAACTCATCGGGTTTGTTCGGATTGAAGATCATGCCAGTTGCTTCGGCGCCATCAGCAACAACACTCATAAAGTGGTCCAGAGACTCGGCCTTACCATTGCGGTTGGTATCACGAACAAACCAGATGTCACCGCCGCGGTCGCCACCGTTGGGCTGGTCTTCAATAATGAAGATGTTGCCGTAAGCGTCTTGAGCCAGGTTATCCGGTGAATTCAAAACCGCAGTCGTACCCGGAAAGCCCTTGTTTTTAGGGGTATCCGCTTCACTGGCCAGAACCTTGACGCGTGCCCTCTTGCCTCGGCGGCCTTCAACAACACTGTAGACGGTGTTCTCTGAAGTAGCAGCGAAGTAGATAACGGTTCTACCGTTGGCCAAAGTACTGATTTCCATATCTTCCGGGCGACCGTAAGGCGTACCACCGACTTCATCCGTAGCACAGCGTCCACCGAACGTGGCTTCATTGCTGCAAGAGCTGGAAACACCGTTTTTCAGCGGGTCAATGGTGGTGCCAGTCAGCTCAATCCAGGTAGCACGACCAGTGCGGATGTCTTCGTTATTGCCTTCGTTCCAGTTCAGCGACGCATCGCCACCGTTTTTCTCGAAGTTATTCACAGACAGTACGTAGGTAGTGCCACCCTGGGAGTAATCGTACTTATTGTTGAACACAATTTTGTACAGAGAGCCAGAATTCCACTCGTCAACAAAGTACAAGGTGCTGCCGTCGTGGCTGAAACGCAGACCTTCGTGAGCAACGTTGGGAATACCCGTCAACTCGCGAATAATGGCGGTGTTTTCACCAGCAGTCAGTGGATCCAGCACTTCAATCACACGGCCCTGACCTGACCATTCTTCCGCTAACAGCAAAGTGCGGTTGGGCGTAAAGGTAGACGGGTCGAAAGCACCAAAGTCTGTAGGGCTGCCTTCTTCACCCCAACCATCCAAGGTGCCACGAGCGCCCTGCCCATCACCGGAGAACAGCACTACCGCTTCATCTTCAACACTGTCATAACGTGTTACGCCAGCTCCCATAGCGGTTTCGTGAGGAATAAATACATAACGACCAGAAGGGTCGTAAGACACCATATCCCACATGGAGGCGCCACGGCCCAAACCCGGTACACGAACCACAGATTGATTGATGTTGGCCTCAATCTCGCTCATGCTGGTCAGGTTTACCTGAGACATTCCGGGAGGGGTTTGCCAAGGGTGATTAATTTCATTGAAGTGTGATTCTTTTTCGCCATTTTCATCGGCGACCACAGTAGCAACAGCGGCTGACTGTGTGAGCGGGTAGAAGAAGATATCCCCATCTTTACGGTCGCCGGCTACTGCCACTTGAGTAGCTGCCAGGAGTATGCCCCCTGCCAAAAGCGATTGTTTGCTTGAAACCATGATTATTTGCCTCTGAGTCTTTCAATAAATGAGTGAAATGCCTGAAGGTTTTGTCTATTTTTTTGCCGAAACGGCTGGTTTTCTGGTGCAACAGCATCACAAGCTGCGTGATGCTGGGGGGAATATAACGGCTGGGCATTGCCGTTTGATTATCTTGGCCTTTCAGAAAAATGACGTTTTTTGTTCGTTTAGATTTCAGTTGTATAGAACATTTATGACTCCCCAAATTGCTTGAGAAGTCGACGTCGATAGAAGGAATTGTAGATGTTAGAGGTAGGCCCAGAGAGGGCCGTAACGGCTTATACTGGCACCATTACTGGTATCGGGTTGGATCATCAACACCCGCTTTTTGAAAACCCTCCCGACGCAACCGACAGCTGTCGCACTCACCACAGGCTGCGCCAGATTCAGTGGCTTGGTAGCAGGAAACCGTATCGGCGTAATCCACGCCAAGCTCAATGCCCTGGGCAATGATTTGCTCTTTGGTCAACTGCATCAGTGGTGTTTGAACGCGCAACGGATTGCCTTCCACACCGGCTTTGGTAGCCAGGTTGGCCAAGGTTTCAAAAGCACCGATAAATTCTGGGCGACAATCCGGGTAGCCGGAATAGTCCACAGCGTTCACCCCCAGAAAGATATCCTGGGCACCGATCACTTCCGCCCAACCCAAGGCGATAGAAAGGAATACGGTATTGCGTGCAGGCACGTAAGTCACCGGGATTCCTTCCGTTGCTTCTACGGGCACATCGATGTCGTTGTCGGTCAGTGCAGAGCCGCCAATAGTGCGTAAGTCCAACGCAACCACTTTATGCTCCACAGCGCCCAATTGCTGGGAGCAACGCTTGGCTGCCGCCAATTCCGAATGGGTGCGCTGACCGTAGTCAAAGCTCAAAGTGTAACAGTCGTAGCCCTGGCTACGGGCAATGGCGAGAACTGTGGTGGAATCGAGGCCACCAGAAACGAGAACAACGGCTTTTTTGGTCATGGCTATAAAAGAGAGTCAACAGTTGGCATTACGAGCTTGCTTGGTTGTGCTCGCAATGAAGATGATTTTGTCAGTGGCCTGGCTCATCGTCCCAGAGAATTTTATGCAGCTGCATCTGGAAGCGCACCGCCAGCTTGTCATCCAGAATCCACTGAGCCAGCTCGGTGGGATTCAGCTGCCCCTGGCTGGGGGAGAATAAAACCTCCCGCGCCCGCTGTTGCAAATTCAGCTCGTCCATTTTGAGACGCGCCCACTCGTAATCCCGGCGGTCGCAAATCACAAATTTGACTTCGTCGTGAGGCTGCAAGTGAGCAATATTGTCGTAGAGGTTGCGCTCTACCTCACCAGAAGCCGGGGTTTTCAAGTCGAGAATTTTTACCACTCTGGGGTCGACTTTATCCACCGCCATCGCGCCACTGGTTTCCAGTGACACGGTATAGCCGTTGTCGCACAATTGCTGCAACAGCGGAATGCAGTTCGGCTGAGCCAGTGGCTCTCCCCCTGTGACGGTGACATGCCGAGCCCCAAAACCATCCACCGTTTCCAGAATTTGTTCCAGAGTTTGGCGCTCACCACCGTAAAATGCGTACTCGGTATCACAGTAGTGGCAACGCAGCGGGCAACCAGTAAGGCGCACAAAAACAGTAGGGAGACCGGTGGTACTGGTCTCCCCTTGCAGCGAATGAAAAATCTCGGTGATGCGTAAGCTGGGTGCTGTACTCAACTGGGCGGTCATCAATTCAGGTTGGTGTTGATATAGTCGCGGGCTTGCTTGGACACTTCGGTGTTGCCAGCTGCAACCTTTTCCAACAAATCACGGGCCTTCGCGTTATCCCCTTGCAGGTGATACACCTTGCCCAATTTAAATGCCGAGTCCAGGGCTTTGTTGCTGCCCGGGTATTTGTTCACCACCTGGGCAAAGGCCTGACCAGCCTTGTCCAGATTGCCTTTGACGGTATAGATCTGCCCCAGCCAATAGTGACTATTGGCTACTAGCTTGCCATTGGGGTAAGTGGCAATGTGATTTTCAAATGCACTGATGGCAGCATCAAACTCTTTGTTCTTCAACAAACTCTGAGCGCGGCCATACAACTGCTTTTCATCATCACCGGCCACTGGCAGCAACGGCTGGCTGGCGGGAGTACTTCCGGCGGGAGCAGTAACACCACCCGGCTGACCAGCAGGCGCTGTGCCCGCTGCACTGATGCGGCGATCCAGATCCAGGTAGTCGTCCTGCTGGCGCTGTTTGAGCTCATCCACTTGATAATTCAGCTCTTCAATCAAACCGCGCAGCTGGCGTACTTCTTCCTGTAACGCCTGTATTTGGTAAAACATTTCGGTTTGCAGCTGGTTGGGGCCAGACTGGGCAGGGCCGCTGTTTTGGCCGTTAACGGGAATTTCTTCCACGGGCGCACGGGCGGCCAACGCACTGAAGGAGCAAAGTGAGGCGAGCAATAACAACTGTGTTGCTTTCATAGCAGGTGAACTTCCAAATAGCTGATAACAGAAATAGCGCGCAGGCCCATTGACCGGCGCGCTATTTTATAGCACTCATTAACAAAAATGCAGAGCCCGCGATTTATATCGCGAGCCCCAGGTTTGTCTTACTTGAGCTCTACGCGACGGTTGAGAGCGTAGGATTCGGCGTCGCTGCCAGATACCGCAGGCTCTTCTTCGCCGTAGCTGATCACTTCAATATAAGAACCGTTGACACCTTGCAGCAGCAGGTAATCGCGAACGGTATTGGCACGGCGCTCAGCCAGGGCCAGGTTGTACTCACGAGTACCACGCTCATCGGCGTGACCTTCCAGGCGAACATTGCGTGGGCTGTTGCGCAGCACTTCTGCGTGAGCAGACAGAGCTTCGCGAGCTTCAGGCTTGAGTACCGCTTTGTCGAAGTCGAAGTAGAAAATGGTGTCTACACCAGCCAGCGGGTCGTTGTCTTGCTCAGAAACACCAACACCGGAATCCAGATCACCGGGATTGCGAGTAGCAGAGGTGTCATCTTGCACTGTTTCCTGGCTAGTAGCGCCGCCCGCTTTGTCATCTGGCGTGGTACAACCGACCAACACCAGAGAAAGCAGTGCGCCCATCAGGCCAAGCTTCAGGTTTTCATGTTTCATTTCAGTCTCCTGTGACTTCATAATAGTCGGGGCATGACCCCCTGGTTAACAAATACATTGCATGTTGCTGGCCAAGCCAGCGGCCCATCACCTCAAGAAAGGCGACCAGGCCGGTTCGCGCACATCACCGCGCCGGGCGGGCAGGTAAAACTTGCCCCCTCGATCCAGAGATACCGCTGCCAGTACCCCTTTACCACCGCGCTTGGTGGCATACATCACCATGGCACCGTTGGGAGAAACGGTGGGCGATTCGTCCAGGCTGGTGGACGTCAATACCTGGAACAACTTGCTCACCAAATCGTAAGCGGCAATATGGAATCGGCCACTGTCATCCTGGTGAACCATCACCAGAGTGCGGCCATCCGGGGCCAGTCTGCCGCGCGCATTATAACGGCCGCGGAAGGTTAAACGCTGCACTTTACCACTGACAACGTTCATTTTGTAGATTTGTGGAGTACCTCCCCTATCGGATGTGAACAGCAAGTGTTTACTGTCGGGCATCCAGGTGGGTTCGGTATCAATAGCGGGTTGCCGTGTCAGCCGGGTGAAGCGCCGGGTGCGCAAATCAAACAGGTACAGTTCCGGATTGCCGTCCTTGGATAACGTCATCGCCAGTTTGTTGCCATCTGGGGACCAGGCGGGAGCACTGTTGATGCCGCGGAAGTTGGTTAGCTGCTCGCTTTGGCCAGTGGCAATATTCTGACGGTAAATGGCAGAGCGGCCGCTCTCAAAGGATACATACAGCACTTCTTTGCCGTCGGGAGACCAGCTTGGCGACATGATCGGCTCCGAAGAGCGCAACAGTTCCACCTCGCGAGCACCGTCGGCATCGGCCCGCATCAAGCGGAAAACGTTTTTGCGGTTAACACCACGCTCTGAGGTCACATACAAGAGCTGGGTGGTAAAGGCGCCGCGAATACCGGTAATTTCTTCATACACCTTATCGCTGATGATGTGCGCCATTTTACGAACTGAGCTGGGATTGCCGTTCAAAGTGGTGGTAAATACCGCCTTCTGAGCAGTGATATTCATCAAGCTGAAGGTCACTGCCATTTGGCCGCCTTCTCTGGGCGCCACCTGGCTCACCACCAAATACTCCGCCCCCAACAGATTCCAGTCCCGGTAGCGCACCTGGCGCGCTGCCGATGGAAACGACAGCATATCCCGCTGAGGTATGGTGCGAAACAAACCGCTGCGGGTCAGATCGGCGGCGACTATGGAGCTGATACTGTCACTGAGGGAGAGTCCGCGCACAGAAGTAGGCGCAATGGCAATTTTGGTGGGGTTATCATCACCACTGGTAATTTCAATGGTCAATTCAGCCATCGTCACAGCAGGCATCAACAAAATCGCCGCCAAAAACGTTAGTACCGGTTTTTTCAATTGCTTCACTGCTTATATCCTCAAATCTTCTGGACGGAATACCATACGCAGGTTACGGAAATATTTTTCGAACACGCGGGCTTCCACATTTTTTAATTCAGGAAAACTGTCTGCCTTTCGAATCGCCTGCTCCACTGAACGGTCAAAGGCGGCATCGCCGCTGGACTTCACTACCCGTATGCTCACCACACGGCCTGTGGGCACCAGCTGAATCAATACTTCTGCCTCCATACCCAGACGAGCACTGGGGGGGCGGCTCCAGTTGCCAGAGACGCGACGGCGAATAAAGCCGCTGTAGCTGCTGGCCACCTGTTCATCATTTTCTGCAATCTGCCCTTCCAGGTCCTCGTCCAACTCGCTGAAAAGGTCGTCTTCCAGGGCTTTGCGCTGGGCTTCTTCCGCACGCTTTTTACGGGCTGCTTCTTCCTGGCGTTTTTTCTCCGCTTCGGCTTGTTTGCGCTTCTTTTCCGCTTCGGCTTTACGGCGCTTTTCCGCTTCTTGCTGTTTGCGCTTTTTCTCGGCGGCTTCTTTGCGGCGCTTGTCTTCAGCCAACTTTCTTTGCCGTTCCTGTTCCCGGCGCTTGGCGGCGCTGTTGTCTTTTTTCGGCTTTGGCTTTTCTTTCTCTGTCAGTTGCAACAGCTTGGCGTCAATGTATTTGGGGGTAACGATTTTGCGCTCCGGCTCGTCGGGCACCCATTTAGTCACCACCAACACAATCAGCCCCGCATGCAATGCCACGCTGCACAAAGTTGCAGTTGAGTAGGTAAACCATTTGCCCATCATCGTCACAGCAACCGATCAGTTATTGGCCGGTTCAGTAACCAGACCGACACTTTCGGCCCCGGCATTTTGCAGCTCGGTCATCAATTGCACCACTGAGCCGTAGTCCACACGGGTATCCCCCCAAACCAACACCGGTGTTTTCGGCTCCTGGCGGAGGATTTTGCCCACCCGATCAATAATCACTGGCAGCTTTTCCTGCTTCTGCTCACCATCATCACTGCCCACCTGGATCCAGTAGCTGCCGTCCGCTTTGATCGATACGATCAGCGGGTCCTGGTCCTGATCTTCCAGCGGTGCTGGATTGGCATCCGGCAAATCCACTTTTACCCCCTGCATCAACAGGGGGGCAGTCACCATAAACACAATCAACAGCACCAGCATCACGTCAATCAGCGGCACTACGTTGATTTCGGAGGTGAGCTTTTTCTTGGGCTTTTTAACGTGGATGGCCATAGTTATTTACTGTGCACCCGGCGGTGAAGAATGCTGGAAAACTCTTCTGCAAACGTCTGGTAGCCGCCAAACAGGTTTTCCGCCTGAGCAGAGTAGCGATTGAACGCCAATACTGCGGGAATGGCCGCGAACAGACCCATAGCCGTGGCGATCAATGCCTCTGAAATACCGGGAGCGACCACCGCCAGTGTCGCCTGTTGCACATTGGCGAGGCCACGGAAGGACTGCATAATGCCCCACACGGTACCAAACAGGCCGATGTACGGGCTGGTGGACGCCACACTGGCCAAAAACGGCAGATTGGTGTTGAGCTTTTCCTCTTCCCGGGACAGTGCCACGCGCATGGCCCGCTCGGTACCTTCGATGATGGCATCCGGGTCAGTACCGCCCTTTTTGGTCAGGCGATTAAACTCGCGAAAGCCGGCCCGAAACACCGCCTCGGCACCGCCGACGATGCGATTGTTCTGCAAGCGTTCGCTGCCTTCACGAAACAGTTCGTTGAGGTCGACACCTGACCAGAACATCTGCTCAAAATCACGAAACAGGCCGTGGGCCTGACGCAGGTACATACCCCGTTGGATAATCATCACCCACGACACCACCGATGCCAAAACCAGCAAGAACATAACCGCCTGCACCAGAAAAGATGCCTCGGCGATCAGCTCCCAAAGTGAAAGTTGTTCGGTCACTGTTACTCCCAATTATTGTTTGAGTTGTTACTCATCAACCGATCCCGCATTTCCTGGGGAATCGCCTTTGGTTTCATACCATCGCGGGTGACATTGGCCACCCGCACCGTACCTTCGCAGAGCACCGTGTCACCACGGCGCACTTGCTGAGCCACATCAAAATAGGTGCGCCCCAGATTGTGTATGGTGGCACTTACCTCGAGCTGGTCGTCCAGCTGCGCCGGACGCCGGTAATTCACATCCACCGAATGCACCACAAACATCAGGTTATCTGCCCAAAACGCCGGCTTGTCGTAGCCGTAACTGCGCAGCAGCTCGGTACGCGCGCGCTCCATAAATTTGAGGTAATTGACGTAGTAGACAATGCCACCGGCGTCGGTATCCTCGATATACACCCGCAGGGGCAAGGTAAATTCACTGGCCATGGAAAACCTTTAGCTAAGACTCTGTTGGGCGTCGTCGGGGCGCTGCAAACCAAAGTGCTGATAAGCGGTGGTGGTGGCTACCCGGCCCCGGGGAGTGCGCATCATGAAGCCCTGTTGAATCAGGTAGGGTTCCAGCACATCTTCAATGGTATCGCGCTCTTCACCAATGGCCGCAGCCAGGCTGTCCACACCCACCGGGCCACCATCAAATTTTTCAATCATCGCCAGCAGCAAGCGGCGATCCATATGGTCAAAACCGGATTGATCCACATGGAGCATGTTCAGAGCCTGGTCGGCAATGTCTGCGGTCACGGTGCCATCGCCTTTGACCTCGGCGTAATCCCGCACCCGGCGCAACAGGCGATTGGCGATGCGGGGAGTGCCGCGAGCACGGCGGGCCACTTCAAAAGCGCCGTCTCGCTCCATGGCAATATTGAGGATATGAGCGGAGCGGGCAACGATGCTGGTCAGGTCTTCCACTGAGTAAAACTCCAGCCGCTGCACAATGCCAAAGCGGTCGCGCAGCGGAGAGGTTAGCAACCCGGCGCGGGTAGTGGCGCCCACCAAAGTAAAGGGCGGCAAATCCAGCTTGATGGAGCGGGCCGCTGGGCCCTCACCAATAATAATATCCAGTTGGTAATCTTCCATGGCCGGGTAGAGGATCTCTTCCACCACCGGACTGAGGCGATGTATCTCATCGATAAACAACACATCCCCCGCTTCCAGGTTGGTCATCAGTGCCGCCAGATCGCCCGCCTTTTCCAGCACCGGGCCTGAAGTGGTCTTCAAATCCACCGACATCTCGTTGGCGATGATATTGGCAAGGGTGGTTTTACCCAGCCCCGGGGGGCCGAACACCAAAGTGTGATCCAACGGTTCGTTGCGATTGCGCGCTGCGCCAATAAAAATTTCCATCTGCTCGCGAACCGCACTCTGGCCCACATAATCTTCGAGGCTGAGCGGGCGAATAGCGCGGTCAACCCGTTCCTCGCTGGGTGCCAGTTGGGGGGAAACAAGGCGGCTGTCTGTGGCCAGTTGGTCTTTTTCGATCATCGGTGATGTCAGGCTATGCGGTTTCGAGCGTAGCGAAGTATCTTTATTGTGTCATATTGCTTAGGGCCTGCGCTGAGCGAAAGGCGCCGCTAAAGGAAATACAAAACAGTGAAAAAACAGCCATTGCGTTAGATAACGGCCTACTTTACCAGATTCTGAAGCGCCAAACGGATAAGCGCCTCACAACTCGGGTTATCTGCTTCTTTCGCCACGGCACTGATCATCCGTGCCGCTTCCTGAGGTTTGTAGCCCAAGGCCACCAACGCACTCTCTGCCTCTTCGCTGACAGAAGGCCCAGGCGCCATCTGTTCCATTGCAGGCGTTTCACCGCTCACGCCCCAGTCCTTGAGGCGGTCGCGCATTTCCACCACCAGGCGTTCCGCGGTCTTCTTACCCACTCCCGGCAAACGCACCAGAGCAGTGACATCATTATTGGCAACGCAGCGCACAAATTCTTCGGGGTTCATACCCGAGAGAATGGACAGCGCCATTTTGGGGCCCACACCGTTAACTTTAATCAAAGTACGAAACAGCTCTCGCTCGCGCAGCTCCGAAAAACCGTACAACAGTTGGGCGTCTTCACGGGTGACAAAGTGGGTGTGCAGGGTTACCGCTTGCCCGACCTCAGGGAGGGTAAAGAAGGTGGTGAGAGACACCTGAACTTCGTAACCGACCCCCTGCACATCCAGCAACAAATCCGGAGCCTGCTTTTCCAGCAGCACCCCTGAAAGACGTCCAATCACCTGATCTACCTGCGTTTTAACTGGCGCGTAGTGTGCGCCATTCACCCGGGAAATAAAATGGATATTTGATGGATATATCTCACACCCGGATTGCGCAACTGCTATTCAAGCCAAATTAACGACGCCAGGCGCCCGGTGACCCCATCGCGGCGATAGGAATAAAACAACTCTTGCTGACTGTAGGTGCAAAAATCACCACCGTGAATATCGGTGACTCCCAACAGGTTAAGTTCTGCTCGGGCCAACTGGTAAATATCCGCCAACAGGCGATCTCCCTCACCGGCCATGAAACTGGCTTCAATACGACCCCTGTGTTCGTCGTTTAACGCATGCTTTAGAAATTGCTCGCGCACTTCCGGCCCCACTTCAAAGCACGGTTGTGAGATGGCGGGTCCCAAATAAGCAGACAACTCGTTGTTGGCAACATCCATCGCCTCTACACAGTTGCGCAGTATGCCGTTGGCAAGGCCACGCCAGCCAGCGTGAACTGCCGCCACCACAGTGCCAGCTCGATTGCAAAAGAGTACTGGCAGGCAATCTGCAGTGAGCACCACCGCCGCTTTACCCGGTTCCCGGCTGATGGCACCATCAGCTTCATCTTCGGGAGCAGAGTTTTCAACGCCAAGGACCTCAGTGCCGTGTACTTGACCTAACCAGTGCGGTGTGGACTCAAGACCCAGCTGCTGTTGCAGCGCACAACGATTGCGCTCCACTACTGCACAGTCATCACCGCTGTTGAGGCCAAAATTGGCACTTTGCCAAGGGGCAGAGCTATAGCCGCCCTGCCGAGTGGTAATCGCCACATGCACATTATTGGGTAAAGGCCAATCAGGCCGAATCAGTTTCATTGTTTTCCAATACCGTTAACAACTGTTGAAAATCTTTTGGCAAGGGTGCATCCCACTCCATAATGTCGCCGCTGTCGGGGTGGATCAGAGCCAGGGACGCCGCGTGAAGCGCCTGACGCCTAAAGCCGTTGCGCAGTAGCTCTACTAATTCACCACTGGCCCCTTTGGGTAACTTCATACGCCCGGCGTAGGTGGCGTCACCCACCAATGGGTGACCAATATGAGCCATGTGCACACGAATTTGGTGGGTGCGGCCGGTTTCCAACCCCAAACGTATGTGGGTATGGCTGCGAAATTTGTGAATCAGGCGGTAGTGAGTAATAGCCTCTTTGCCGCCGAAAGAGACCACTGCCATTTTGGTACGCGATCGCGGGTGACGACCCATCGCCGCTTCTACCGTACCGCCTCCGGTCATGGTGCCCTGCACCACCGCCTCGTATTCCCGTTTGACACTGCGAGCCTGTAGTTGCTGCACCAAATCGTTGTGGGCCGCCAGAGTTTTGGCCACCACCATCAGACCGGTGGTGTCTTTGTCGAGACGGTGAACAATGCCTGCTCTGGGGACGGTTTCCAGCGCCGGACAATAGTGGAGCAGGCCGTTAAGCAGTGTTCCTGACGGGTTGCCCGCCGCCGGGTGCACCACCAAATTGGCAGGCTTGTTGACCACCAAAAGGTGGTCGTCTTCGTAGACGATGTTTAACGGCATCGCTTCAGGCAGCCACTCACCGGCAGGCTCTACAGTAGCCTGCAATATCAGCTGCTCACCCCCAACCAACCGGTCTTTGGGTTTACGCACTTCGCCGTTAACAGTTAACGCGCCTTCGTCGATCCACTGCTTGATGCGCGAGCGGGAGTAATCCGAAAACAACTCCGCTGCTACCTGGTCCAGGCGTTTGCCACTGTGAGTCAACTCTGTAGTAGCCTCCAAATCCACAGATTCGCTGTAATCCTGTGAGCTCAATCGTTACTCCAACTTCTTGAATGGTGGGCATGGGGTGTCTTTTGTCGCCCTTCTGCCTATGGTTAAATAGCGGTTTTTGTGAGGGACGCGCCAAGATGCGTATATTATCAATACAACTGCACAAAAACCTGCCTTCGTTATTCTTGCAATCAAGGTTGCGTTCAAGATTCTGTGTTTGCCTCGGCCTGATTATCTGTTTGAGTGGGTGCTCTTCCGTCGACGAAGACGACAGCAGCAGAACCGCCGGCTTCACCGAACGCCAGTTTTACGAAGTCATCGAGCGCGATGTTCGTTCCCATAACTGGGAACAGGCGATTCAAAACCTGCAAGCGCTTGAGGCTCAGTTCCCGTTTGGCGTGTACGCAGAGCAGGCACAGCTCGAGTTGATACACGCGTACTATCGCAGCCGCGATTATCAGGCGGCCATCGCCGCGGCCGATCGTTTTATTGACCTGCAACCGCAGCACCCTCAAATCGACTATGCCCTGTACATCAAAGGCCTGGCCTCTTACAGCGAGAGCCGCAGTGTACTCGGCGGCTCACTGCCTGTGGACGGTACCAAGCGCGATCCGGGCGCAGCCCGTGAATCCTTTGATGCCTTTAACCAACTACTGAAACGCTACCCCAACAGCCAGTACGCCGCCGATGCCCGCAAGCGCATGATTCACCTGCGCAACCACCTGGCTCGCTATGAGATTCACGTGGCCAACTACTATTTCCGCCGTGGTGCCTACCTGGCGGCAGTGAATCGCGGTCGCTTTGTGGTGGAAAACTACCCTAAAACCCCTGCGGTAGCAGATGCACTGGCGGTGCTTGCACAAGGTTATTACCTGTTGGGCCAACAAGATCTCGCCGATAGTACCGTCGCTGTGCTGGCCAGCAATTACCCACAACACCCGGCTTTTAACAACGATGGTCAGTTTGATTTCAGCCAGGATGTGAGTGGCGAACAACGTTCCTGGCTCAACAAGCTGTCTTTTGGGTTGGTGGACAACCCTCGGCCGCCAGGTTACGACAGTCGCGACCAGTACAACTCCATCTACAAGGCAGAGAATCGCAAAGAGCGCAACGAAAAACAGGAAAAGCGCTCTTGGTTGAGCCGACTCACTTTTGGTTTATTTGACTGACACTCGGATTAACTCTATGAACAAAGCCGCCATTATTGCCGAGATGCAAGTATTGCCGGAAATTGACCCAACCTTCGAAATTGAGCGTCGGGTCAATTTCATTAAGCAGCAACTGCAACAGTCCGGACTCAAACATCTGATACTGGGTATCAGTGGCGGTGTGGATTCATCCACCTGTGGTCGCCTGGCGCAACTGGCCGTTGACGGCCTCAACAAGGAGCACGGCGGGGGCTATCAGTTTATTGCCCTGCGCCTGCCCTACGGCGTGCAGGCCGATGAGCACGATGCCCAAGCTGCGCTGGAGTTTATCCAACCCAGTGAGTCCTTGCCGGTCAATATTCGTCTGGGAGCCGACGGCATTCACGAAGAAACTCTGGGCATGATGAGGGAGCACGGGCTGTTAAACGCCAGTGATTCCCACATCGATTTCGTCAAGGGCAATGTTAAGGCCCGGGCGCGCATGGTGGTGCAGTACGAAGTAGCAGGCTTACTGGGCGGCTTGGTATTGGGTACTGACCATTCAGCAGAGAACGTGACCGGTTTTTACACCAAGCACGGGGATGGCGCCTGTGATCTGGCGCCACTGTTTGGATTAAGTAAACGCCAGGTGCGCCAGCTGGCCAACACTCTCGGCGCTCCAGAACAGTTGATTCACAAAGAGCCAACTGCGGATCTGGAGTGCCTCGAGCCCTCTAAAGCAGATGAGGCGGTGCTGGGCCTGAGCTATGACGAAATCGATGACTTCCTTGAAGGCAAGCCAGTTTCCGATGAGGTGAATGACAAGCTGATCGCTATTTACCAGCGCACCCAGCATAAGCGCCAACCCATTCCCACGGTATACGACTGATTCTATGCCCGTAAGCTCTAGCCACAGCGAGCGCTACAACAACAGTAACCTGCTGCGGGTCTACAGCTACTACCGCTTTTTGCTGGCCCTGTTGTTACTGTTTATGTATCTCAGTGGTCTGGGCGATCAAATTCTCGGCACCAGCCAACCCAACGTATTTTTGTATGGCGTTGCGACTTACGCCGGTCTCAATCTGGTGACCCTGCTGCTGTTCGCACGGCAAGGTTTCGCCCCCAGAACGGTACAGATTTTTGCCGCCCTGGTTCTGGATATTGTCGCCATTACCGTGCTTATGAACGCCAGTGGTGGTATTCAGAGCGGCCTGGCATTTTTGCTGGTGGTATGTGTAGCGGCGGGCAGCCTGTTTGTGTCCGGGCAGTTAGCCTTGCTATTGGCCGCGTCTGCCAGCGTGTGTGTGATTGTGTCCAGCGCCAGCGGGCTACTCAATCAGGCATCGTCCAGTAATACCGTATTCCAGGCTGGCCTGTTGGGCATCTTGCTGTTTGTCACCGCACTGATATTTCAACTGTTGACCCGCCGATTGCACAGTGCCCAGCAAGAGGCCCTGCAAAAAACTCGCAGTGCTTCGCAACTGCAAAAGCTGAATGAATACATTGTCCGGCGTATGCGCACTGGCATTGTCGTTATCGATAAAAGCGATACCATCCAGTTAATTAATGACGCTGCTCTGCAACTGCTGGGTGGCCACCCGGTATCCGGCGCCCTGGCGCCGGATCACTCCATCCAACTCGCACCCACCTTGCACAATCAACTGAAGCAGTGGCGGCAAGCACCTTGGCTACGCACCAAACCGTTTAAAGAACGCAGCGCCAGCCGCGAGATACAGGCCAATTTCACCACACTGGAAGAAGGCGAAGATGGCTCAGAACAAACTCTGATTTTTCTGGAAGACACCCGCACCCTGGCGCAACACGCCCAGCAAATCAAACAGTCGTCCCTAAGCCGCCTCACAGGCAGTATTGCCCACGAAATTCGCAACCCGCTGGGGGCCATCAGCCATGCTTCACAGCTACTGGAAGAAGACCCTGCATTGGGTGCACAGAGCCGGATGATTCAAATCATCAAGAAGCAGTCTGATCGGGTAAATCAGTTGATCGAAAACGTAATGCAGTTGTCTCGGCAGCAAACCCCCAACTTGAAAAAACTCGAACTGAACAGCTGGCTCAAGGGGTTTATTCGCGACTATTGTGAAGGGAGAAACCAGGATATCACCATTCAACTGGACGATGCCCCACGCTGCAGAGTACTGTTTGATCCATCCCACCTGACGCAGATTTTGAGTAATTTGCTGGATAACGGTATTCGCTACAGCCACGAAAAAACTGGTGAATACTGGGCCGAGCTGCGCCCCAGTATTGACGCCGTCAGTGGTCACCCTTACCTGGACGTGTTTGACCGCGGTCCTGGCGTGCCCAGCGCTGAGCAGAACAGTATTTTTGAACCGTTTTTTACCACCTCACACCAGGGTTCTGGTTTGGGTTTGTATGTATGCCGGGAGTTGTGCGAACTCAACTTTGCTACACTCAATTATTTACCAACCAGCAACTCCGATAACCAACACCAGGGGTGTTTTCGCATCGGCTTTGCCCACCCCAACAGCCTGTTGCCGGGAGAAAACTAGATGAGTGATAGCACCACCAAAGGCCGCGCGCTGATAGTAGATGACGAACCGGATATCCGCGAGCTGCTTTGCTACACCCTACAAAAACTGGAACTGGATGTCGCCGAAGCTGGCGATATCGCCAGTGCTATCAGTCTGTTGAATACGGATAATTTTACCTTTTGCCTCACCGATATGCGCCTGCCAGATGGCGACGGACTCTCATTGGTAGAGCACATTCAAAAACATTGTCCACAAATGCCAGTGGCGGTGATTACTGCTCACGGCAACATGGAAATTGCTGTAGACGCGTTAAAGAAAGGTGCTTTTGATTTTGTCTCCAAGCCCGTAGATCTGGCTCGGCTGCGAGCTATCGTCCGCTCCGCTCTGGAATTGAGTGAAAGCTCGCCGGGCAGCCAGACCAGTATCCCCGGGCTGCTGGGACACTCCGCAGCTATGGAAAAGCTGCGCAGCCAAATTGGTCGCGTCAGCCGCACCCAGGCGCCGGTATTTATCAGCGGCGAATCGGGCAGTGGTAAAGAATTGGTAGCTCGCTCTATTCATTATCTAAGCCCGCGCACCAATGGTCCATTTATCCCAGTGAACTGTGGCGCTATTCCTTCAGAGTTGATGGAAAGCGAATTTTTTGGCCACAAAAAAGGCAGCTTTACAGGTGCCCACAAAGACAAACAAGGCCTGTTTCAAGCCGCCGAAGGCGGCACACTATTTCTGGATGAAGTGGCAGACTTGCCACTGTCCATGCAGGTAAAGCTGCTGCGGGCCATTCAGGAAAAAGCCGTGCGACCTGTGGGTGAAGAGAGAGAAATCGATACCGATATTCGCATCCTCAGCGCTACCCACAAAGACTTGGAAGCGGAAGTGGAAGATGGCCGCTTCCGACAAGATTTGTACTATCGCATTAACGTCATTGAGCTGCCGGTTCCCAGCCTACGTTTGCGCCGAGATGACATTCCGGAGCTGGCCGAAGCGATTTTGCAGCGACTGGCCAAAGAGTCTGGCCTGCAAGCTGAAATATCAGAAAACGCGCTCAACGCACTCAAGCAATATCATTTCCCTGGCAATGTTCGCGAAATGGAGAATATTCTCGAGCGCGCTATGACTCTGTGTGATAACGATCAGATTCATGCCAACGATCTGCAACTCAAATCCGGCAACGGCGAGCGCGAAGCCACCGCAGGAGAGCCCATCGATCAGCACTTCGTCGACAACCTGGATTCTGTGGACGAGTATCTGGAAAGCATTGAGCGGCAAATTCTGGAAGTGGCGATTCAAAAGCACAAAGGCAACCGCACCGCCGCTGCCCGGGATCTGGGCCTGACCCTGCGGCAAATTCGCTACAAGATACAGAAGTTGGGCATGGAAATGGAGTAATCGAGAATGATCAAGCAACGGGCCTAAGGATGGACTATGCTTGATACAGATTAAGGAAGATTTACATATATTTCGCACGATTCAGGGAGGAATCATGGGCACGTCACGGCTGTTTCCCGCTTTACCATTTCATTCAAAAATAACCGGTTTCACACTTATTGAGCTAATGGCCAGTGTCGCTATTCTTGGCGTATTGATTGCCATCGCGGTTCAGCCCATGCTCGACTTTCTAGAACGCAACCAGTCCCGAGCGGTTATCCGCGAAGTCCGCAATCTGGTAGCACTGGCGCGAGAAAACGCGGTGCATCATGGTTGCCATACCGTCATGTGCCCCAGTGACAATCGCACTCAATGCTCCCGCAATATGAATGCACCAGTAATCGTATTCTCCGATTGCAACAAAAATCGGGAAATTGACGGCGACGATCAACTATACCGGGAAATGCAACCACTGCCAGAGAACAGCCAATTGCACTGGTCGTTTTCAGCTGGTCGCCGCTATGTGCAGATGACGCCGCAGGGCCACACCAACAGTACTTTTGGTAGTTTGATTTATTGCCCCGCCAGTGGCAAAGCGGAAAATGCCCGGTTATTGATTATTTCCAGAACCGGGCGAGGAAGATACGGCAAGGATACCAATGGAGATGGCGTTGAGAATCGCTCCGGTGGAGAGAATATCGCTTGTTGAGAACGACGGTTGGTACAATCAATCCCAACACTCATCTGGCGCTGCACCTGTGGCCTGACGCATATTCGTGTGATCCAAAGTTAATGTCGTGCAGTCCGGATCGTCTATTCGTGGTGTCGCGGTCAATCGAAAGCCCTGCCCCGCATTTAGCGCAGTATAAGCAATAGTGTAGTACCCTTCCGGGCTTTCGTTACCAGCATAACCCAGCTCTGCTAACGTGCCATAAGATACGTTTTGTGTGAAATAACGCTCTTGAGCAGCAGCAACTTCCAACAAAAAACCCTTGCCATCTGAGCGCCTAGTCTCTCGCACTTGCTCTTGATAAGCAGGCAACGCGATGGCCGCCAGGATGGCCACAATAGCCACAACAATAATAATTTCTACCAAGGTGAAACCGCTATAGGATCGTTTATTTAAATCGCACTTCATAATCATCACCTGCGCGACTCTTCTTGGCCGTTATCATTTTCTACCACGGGGCCATCTAGAATTCTTAATACCACGGACTTTTTGTTATTTCTTAGCTCTGTTGCATACCGGACATACATACCGGCTTTTATGGCGAAAAGGCTTTCAGATTCACCATTCTTACCACGCACTTCGACACTGACTGGCAGCTTGTAAAAAGAATCATCAACAACAATTTCCAAAGCTGTATAGTCAATTCGATCCAC
Organism: bacterium SCSIO 12696; assembly: GCA_024397955.1. Lineage (NCBI taxonomy): Bacteria > bacterium SCSIO 12696. The sequence continues at coordinate 1,363,224 of CP073744.1, forward strand.
ACGACCACTGATATCGGCCAAAGCAACAAGCGGCATAGCCACCAGAGTTAGAAAAATACACGTAACTAATTTCATTATTGGCACCTTCAAAATTTATCGCGTCAGGTTAGTCCAGGATGTACGGCTGGATTCGTTACTGCCAAAGCTGATATTGCCACTATCAATACCCCGACTGGTGTTCACATAACGAGTGGCATCACGACCTGAATCAGCATCCCGGTTTGACACAAAGGTTGGCGCGGTCGGCACACCCGTAGACTCGATACCGGAATACACTCCGTTGTTATTGGGGATATCAATAACCGGGAATAGCGGCTGACCTCCTGTCAACAAATCCACATTCATCAAGAACCCTGTACCACCAAAGGCGCACTGTGCTCCTTCAGGGATCAAGGTATTAAAAAATACAATGGGCCCTAGAATCGCTGGGTCAACCACATTGCGTTCGGCAATGCTGCCTGGAGTCAGTAAATTGATAAACCAGCCCAGCTCGTCGCGAGTGGTCAAATTATAACTAACGGAGTTGGTGCTATTGGTTCGCACCACTGAACCATCATCCAACGTGGATTCCGTAATAGTTTGCTGAACCAGATTGTTTCTACTTAAACCACCGACGCCAGCATCCCAAACCCCATAGAAAGATTGCACATCGGAGCTGGAGATATCGGAATCTGTCAGGTACTGACCAGTACCAAAAGTTACCAGTAAGTTGGGCGACGTTGCCCGCAAGCTGCGAGTTGGGTGTGCGCCTACTGATGGTTTGGATGTAATTGGTTGGGAATCACCTGCCACAAAGAACGGCGTGTAAGTGGGCCCACTGCCGTAAGCACTGCCCCAGGCGCTTGAATTATTTGATGACACATCAAAGGCCCACATATTGCCCAATACATCACCTGCGTAAATTCGATCAGCGGTGCCATCATTATCCAAATCAACCACTTCTGGTGTGGACATACCATTGTTATCCATGGCGGTATTCGGATCATTGTCGCCAACGCCTGTATCCAGCTTGATATGAGTACCATCATCCAGATATAGAATAAAAATTTGTGCGGTACCGCTGCCGGTATTGTTATAGCCATTGCCAAAAATTGCCGCCCAGCGGCCATTATTCATCAAGGCGATAGTGACTTGGCTATACGTAAAGCCCAGGTCTGGGTCATCATTGCTGTCCAGTTCGGTAACTACAATATCATCCGCATTGCTCTCTGCATTGCTCAGAGCACTAGGGCTAGTCACATCTAGCACATAGACACCGCGGCCACCAGCACGAACCCCTCCCGCCAAGTAGGTGCGCCAGGAACCATTGACAAATACATCTTGGGCGGTGGGGGTTAAGTCCACATAGCTGCGATGAGAGTAATCATCATCTGCCAGATAGTGTAGGCCTTCCTGGGTACTGCTGCTAGAAGACAGAAATTCAGGAATATAAGCAAATACCTCGGCACCATTGTTGGCATCAAAGCCATGCAGCATACCGTCGTTGGCACCCACATAAATCATTTGGCGGCGATTGTTGTTATTGCGAATAAAGTTGGAGTAGAGATTACCGCTACCGGCAATATCATCAGGGTATGGAGCGTTCGGCGTACCTACAAAAACTGGTGCCGAGTGAACAATATCTCCCAAACGGCTGCCCAGGCGATTGCGGAATTGACGAATATCATCCGTTTGTTGAACTTCCTGAGAAAAATCGCCGCGAAGATAGTTCAGCAAATCCAAACCAAAAGCAGACTCTTCGGCAGGGTCCGTAACACCAAAGGTCAAATCCGCTATCTGCGTGGAAGAAAGCTCAGTATTGTTAGGTGAGTTATGGTTGCTCGGCCAGCGGAATGCCACACCCTGAGTGCCGTTATAAGTGATAATTTCCCGACCATCAGCCGTAGTAGAAGCACTGTTTAAGCCAGAGGCAGCGCTCCATTGCACGCCGCCGATACCAGTACTGGTTACCGACAGAGCACGGATATCACCAGACCAACCTGCCGGGTTAAATTCAGCTCGGAACAACAAAGCACCGTTATCCAAGCTCGTAGAGTTAAAAGATACCGAGGCCGCTGACGAAACTCGGCTTTGAATATCATCCAGAGCGTCGTTAAAGGAATCGATCAACTCTTGAGGGTCTGCGGCACTTAAGAATTCACCACGACCGTTCCAAGCGGCATGGCGCATGTCATCGGTTGTTGTGTTGGCGTTGGCAACAGGCTCTGGCCAAGTAAAAGCTGCATCCCTATCAGTAGGGTTGGCTAAAACCGTGCCATCCACACCAAAGGCCACTGTATAAGTCACCATATGTTGGGCGGAGTTAGGGTCTACAACTGATGTGGTTAAGTTGTCGGCAAGGCTGGGAGCGAGGTCTCGCTCATAAAAATCCATAGCCACATCGGCCAGTGTATTACTGAACTCATCAGAGTAGGAACCACCATCAAAAGCGGTATTGCCAGCTCCAGGACCATCAGTATTTCCTACTGACGGCGCCCCACCGTTCCAGAAGCCATCTGATAATAAAACAGTAAAGTTTTTCTGGCAGGAACCACCGTTGGCATCAGTAAATATAGGCGTATCTGAAAGAGTATCGCTATCTACAGGTGGCGCTGAACCAAATAAAGTACTGACTCCTGTACTTACACTTTCTTCAAAGTAATTACCCGCTCTTTCCAATGCCAGGCGTAATGGGGTACCACCAGAAGAATTGATATTGAAAAGGCTATCCGCAAGATTGTCCTTGTTGGTATTTGCTGTTGAATTTACCGGCAGGGTAATATTATCCACATCGCTAACGGGTGTACCTACGGTGTTATTATTGTGCAGGGTTGCCAGCCCCATTCGGGCAGTGGATTGATCGATAACTTCCGACAGTGCTCGCTTCGCTACATACTCTCTCTTGCGGTAATAACTGTACCAGTTCGCATAGTTTTGCTGGGCATCTGCATTCAAATCAGTAGACACCACAAAACAGCCGTCTGTGGCCCCACAAGCAGCGGTAATATCCGTACTACCAGCACCAAATGCAGCATCTAAACTAGGGCACTCCCCATTGGCATAAACATCATCATTATTGGCATCATCCCAGACAAAATAGATGTGAGCAGTGACATCGTCCAGATCATCGTTGTCATATGGGTTATTCAGTGCCGTTGCCAAAGTTCTGTCAGAGTAAGCAACATCATCTTCGTCCAAGCCAATCCAGGGTGAGTAAGTACGCGATGGGTCGTAAGCCATCACGTTATAGCCAGCACAAAGCTCAAAATCCTCAATATTATTATCTGGCGTGAAATCTAGATTATCCCGATTGCGCGTGGTGGGGTGAGCCACATTAGCACCGGAGGATTTCAATATTTCCCAGTCCATACTTCCGGAGTCATCGACAATAAACAGGATATTGGGCTGTACATTAGTGCCAATAAACAAAGGATCTTGCGACAATGTGCCAGGCGCAGACATAACAGCCACAGGCTGTAAAACCATGGCAACACTGGCCGCTATCGCTGTTAACTGTTTTACTTTTTTCATCATGTCTACCTCACAGCAAATCTGTCAATTACTGTCTGTGATACGAATTGTCTGATATGTGGATTGAAGGATTGAGTAGGCGTTTGGGTCTACCCCCCAACCAACCGCAGTGATGCGAAATTTATAGCGAAAATTAACCGCCCTGTTCTGTTGTGACAGGACACCTATTTGGCGGGTATTACCACTGCCATTAAGTGTAGGTATCGGCTCTTCAGACCAGCCTACATATTCGATAACGTAACGAGGATCCTGAGAAGTTACGTCATCTGCTAAACCTGGAGCAGCGATACCGTTGCCTGAACGCCAAAGCGAAACGTCTGAAAAATCCCAAATGAGCCCAGGGTCATCCAATTGGGTATCTTCAAGCACTAAGGTAAAGAAGTTGCTGCCACGATTTCCATCTTGCAAAAATGTTTGCAAGTCCACCTGGGAATTTATGTTATTGGAAACATAAATTTCAGCTGTTCGTAATGCATGTTCAGCGGCATTTTCCGCCAACTGCTGTTGTTGCAGGTTAAACGCCATACGCTGTTGAATGGTCGAATTGGACACTGAGGTAACGCCAATAATTGACATGACCAGCAGTACAATCAGACAGACAATCAGTGCTGCACCACGCTGCTTAACTGATAAATTCATAGTCAGCTCCTTACTCACAGAACACCATTGCGCAAAGCAACTACGTGAGTAACATTTTTGCGCACCAGGCCATCGCCACCACCATCTACACCATCCTGACGACTAAAAGCTCGATCTACTGAATTCATAGTTAACGTCAGCTCAACACTTACTACTTCCTGCCAGTCAATCCCTACATCTGGATCTCTGTACCGAACCGAATTGCCTGTGCGCTCACCAAAACGCACCTGAAGATTTTCTACCCCCTGCAACAGTTCTTCACCATTAGAAAATAGAGCGCAGGATTCTGGATTCGCATTACTACAGGCAGTAGTAGCCTCTACGCTAGTTTCAATACTGTAAGCAACACTGGCTCCAGTGGCAGGAAACAACATTCCCAAGCTGCTACGGCCAAACGGATTTTCGTCTTCTTCGCTTGTTCTATCAGCACTAGCGATAGTCACATTGGACACGTCATTGATTTCAATAGCACTATGCTGAAGCACATTAGTACTTTCCGGGTCACTAGTGACCATAAAAATATTGATATTGGCGCAATCGCTGACGATAACTACATCGCCTCTCTCGATACCAGAGGCAGCCAATTCACCCGCATCAACAGTGACTGAATCATCGTCTGAGCTAGTGACCCTAACCCCAGAACCTGTGATAGCCGACCTGAGAACAAGCGTATCACTGCCATTTAAGCCATTATCATTGGTACCAAATACAGGGCCATCTTCAAAATCGTACAATCTGCCTGTATCAGTTGAGGTATCAATAAAATTCAACACATTTGAACTATCACCAGAACCCTGAGGGTTGAACTGGGCACAGCCCATATACCCGGCTCGAGCGGCGCTTCTGCTAATATGATCCAACACATAACGAATCCCTTCCTGGGTACGCGCAACTCCCTCATTGGCCAGAGAACTCCGGTGTGAATCAGAGTAAAGTTTTACCACTCCCGCCAAAATAATGGACACAAGCGTAATAGAGATCATTAACTCCACCAATGACAGCCCCTTTACTGTATGTGGTGTAAAACCCTGGAAACGGTTCATGGGCGCACCTCCATGCGATAACACGCAAATCCTTGAGGTGGATCAATAGCACCACAGTCCGCCTGACTAATGTTGATACTATCTGCGCGGTTATCATCGCCACCATCATCACCTGTGCGCACTTGCCAGATCACGGATACCGTATAAGTTTGTGTAGCGTTGTCCCAATCAATCGCACCCTGCCCCGAAGGAATTTGTGTTTCCAGTTCTTGCTCCCATTGAGATTGGTCAAAGGCGAGCAAGGCAGCAGAACCACAAGCGGAACTCCCACAATCCGTACCGCCACTGTAGGCGGGCGTGCCTGGGTCACCACCAGTATCTGTACCATCATATCTACCACTACTGGTGCTGGCCGCAGTGGGAGCATCATTAACTCGAATCCGATCCGCCATACTCTGAGCCAAAAACGCCGCTTGAGTAGAAAACATGCCCCGCTGGTTGGCTTTGGTTCCTTCTGCCTGCATTCCTAATACACCGAGCAAACCGATGGCGAGAACAAACAGGGAGATCAACACCTCAATCATAGTCGCGCCTTTGCAGCTGCGCGCTTGCTGAATACTGAAATGAAACACTTTAGTTACCACCCTCTGTCGGACTACCACCTGAAGTTGAGCCACCGCTGGTTCCTCCGGAACTAGAGCTACTGCCGTCGTAGCTTCTAGACACTGTCACCCAGCCCACATTGTTCACATTCAAGTTACTGACATGAGAGCCAGACGGATCTGTAATAGTGAAGGTAACAGCGCCACTAGACTCGCCCCTAGATGTAAAGCTGACAGTTTGTCCGGCTAGGGTGGAGTTGTCTGACAAGCCGTTCCATACTCGCAATACGGTGCCATCGGACACTAATCTTACAATCCACCCTTGATTCCAGTTACCTGTGCAGCTGGCGCCATCAGAACTGGCACAGATACTGACATCTTCATTTTTTGCCACTGCTTCACTGCGAGCGTACTGGATCGCCTGCTTCAAGGCACTTGTATGAGCGGTATGGCGGTTACTGTTGAGAAAGTTATTCATGGCCGGTACACCAATACCCACCAAGATGGCGAAAATGGCGACGGTAACCATCAATTCGATCAGGGTAAAACCCCGTTGTTTGACGTATTTTGGGCGTAGAGTTTTCATGCCGCTACTGTAGTGGATTGCTCAACGGCACACCCGCGGCAATCGACTATTGGTGGCACTTAGCAGACCGGTAACTCTTGACGATTTCGCAAACAGGATGAGCGGCATAAAAGAAGCGATAAGCTGCTCAGCTGAAAGTATGAATTTTGCTAAAAATAGGGCGTTTTTAAGCAAGAGGGCGCCGAGCTTTGCTGGCAATTACAAATTGAGGTTTGCGAAAACGTTCAGGCACGTAGTTCTTTGGGAACCGAAAAGCGAATATTTTCGGGTTCACCATCGAGTTCTTGCGGAGCACTGGCACCCAGCTTGCGTAAACGCTCAATAACGGCTTCTACCAATAGCTCCGGGGCACTGGCCCCGGCGGTAATGCCGATAGAGGAAACACCTTGCAGCCAATTGCTTTGAATATCCTGTTCTGAATCAATCAGGTAGGCGGTTGAGCCACAGCGTTCTGCCAATTCGCGCAGGCGATTGGAATTAGAGCTATTGGGCGAGCCCACCACCAGCACCAGATCACTTTCCAGTGCCAACTGTTTTACCGCATCCTGACGGTTTTGGGTGGCGTAGCAGATATCGTCTTTTCGCGGGCCGTGGATTTTTGGGAATTTAGCCCGCAGAGCGTCGATCACTCGCGCGGTATCGTCCATGGAAAGTGTGGTTTGAGTTACGTAGGCGAGCATATCCGGGTTGCGCACTTCCAGCTTAGCCACGTCTTCTTCATCTTCCACCAGATAGATATCACCACCGGCAGATTTGTCGTATTGGCCAATGGTGCCCTCCACTTCCGGGTGGCCGGCGTGGCCGATAAGCACACACTCGCAGCCATCTCGACTGTACCTCATCACTTCCATATGCACTTTAGTCACCAACGGGCAGGTGGCATCGAATACTTTCAGATTGCGCTGCTCTGCTTCATTGCGCACCGCCTGAGAAACCCCGTGGGCACTGAAAATCACAATGACATCATCGGGTACTTCGTGGAGCTCATCCACAAACACCACACCACGCTCCCGCAGGTTGTCGACTACGTACTTGTTGTGGACCACCTCATGGCGCACGTAGATGGGCGCACCAAATTTATCTAGGGCGCGCTCAACTATATCAATGGCACGGTCCACACCGGCACAGAAGCCGCGAGGGTTGGCAAGACGAATATTGGCGGAGGTTGTCATGGCACAGTTACCGAAACAATGTGAACATCAAACAGGATAGTACGCCCAGCCAGTGGGTGGTTAAAATCAACAGTCACAGTGTTATCGTCAAATTCCGCCACCACACCAGGCACTTCCACTTTATTAGCATCAAGAAACGTCATTACTAGACCGGTTTCAAGCTCAGCGTCTTTATCAAAGCTAGATCGAGATACCTGCTGGATATTATTGGGATTAGGCTGGCCGAAACCCTGCTCCGGCGGCACCGCAAAGCGCTCACGAGCACCGACATTAAGGCCTATCAATGACTGCTCAAAACCAGGTAACAGGTTTCCATCTCCAACCTTAAAGGTGGCAGGATCACCCTCAAAATTGGAATCCACCAGCTGACCGTCCTCCAAGCTCAATGAGAAGTGCAAAGTAACCTCAGCACCCTCGCAAATAGACTCACTCACTGGTTTTTTCCTCATCGTTGTTGCGGTGACCAAATAACGTTTCCCAGACCAGCAATACTGCGCCTATGGAGATGGCCGAATCGGCGATATTAAATGCCGGGAAATGGCGGCCCTGCCAGTGGAAATCGAGGAAATCTACTACCTGTCCAAGCACCACCCGATCATAGAGGTTGCCAACTGCACCACCCAAGACCAAACCCAAAGCAATGGCCAGCAGTCGCTCAGTACGGGACAGCTTGGCAATCCAGATAACCAACGCCACAGATACTGCACCCGATAAACTTGCAAGGAACCAACGCTGCCAGCCACCGGCATCGGCGAACAAGCTAAATGCGGCGCCGGGATTGTAAGCCAGTGTTAGATTAAAAAAGCTGGTGACTTCCACAGGATGGTATCGCTGCAAATCCGCCACTGCCCAGCACTTTGTAAACTGGTCAAGGACAATCACAACTAGTGCCAGCAGGTACCAGGGTAGAGCTTGTTTAAAATTCATAATATTCCGCTTGATAGTGCCATTACCGTAAAGCAGGGATGACGATGGGCATTATGCAAACTGACGAAGCTCGCCATCGCCAAAAGCATTGTCCACACAGCGCCCACAAATCGTCGGGTGTTCGCTGTTGCTACCCACATCTTCGCGGAAGTGCCAGCAGCGTTCGCATTTGGCGTGACTGGATTTGGTCAACACCACACCCAAACCAGGCAGCTCACTGGCCGCTATCTCGCCCGCTTTTTCCAGGGGCTCAACCGTCGCGCCGGAGGTAATCAGCACAAAGCGCAGCTCGTCACCCAGTTTTTCCAAAACGGCTTGCAGCTGTGGCTCTGCATAGAGGGTCACTTCAGCCTCAAGGCCGGCTTTGATCACACCTTCATTGCGGCTGGCTTCAATGGCCTTGTTGGCCGCTTCTTTTACTGCGATTAACTGCTGCCATTCCTGGCCACTCAAGCAAGCATCTTCCAGTTGTGGCAATTCGTACCATTCCGCCAACAATACCGATTCAGTGCGCTCGCCGGGTAAAAAGCCCCAGATTTCGTCAGCGGTAAAACTCAGGATCGGCGCTACCCAGCGGGTAAAGGCTTCGGCAATATGAAACAACGCGGTTTGCGCCGAGCGGCGCGCCAAGCTGTCGGTTTTTCCGGTGTAGATGCGATCCTTGATGATATCCAGATAAACACCACCCATTTCATTGACGCAGAAATTATGTACTTTCTGGTAAATCAGGTGGAAGTTGTAACTGTCGTAAGCGGCTTTTACTTCTTCCTGAAGCTGCGAAGTAACACTAACCGCCCACTGATCCAGAGCCAGCATATCCTGAGCAGCTACCAGGTGCTCTGCCGGATCAAAACCATCCAAATTGGAAAGAAAGTAACGAGCGGTATTACGAATACGACGGTAGGAATCGGAAGTGCGCTTCAGGATTTCGTCCGACACATTCATTTCGGTACTAAAATCCGTGGCTGCCACCCACAAGCGCAGCACATCGGCGCCCAGCTCATTCATCACCTTTTGCGGCGCCACGGTATTGCCCAAGGATTTGGACATTTTGCGGCCGTCCGCATCCACGGTAAAGCCGTGGGTCAGCACGGTTTTATAGGGCGCCACACCATTCATGGCGATGGAGGTTTTTAGGGAAGACTGGAACCAGCCACGATGCTGGTCAGAGCCTTCCAGATACAAATCCGCTGGAAATCTCAGATTGTCACGGCGATTCACCACCGCGTTGTGAGTGACACCTGAATCGAACCACACATCCAGGGTATCGGTGACTTTCTGGTAGTCATCCGCTTCAGCACCCAGTAGTTTGTTGGCATCCAGATCGTACCAAGCGTCCATACCGTCTTTTTCAACCCGCAGGGCCACTTCTTCGATCAAACGCGACGTTTCCGGGTGCAGGTCGCCGGTTTCTTTATGGGCAAACACAGCGATGGGCACACCCCAGGTGCGCTGACGGGAGATACACCAGTCCGGACTGCCGTCCAGCATGGAGTCGATACGGGCTTTACCCCAGCCTGGCAGCCATTGCACCTCATCCGCCGCTTGCTGACATTGCTCCAACAGGCCTTTTTTGTCCATGCTCACAAACCACTGAGGAGTGGCACGGAAGATCAGCGGGGTTTTGGTGCGCCAACAGTGCGGGTAGCTGTGCTCAAATTTGCTTTGCGCCAGCAGGCGATTGTTTTCTTCCACCACGGCAATGATTTTTTCATCGACCTTGTACACGTGCTCACCAGCAAACAGCTCTACCTTGTCCCGGAACAGGCCACTGTCGTCGATATTATTAACGGTTTCGATGCCGTATTTTTTCGCTACCACAAAGTCTTCAGCACCATGGTCGGGGGCAGTGTGTACTGCACCGGTACCAGCATCGGTGGTCACGTGATCACCAAGGATTACCGGCACCTGACGCTCATAGAACGGGTGTTGCAACAACTGGTTTTCCAGTGCTGCGCCCTTGCAACGGCCAACAACTGTGTGTGCTTCCACACCCCAGCGAGCCACCACAGATTCCACCAGCGCTTCCGCCAGCAATAATCGTTGCGAGACACCGTTACGCTGGATTTGCACCAGTACGTAATCCAATTCCCCATGCAGGCTAACCGCCAGACTGGAAGGTAAAGTCCAGGGAGTGGTGGTCCAGATAACTGCAGAGATCTCACCTTCGCCCTCAGCATTCAGCGCCTCGGCAAAAGCCTCTTGATCCACTGCCGGATAAGCCACATCGATGGAGAACGAGGTTTTATCCTGATACTCCACCTCCGCTTCCGCCAATGCAGAACCGCCCACCACACTCCAGTACACCGGCTTGTAGCCTTTGGTGAGGTGGCCGTTATCGATGATCTTTCCCAGTGAGCGGATAATGTCCGCCTCAAACTGGTAGTCCATGGTCAGGTACGGATTGTCCCACTCACCCAGTACACCAAGGCGGATAAAGTCTTTTTTCTGGCCTTCCACCTGGCGCTTGGCGTACTTGCGGCACTCGTCGCGGAACGCCTTGTGAGGCAGCTTGACGCCGGCCTTGCCTTTTTTGGTTTCCACCTTGTGTTCGATGGGCAGGCCATGGCAGTCCCAACCGGGGATATAAGGTGCATCGAAGCCGCTCATGGTGCGCGATTTGACCACGATATCTTTGAGAATTTTATTCACCGCGTGGCCGATATGAATATCGCCATTGGCGTAGGGCGGGCCATCGTGAAGAATAAACTGGTCGCGGCCGGCGCGGGCTTCGCGGATTTTTTCGTAGATGCCGCTATCCTGCCACGCCTTCAACATGCCCGGCTCACGCTGGGCAAGATTGGCTTTCATGGGGAAAGCGGTTTTTGGCAGATTAAGTGTCTTTTTATAGTCAGTCATATCTCTGGCTTCACACTGGCGTCACAGCCCAAAAAACTGTTTGGCTTGTTCAATATCGTTTGCTATGGCCCCCTGCAACTCTTGCAGCGAGGCAAATTTCATTTCTTCACGAATTTTATGGCGGAAAGTGACCGTCATACGCTGACCGTAGATATCACCGCTCCAGTTAAACAGGTGCACTTCCAGAATCGGTTTAACACTTTCTTCCACCGTGGGGCGCACCCCCACATTGGCCACACCTTGCAGCTGCTGCCCAGCCACCTCTGCCTGAACCGCAAACACGCCACTCAAAGGCGCCCGGTAGCGATGCAAATGCATATTGGCGGTGGGCACCCCCAACTGACGCCCCAACTGCTGGCCGCGCACCACTCGGCCACTGATGCTATAAGGCTTGCCCAGCAACGCTGCCACTTCATCAAAGTTGGCCGCATCCAGTTCCCGGCGTACCCGGGTGCTGCTGATGCGCTCGCCATTGCGGCTAACAGTGCGGGTATCCTGCACCGCAAAGTCCTGCTCGCTGCCGACCCGCTGCAATAGAGCAAAATCTCCATCCCGGTCGCAGCCAAAGCGAAAATCGTCGCCGATAATGAGGCTGCGCACTCTCAGTCCTTCAACCAGAACCTGCTGAATAAACTCCCTGGCCGTAAAACTGCGAAAGCGGGCGTTAAATTGCAGGCAACAAACCCGGTCGATTCCCTGGGCAAACAATCCGGTGACTTTCTCCCGTAAGCGCATCAAACGCGCCGGCACCTGCTCACCGCCAAACTCTCCACCAAAGAACTCCCGCGGCTGAGGTTCAAAAATTACCGCCACCGACGGCAAGTCCAGCCGATGTGATTCCTCTCGCAACTGCTGAAGAATCGCCTGATGACCAAGGTGAATGCCATCAAACGAGCCAATAGTCACCACACTGCCATCATCAGCTATTGGCAGGTTGTGAATACCCCGGATAAACAGCGGCGAGGAGTTAGGCACAGACGGTCGACCAGATTGTCAAAACCGGCGAGTATAGCAATGTTTTTGTAGCATATGTGAGACGAAAGATGGGTGAAGCTAAACCTCTCTGGCCCTGAGGTCACGCAAGCGCACACCGGTGGCAAATAGCGCCCCCGCGTACACAGCAAAACCAGCGCCACAGACAATCAGAATACGATAGCCTCGCTGCCACCAAAGCCATTCCTGCCACTGTGTAAACCACTGGTTAAAGCCGTATAAGGCCGCCGCCATCACCGCAGTTGCCAGTATCAGGGTAAACGCAAAACGTGCCTGTCCTGGCTGGGGTTGATACACGCCTTCCTTGCGCAAACCGCGATACAACAATCCCGCATTAAGAATGGCTGACAATGTGGTTGCCAAAGCCAGGCCCACATGGCCAATTTGATAGTAATACTCAAGAGGAATCGCCAATGCCAAGTTGAACACCATATTGGTGACCATGGCGATAATACCTATGCGTACCGGGGTTTTCATATCCTGTCGGGAGAAGTACCCGGTGGCGAGCACTTTGGTGAGCATAAACGCCACCAAACCAAGGGCATAAGCGCGAAGGCTGAGCACCGCCATATCGATATCAGCCACATCAAACTTGTCTGATTTGAACAAAGTGGTAATCAGCGGCTCCGCCAGCATAAATAGCGCCACCATTGCCGGTACAGCGATATACAACACACTGCGCATGGCCCAGCCGAGGGTGGCCTCGAACTGCGCGCCACTGCCAGCGGTATGTTGCCGCGACAGGCTGGGCAGAATCACCGTGGCGATGGCCACGCCAAACACCCCCAGCGGCAGCTCGTACAGGCGATCCGAGTAGTACAACCAACCCACCGCGCCATCTTGCATAAACGCAGCCAGCACCTGATCCAGCAACAGATTTATCTGACTGATCGAAACACCGAAAATTGCTGGCGCCATCAGCAGCAGTATCTTCTGGACACCCGGGTGGTGCCAATCCCACTTGGGCGTCGGCAGCAAATGCAGCTTGGCCAAAAACGGCATTTGAAACAGCATTTGCAGAGCCCCGGCCAAAAACACCCCCCAGGCCAGCGCCATAACCGGCTCGTCAAAATAACCGACACCGATAAAAGCCGCTGCGATCATGCAGACATTCAGTAAAACCGGTGCGAATGCAGGCACCGCAAAACGGTCAAAGCTGTTGAGAATCCCTCCCAGCATTCCCGCCATGGAGATAAAGAACAGGTAGGGGAAAGTGATACGCAACAGCTCACCGACAAGCTCCGCCTTGCCGCCATCACCGCGATACTCAAAACCATAGGCCAGCAATGAGCCCAGCTGTGGAGCGAACACCACCACCAACAAAGTCAGCACTAATACAACCGAGCCCAACGACGCCGCCACCCGATTAATCAGTTCTTTTACCGCTGCGACACCGCCTTTCTCATGGTATTCGTTGAGCACCGGCACAAACGCCTGGGCAAACGCCCCTTCAGCAAACAGGCGACGCAGGAAGTTGGGTATCTTGAACGCCAGAAAGAACGAATCCGCAGAACCACCCGCCCCAATGGTTTGGGCGAATACAATATCCCTTACCAATCCCAACACCCGCGACATCATGGTCATGGAGCCAGTAATCAGGCTGGAACCCAGCAGGCCACGCCGCTTTGTTGGTTTTTCTTGTTGTTCTACAGAATTCATGGGGCGATTGTACGGGGCATGCCTGCATCTACCAAGAATGTTTTATTTGTGTGGCGAAGCGATACGGAACGCCTTCTGAAACACGCCGTGACTTTCTTATCACAGTAAGTATCCATGTAGGCTTCCGTGCGACATCCCTGTCGCACAGAGTTTCAGAAGGCGCTCCATACCACTTCTTAGCATCAAAGCTTTGTACTCCGAACTTGACAGGATATTGGGGGCTTACCTTCCAAGACTCTGTGCCGCATGGACGCGGCACAGAAGCCTACAGGGATGCCTCCCTTATTAACGAAAGTACGGCGTGTCTTGAAAGGTAAGCCCCCAATACACCCCCACAAAACAAACTTGCACACCACCCCAAAAATCTGTATATTGCCGCGTCCTTGAAACCTGACCAGAATTTTTAGAGGAGCACACTCAGTGGCTAACTCTCCACAAGCACGCAAGCGCGCGCGCCAAAACGACAAGCGTCGCGTTCACAATGCAGGCCTGCGTTCCATGGTGCGCACCTACATCAAGAAAGTTTACGCAGCTATCGAAGCTGGTGACGCCGCAGCCGCTCAAGAAGCGTACACCGCTGCCGTTCCGGTAATCGACCGCATTGCCGACAAAGGCATTATCCACAAGAACAAAGCCGCTCGTCATAAGAGCCGTTTGAACGCTCAGGTAAAAGCACTGGCTACTGCCTAAGTTTGTTACCGACGTGGATACTAAAAAGCCCTGATCTTGCGATCAGGGCTTTTTGTTTTGCCTCAAAGAAAGCCTATCCAATACGGCGGATATTGGCTCCTAGCTGCTGCATCTTCTCCTCAATACACTCGTAACCACGATCAATATGGTAAATACGATCCACCAGCGTAGCGCCATCTGCCACCAGACCGGCAATCACCAAGCTGGCTGACGCACGCAGGTCAGAGGCCATTACCGGAGCGCCTTTCAAACGCTCGACGCCAGTGACCATCGCGGTGTGCCCTTCCAGGGAAATCTTGGCACCCATACGATTCAATTCATGGGTTTGAATCAGGCGGTTTTCAAAGATCGTCTCGGTGACCATACCCACCCCTTCGGCTACCGCATTCATGGCGGTAAACTGGGCCTGCATATCCGTGGGGAAGCCGGGATAGGGGGCAGTTTTGAGGCTGACCGCCTTGGGACGTTTGCCGTGCATATCCAACTCAATCCAGTCTTCACCGCAGGTAATATCAGCGCCCGCCTCCTCCAGCTTGAGCAGCACTGCCTCAAGGGTGGATGGGTCGGTGTCTTTCACTTTAATGGAACCACCAGTGGCCGCAGCCGCCACCAGGTATGTACCGGTTTCAATGCGGTCGGGCATGACCTTGAAGTAACCGCCAGGCATTTTTTCAACACCATTGATGGTAATGGTATCGGTACCAGCGCCCTGTACATCACCACCCCAGGCGTTAATGCAATTGGCCAGATCAGTCACCTCTGGCTCACGGGCGGCATTCTCAATAATCGTGGTGCCGTCCGCCAGAGCCGCTGCCATCATCAGGTTTTCCGTGCCGCCGACGGTGACAGTATCCATGAGAATATGCGCACCTTTAAGGCGACCATCACTGGTGGCTTTGATGTAACCGTCCTCAATTTCCACCTTCGCGCCCATTTGCTCCAGGCCGCGCAAGTGCAAATCCACCGGGCGGCTACCAATGGCACAACCACCAGGGAACGAAACGTGGGCCACGGAATGACGGGCCAGCATGGGGCCCAACACCAAAATAGAGGCGCGCATGGTCTTCACCAGCTCGTAAGGCGCGGTTTGGCTGTGAAGTGAGCCGCAATCGATCTCCAGCTCCAGCTTTTCATCCACCACCACATTGCCGCCCATGCACCCCAACAACTCCACCATGGTGGTGATATCGTGCAGATGGGGAATATTGCCAATGGTGACCGGATTTTCGGTCAACAACGAGGCGGCCAGGATGGGCAACGCGGAGTTTTTTGCACCGGAGATGCGAATGCTGCCTTTCAGGGCTTCGCCACCGGTAATTTGTAATTTATCCATGAGTCTAGTTACCCGTTATGGCGTCAGTAAAAAATTCAGTATCAAGAACCAAAGGCCAGCTTGCAACTGTTTATTGACTGGTTATTGGCCAGCCTCTTCCGGTGTCAGCGTGGTCATATGCACAGCGTGTATGGTGCCGTCGGCAATCAATTCAGACAGTGCACCGTAGATCAGCTGTTGGCGCTTGAGAGTTCTTAGTCCTGCAAATAATTCGCCCACGGCGGAAACCGTCAGGTGATTACCTTCGGCCTCCACCTCAATTTGGCAACCGTCCAGCTGAGCGGCAAGGAGCTGTTTTATCTCGTCGAGATTCATAAAAATGCCCTTATACCTTGGAGGCCCAGTTGTCGATGACCTTGTCAACATCGCCACTGTGCTTTTTGGCAGCCTGGGTAAACTGGTTACGGAAGGTTTTGCCGATGTTGACACCACCGATCACCACATTGATGATTTTCCACTCACCCTGTTTATTACGGCCCATGGTGTACGCCACTGGGTAGACTTTGTCCTTGCCGTGTATCTCCTGATTGACCGTTACCTTGCGCTTACCTTTCAGCTCTCCCTTGGGCGGCAACACAACAATTTTTTCGTCGCTGTAGGCCAATAGGCCACGGCCGTAGGTTTCTACCAGGCCGCGACGAAACACATCGGCAAAGCGCTTTTTCTGCTCGTCGCTGGCGGTTTTGCGGTAGGAGCCCATCACATTGGCGGATATCCACTTAAAGTCGATCAGCCCATCCAGGCGCCCTTCCAGGTATTCAAAAAATGGCTCCGGGTCTTCATCGGCGGTATCCCGGTACTGTTCCATACCCGACAGCAAGTCACCGGTCATGGACTCAATCAACTGGTGGGGCTCACTGGCAGCGGCCGAACCGGCCAGCAGCATCAAACCCATCAAAAAAGCAGCAATACGTGAAGCAAACATAACTCTCATTTCTCTTTCGGTTATCCAAGTCAGCACTTTGACCACAAACAGTGGCAATTTACCCCCGTAAACGCATCACAGAAACGCAAGCTGACAATGAGGCGGGTGATGGGAGAAAAGTGCTGACTTCAAAGTGCGCGCACTATACCATTGCCACCCGTTTTCGCGAATACTCCTTACTGATATCCCCTATGGCTGAATACATCTCTGCAATACCGGCCTGGCTGGCCATGCTGATTGGGCTTATCGCACTGGTATGGGGGGCAGACCGCTTTGTGGCGGGCAGTGCCGCCACTGCTCGAAACTTTGGCATGTCACCGCTGATTATCGGCCTGACCATTGTCTCCATCGGCACCTCTGCACCGGAAATCATTGTAGCTATCAATGCCAGCCTGTCCGGTAGCGGCGAAATGGCTGTGGGCAACGCATTGGGCTCAAATCTCGCCAATATCGGCCTGGTATTGGGGGTGACCGCACTGGTAGCGCCATTGCCAACACAGCCGCACCTGATTAAGCAGGAAGGTCCGGTTTTGCTGGCGGTCACATTGCTGGCCGGGGTGCTGTTGCTCAACGACCACCTTTCTCGCCTCGATGGCATTATTTTAGCTGGGCTTTTGGTACCCCTGCTGTGGTTCACTCTTCACCAAAAGCGCGGTGAACTCTCACCAAGAGAAGTAGAAGAAGAGCTGGAAGATATTCCTACACTGAATATGACGCCGGCACTTATCTGGCTATTGGTGGGTTTGGGCACACTGTTGCTAGGCTCAGACTTACTGGTAAACGGCGCCACCCGCAC
The DNA here is from genome assembly GCA_024397955.1 of bacterium SCSIO 12696. NCBI lineage: Bacteria > bacterium SCSIO 12696. Next base: position 1,380,898 of record CP073744.1, read on the forward strand.
CGCTCAAGCACTCGGTGTTAGCGAATTGGTGATTGGCCTTACCGTGGTAGCTGTCGGCACCAGCCTGCCGGAGCTGGCCACCTCCATCGTCAGCGCGCTGCGTGGCCATCACGATATTGCCCTGGGTAATATTTTTGGCTCCAACCTGTTTAACTTACTGGCGGTAATGTCGATGCCCGGACTGATTGCCCCGCTGGCGCTGGATCCGCAGGTATTTAACCGGGACTTCTCCGCCATGGCGCTACTCACCGGATTACTGCTGATTGGTGTGATTTGGTCCCTGCGCAAACGCGGCGGTCAGGCCCGCAGCGGCCGGCTGGGAAGGCGTTTTGGTGCCCTGTTGGTGGTACTGTACTGCGCATACTACAGCTTTCTATAAGCGGTTATACTACCCTGCGCATACACAATCACAGTCACACAAAACCATGGAGCTGCCATGAGTTCACCCCTGTTAGAAAGCGGTCGACGCACTATCCATATAGAAGGCGATGCGGTTCGGCAACTGGAAAACCGCATTGGTGCCGACTTCCAAACAGCCTGTGAGCTTATGCTGGATGTCAAAGGCCGTGTAGTGGTTACCGGCATGGGCAAGTCCGGCCACATCGGCCGCAAGATTGCCGCCACTTTGGCCAGCACCGGCACACCGTCATTTTTTGTCCACCCCGGCGAAGCCAGTCACGGCGACCTGGGTATGATTACCGAAAACGACGCGGTACTGGCCATTTCCAACTCCGGCTCCACTGCAGAAGTCATCACTTTGCTGCCACTGATCAAACGCCTGGGCGTGCCCATGGTCAGTATGACTGGCAACCCCGGCTCGCCACTGGCAGAAGCCGCTCACGCCCATCTGGACATCAGCGTAGAAACCGAAGCCTGCCCACTGGGCCTGGCACCCACCTCCAGCACCACGGTCACTCTGGTAATGGGCGACGCCCTGGCGGTGTCATTACTGGAAGCTCGTGGTTTTACCGCCGAAGATTTTGCGTTTTCCCACCCCGGTGGTGCTCTGGGCCGCAAACTGCTGCTCAAGGTGGAAGACATTATGCACAAGGGCGATGAAGTACCCCGGGTGAATGACACCAGCTCCGTGCGTGACGCCCTTGTAGAAATGACCGGCAAAGGCTTTGGTATGACCACAGTGGTGGATGCTCAACAGCATTTGCTGGGGGTATTCACCGATGGTGACCTGCGCCGTGCCGTGGATCAGCGCATCGACATCAATACTGCCGAAGTAAAAGATGTGATGACCCTGAACTGCAAAACCATTTCGCGCAACATCCTCGCCGCCGAAGCACTGGGCATTATGGAGGATTACAAAATCACCGCGCTGGTGGTGGAAAACGACGATCAACAACCCTGCGGCGTACTGCACATGCACGATGTGTTGCGCGCCGGGGTTATGTGACCCGGAGGACAGATGACAGTCGACAATCAAGCCACCGAAGCGGCAAAAAAAATCCGCCTGTTACTGCTGGATGTGGATGGTGTACTCACCGATGGTAAGCTCTACTACAGCGAGAGCGGCAGCGAAGCCAAGGCGTTTAATATTCAAGACGGCCAGGGCATCAAGCTGCTGCAACGCAATGGCGTCGAGGTGGGCATTATTACCGGGCGCAGCTCGCAACTACTGGCCAGGCGGGCTAAAGAGCTGGGTATTGAACGGGTAGTTCAGGGCCGCGAAGACAAACTCACCGCCCTCAATGAACTGCTGGAAACCTGTGACTACCAACTTCACGAGATTGCCCATGTGGGCGATGACTTACCCGATGTGGCGGTGATTCGCCGTGTCGGCCTGGGCATTGCGGTGGCAAACGCCAACTGGTTTGTGGCCGAACAGGCGGACTGGCAAATCCAAAACAAAGGCGGCGATGGCGCTATCCGCGAAGTGGCTGAATTTATTCTCAGCGCTCAGGGGAAATTGCAGAGCACACTGGAGCCGTATTTATGAAACCACAGTTGCTGTTGGAGTACTGCTAAGTGCTGCGGCCATTCCTGATCTTTGCATTGATCGTCGCCTTGGGTTGGAACTTTCGCCAGTTCTGGATCTCACCTCCCGAGACGTTTTTTCAGCCCACCGCCACCACTACTGACGTGCCCAAAGCCAACGTTTACATGCACAAAACCGACACTCGGCAGTTCAACGACCAGGGCGAACTGGCATATCGGCTGACGTCCGAGCGCACCGAACACTTTACCGAGTCGCAAAGCTTTGTGCTCAGCGCCCCCAAAATCACCTCCTTCCAAAAAGATGCGCCCCCCTGGACTCTGTCTGCCAATAATGGCGTGGTGGAAAAAAACGGCGAGAGTATTCGCCTGAACGACCAGGTGGTTGGCCGCCGCTTTATGCAGGAACGCACCATCACTTTGAAAACACCGGCACTGTTGTTTATCCCTGAGAAACAATACGCCGAAAGCGACAAAAACGTTACAATCACCATGCCCGGAGCAAATACGTCAGGCACTGGCTTTAAAGCCAACCTCAATACCGGTGAATACCAATTACTTTCTCGCGTAAAAGGACAGCTGGATGCCACGAAATCGTCCACCTCTGACCAGACCAACTAAGATTAGCTCAGCGCTGGCTGCCGCGGTATTGACTGTGGCAATGAGCCCGTCCGCTCTGGCACTGCCAGAAGATCGCCTGCAACCCCTGGAAATCAAAGCCGAGCACAATGCCGGGGATGTCAACGGCAACCTGATATACAGCGGTGACGTGCGTATTGTGCAAGGCTCCCTGCGACTCAACGCCGACAAAGTGGAAGCGCAAATCAACCAGCAAACCATTCTCTGTACCGGCAAGCCCGCCTCTTTCCAACTCACCACGGTGGATTACGGCCTGGTGACCGGCAAGGCCGAAGAGCTGTACTTTGATCGCAGCAGCGGCAAATTACGCCTGTCCAAGGATGCCATCATTACCAAGGAAGATGGCTCGTTCACACAGGGCGACACCATCACCTACAACATTGACAGTGAAACCTGGACAGTTGAAGGCGGCACCACCGTGCTGCCACCTGCGGTTACCAAGCCGGATGAAGGTTCGGCAAGCGACAAGGAAGTTGACAATGGCGACTCTTGAAGCTCGCCACCTGGCCAAAGCCTATAAAAAACGTCCGGTTGTTAAAGACGTCTCCATGAAAGTCAGCAGCGGCGAAATCGTCGGTTTGCTGGGCCCCAATGGCGCCGGTAAAACCACCTGTTTTTACATGATTGTGGGCCTGGTGCCACTGGGTGGAGGAGAAATCCTGATTGACGGCGAAGACGTCACTCACCTGCCCATGCATGGAAGAGCTCGTAAAGGTTTGGGCTATTTGCCCCAAGAAGCCTCTATCTTTCGGCGCCTCAGCGTCCAAAATAACATTATGGGGATTTTGGAAACCCGCAAACAGCTGAGCCGCAAACAGCGCCAGGAAAAACTGGAAGAGCTACTGCAAGAGTTCCACATCACCCATATTCGCGACAGCTTGGGAATGAGTCTGTCCGGCGGTGAACGACGCCGGGTGGAGATCGCCCGAGCTCTGGCCACTGAGCCTCAATTTATTTTGCTGGATGAGCCCTTTGCTGGCGTTGACCCTATCTCTGTGAACGACATCAAACAGATTATTCGCCATCTGCGTGACAAAGGTATCGGCGTGCTGATTACCGATCACAACGTTCGTGAAACTCTGGATATTTGCCATCACGCTTACATTGTCGGTGAGGGCCACGTGATTGCCGAAGGCGACGCCACCACTATCCTCGGCAACCAGCAGGTCCGCGATATTTATCTGGGCGAGCACTTTGAGCTGTAGCAACGCGATTCAATGATCAGCACTATAACCACAACAAACACTCGCTGTATTTTATGAAGCCAAGCCTGCAACTAAAAATTGGTCAGCACCTGACCATGACCCCACAACTGCAACAAGCCATAAAACTGTTGCAGTTGTCCTCTCTGGATTTACAGCAAGAAATCCAGCAGGCACTTTACGACAACCCACTATTGGAGCTGGCGGAAGAAGAAGAGCGCCGGGAGCAACGAGCTGAAAGTGAGCAGGAAAACCACGAAAAAGCCGACTCACCGAAGGAAAGCGATCAGCAAGCAAGCACCGAAACAGAGCCTGACATCAAAGAACTGAGTCAGGACGAGTGGGAAAACAAGATACCTGACGAGCTACCGGTAGACGCCAGCTGGGACGATGTGTTTGAAACCGCAGCCACTTCTGTTGCCAACAAGCAAAACAGCAGCAGTGGCGAAAGCCGGGACTTCGATACCTTTCAAGCCTCTGCGGACACCCTGCAAGATCACCTGCTCTGGCAACTCAATCTCACCCCCATGTCCGACAACGACCGGGTAATTGCCGGAGCTTTGATTGATGCCATTGGCGATGACGGCTTTCTGGCACTGCCTGTGGAGGATATCTGGCAGGGCTTGGTAGACACCAGTCAACCGGAAGAAGAACAACTGGAACTGGATGAGGTAATCGCAGTACTCCGACGCATACAGCACTTCGACCCTATTGGTGTGGGCGCTACCTCGCTCAGCGACTGCCTGTTAATTCAGCTGCGCCAGCTTCCGGCAGAAACACCCTATTTGCAAGAGGCCATCACTCTGGCGGAATCCCATCTGGAATTGGTGGCCCGGCGGGATGTTAAGCAACTGCAAAAACACACAGGCTTGTGCCCAGATAGCTTAGGGACCGCTATTATCCTGATTCAGGCACTGTCGCCACGCCCTGGCGACCTGGTACGCAGCAGCCAGGTGGAATACTGCGTACCAGACGTAAAAGTGGATAAAAAGAACAACCGCTGGCAAGTGACGCTGAACAATGACATTACTCCCGCCCTGCGCATCAACCAAAGCTACGCCCAACTGATCCGCCGCGCGGACAGCAGTGAGCAAAATCGCTTTTTACGAGACAACCTGCAAGAAGCCCGCAGCTTTTTGCGCAGTTTGCAAAGCCGCAACGACACCTTGCTGCGAGTTGCCGCCTGTATTGTGGAGATGCAGCAGGGCTTTCTCGACCAGGGCCCGGAAGCCATGAAACCCATGGTACTGGCAGACGTTGCCGAGCAGTTGGAGCTGCACGAATCCACCATTTCCCGTGTCACTACCCAGAAGTTTATCGACACGCCAAGAGGCATGTACGAACTCAAGTACTTCTTTTCCAGCCATGTGAGTACCGCTGAAGGTGGTCAGTGTTCATCAACGGCGATTCGCGCTATGTTGAAAAAACTCATCGATGAAGAAGACTCGGCGAAACCGTTAAGCGATAACAAACTGGCGGCCATTCTGGACGAACAAGGTATTAAGGTGGCGCGCCGCACTGTTGCCAAATACCGCGAAAGTCTAAACATTCCCTCATCCAGTGAGCGGAAAAAATACCGCATCAAATAATCACCCTGTAGAGGAGCGCACTATGCAACTGAACATCAGCGGACACCATGTGGAAGTTACCGAGCCCCTGCGCAACTACGTCATCAGCAAATTGGACCGCCTACAACGGCACAACGATAAAATCACCAGCACCAACGTTATCCTTTCCGTCGAAAAATTGATCCAAAAAGCCGAGGCAACGGTGCACGTCAGTGGCGGCGAGTTTTTTGCCGATAGCGAACACGAGGACCTGTACGCCGCCATCGACACCCTCATGGATAAGCTCGACCGGCAGCTGATCAAGCACAAGGAAAAACAGCGGGGTCGTTAAGCCTCGTTTAACATTTGTCTCTGTTTATTGTCATACCAATTATGCAAATCTCTGACATACTCACTCTGGAACGCACCAACTGTTGCGCTCCCGGGAGCAGTAAAAAGCGAGTCCTGGAGTATCTAGCCACCTTTTTGGCGCAACAGAACACAGACGTAGAGCCGTTGGCACTGTTTGAGCAATTGCTCGCCAGGGAACGACTGGGCAGTACCGGCATTGGCGATGGTGTCGCCATCCCCCACTGTCGCCTGGAAGGTTTTACCGCTCCGGTGGGGGTTCTGTTGAGACTGCAAAAAGGAGTCGACTTCGACGCTATTGATGGTCAACCTGTAGACCTTGTGTTCGCGCTGATCGTGCCAGAAGACAGCGGCGACAATCAGGAAAACGACGAACATTTAAACACCTTGGCCAGCATCGCAGAATTGATGCAAAGCCCACAACGGCGCAAAAGCTTGCGCCAAGCAGTGGATAACAGAGCGCTGTATAGCTGCGCCATTACATAAGGATATCAACATGCGCCTGGTGGTGATTAGTGGCCGATCTGGCTCTGGCAAAAGTACCGCCCTCCACGTTTTGGAGGACGTAGGCTTTACTTGTATCGATAATCTACCGGCGGCGCTGCTGCCGCCATTGCTGCTGCAATACCAGCAAACCGATAGTAACCAAGACCAGAAAATTGCCGTTGGCATTGATGCCCGTAACCTGTTGGGCGACCTCCAGCAGTTGCCGAAAATCCTTGAAGAGATCAACAACAGTGGCGTCGATCACGAAGTAATTTTTCTCGATGCCCGAGCTCCGGTACTGCTGCGTCGATTCAGCGAAACCCGGCGCAAACACCCATTGAGCTCTGACAACCTGGCTCTGAAAGACGCCATCAAGCTGGAGCGCAAGCTCCTCGACCCCATCGCCTCCATCGCCACACGAGCCATCGATACCAGTAATATGAACCTGCACCAGTTGCGGGACCTGGTGAAAAAACAGGTGGTGCCAGACAACCAGGGCGAAATGGCTATTTTGTTTCAGTCGTTTGGTTTTAAACGTGGTGTTCCCGCTGATGTGGACTTTGTATTTGACGTTCGCTGCCTGCCCAACCCCTACTGGGTACCGGAATTGCGCGCCTTGACCGGCAACGATGCCGGCGTGGTGGACTTTTTGGAACTGCAAGTGGATGTCGCTCACATGCTGGCAGATATTATCGGCTTCCTGGAACGCTGGCTGCCCAAATTCCAGGCGGATAACCGCAGCTATCTGACCGTCGCCATAGGCTGTACTGGCGGCCAGCACCGCTCAGTTTACCTGTGCAACAAACTCTGTGAATACTTTTCCGGGCACCTGACCAACGTGGTGCAAACCCGCCACCGGGAATTGACGTGATCCAACGCGAATTGACCATTATCAACAAACTTGGCCTGCACGCCCGAGCCGCCACCAAGCTGGCGCAAACTTCCGGGCGCTTCGCCAGCACCATTCGCTGCGGCCACAGCGGAAAAATGGTCGACGCCAAAAGTGTGATGGCGGTCATGCTGCTGGCCGCCTCAAAAGGCACCACCCTGAACTTTGAGATCGAGGGCGGCGACGAGCAAGAGGCCGCAGATAGCATATCTGAGCTGATCGGCGATTATTTTGGCGAAGGGCAGTAAATCTGCTGGTAACGCGAAACCCGTAACTGTAATTTCCCCAACAAAATCATTACACTACCCGCCATCTACACGGGCTACATAACAAGGGGGAAAGCGCCATGGCATCGGTTACCAACACCGCTAACCACCTTGAACAGTTGGAGCTAATCAGCGAAGCGCTGGACTCCGGCACCCTGCATCATACCCGTCATATGCTGAACTCCCTGTCAGCGCCTGAAATCGCCGACCTGATTGAGTCATCCCCCCCGAAGGAACGCCATGTACTCTGGGGTCTGGTGGACAAAGAGTCCGAAGGTGATGTACTTCAAGAACTGGACGAGGATGTTCAAAAGCTCTTCTTGAAGGACATGGACAGTGAAGAGCTGGCCAGCCTCACCGAAGGCATGGACGTGGATGATATAGCCGACATCCTGCAACAGCTGCCGGACCGTATTACTGCGGAAGTGTTGCAAGCCATGAGCGTGCAAGATCGACAGCGGGTAGAGAGCGTTCTCACCTACGAGGAAGACACCGCTGGCGGCATGATGGATACCGACACCATCACTGTACGCCCCGATCTCACCATTGACGTGGTACTGCGTTTTCTGCGCCGCCACGAAGAGCTACCGGAAGGTACCGACAATCTGTTTGTGGTCAACCGCAAAGATGTCTTTGTTGGCATTCTGTCCCTGCGCAAAGTGCTCACCTCCCCCACCAACATTACTGTGCGGGAGCTGATGGATACCGAGGTAGAGGCAATTCCCGCCAACCTGGAAGATACCGAAGTCGCTCACCTGTTCGAGCGCCATGACTGGCTGTCTGCACCTGTGGTGGATGAGCACGACAAACTGCTGGGACGAATCACCATTGACGATGTGGTGGACGTGATTATCGAGGAAGCCGATCACTCCCTGTTGGGTCTGGCGGGCCTCAGTGACGAAGAAGATACCTTTGGCTCAGTACGGCACACAGCGCCAAGGCGAGCTATCTGGTTGGGCATCAATCTGGTTACCGCAATTATCGCGTCTCTGGTGATCAAACAGTTCTCCGATGCCATCGACACCATTGTTGCGCTGGCTATTTTGATGCCGATTGTGGCCAGTATGGGCGGCGTCGCCGGTAGCCAAACCCTGACCGTGGTGATTCGAGGCATGGCCCAAGGCCAAATTGGCCGCAGCAATCTTGGCTGGCTGCTCAACAAAGAATTTGGCGTGGGCTTGCTCAACGGTATTTTGTGGGCAGCGATTATGGGCCTCGCCGCTGGGTATTACTTCGACACCCCTAATATCGGCTGGGTAATTGCCGCCGCCATGGTGGTTAATTTAATTACCGCTGCCATTTTTGGAGCCTTAATACCGATTCTGTTGAAAGCCATTAACATCGACCCAGCCCTGGCAGGCAGTGTGGTACTCACCACCGTCACCGATGTAGTTGGCTTTTTGGCCTTTTTGGGGCTCGGCACCTTGTACTTATTACCTTAAACAGCAACCGCTATGATTGATTTTCCTGACGACTACGGCAAAGACCCGGAAGACCCTGAAGAAATTATCCTGGTCAGTAAATCCGAATTAAAACGGGATATGCTGGAATTGCAGCAACTGGGAGAAACCCTGGTGGAGCTGCCAGAGAAACAGCTGGAAAAAGTCACTCTGCCAGATAACCTCAGCGAAGCCGTTGAACTGGCGCGCCGGTTAAAGCATCGAGAAGGTCGCCGCCGGCAATTGCAATACATCGGCAAGCTGATGCGCGACATCGAAGTCGACGAAATCCGTCAACAGTTGGAACAATTTGACCAACAAAGTCGAGCCTTTCGCCAGCAATTTCATCAGTTGGAACACTGGCGCGACCGCTTGATTGCCGAAGGGGACGGAGCTTTAAACGAGTGGGTGTCTGAGTACCCTCAAACCGATCGGCAACAAATCCGTCAGCTGATTCGCCAAGCGCAAAAGGAACAATCGCAACAAAAACCACCGGCGGCGAGCCGTAAGTTGTTTAAGGTGTTGCGAGAAGTTAGTGAATAATCTGCCATAGCAACTCGCAACAAAAGTATTTTATAAGCACCCTTTTGCCAATCTTTCTAGGGCTTCTTCCAGGCGATCCATACTCGAAGTGTAAGTAAAGCGCACATATTTATTGGCATTGTGAACCCCAAAGTCAGTGCCTGGCGTAAAAGCCACACCCTGCTCACGCAGCATGCGCCAACAAAATGCTTCGCCATCATCGGTCAGCTTTTCCACATTGGCGTACACATAAAACGCACCTGCCGGCGAATGCTCAATACCAAAGCCGATGTGTCTTAATCCATTCACCAAAAAATCTCTGCGCCGATGAAACTCCGCTCTGCGCTCTTCCAATATTTCCCCGACTTCTGGACTTAACGCCGCCATGGCTGCGTACTGGGAAATCGCAGGGCTGGAAATATAAAAATTTTGCGCCATGGCGTTAATACGCTCCATTGCCGCTTCAGGCACCACCGTCCAACCCAGGCGCCAGCCGGTCATGCCGAAATATTTGGAAAAACTGTTAATCACAAAGGCATCGTCTGTAACTTCCAGTATGGAAGCGACGTCGGCAGCATCATAGGTGAGACCATGATAAATTTCGTCCACCACTAATGCTGCCTGTTTTTCTGCAGTCAGCTTATGCAGAGCAACCAGATTCTCGCGAGTGATAATTTCCCCGGTGGGATTGTTGGGTGAGGCGACCATAACGCCACGGGTATTTGCCTGCCAGTGGTGCTCCGCCAGATCCGCGGTCAGCTGAAAATTATTTGCTGCCTCCACCGGCACCAACTGCGGTTCCGCGTCCAAACGGCGGACAAAATTGGGATTACAGGGGTAACCGGGGTCCGACAGCAATAGACCATCGCCGGGGTTGAGCAACATCTCGCATACCATCCCTAACGCAGCACTGCTGCCGGTGGTGATAACCACTCGCTCTGGATTTAACACAACACCGTAACGGCGCTGATAGAGCGCAGCCACCGCCTGACGCAATTCGGGAATACCACAAGCGGCTGTGTACTTGGTGTGGCCGGCAGCCATGGCTTTCTGTGCCGCTTCAATCACCGGCTGGGGCGCGGAAAATGCGGGCTCCCCCACTTCCATGCGCACAATATCCCGCCCTTGACCTTGCAGCTCCATAGCAGCGGCGAGAATGTCCATGGCTTTAAAAGAAGTGATGCCGTTACAGCGACGGGCAAATTCCATAGTGAAACCTGAATAGGGAGAACAAGCCACGAGATTGCCACGTCGCACCGCGACTCGCAATGAGGTTGAATGACATCCAGCCAACAAAAAACGGGGCCGAAGCCCCGTTTTTATCGTACACCTTATGGAAGATTACTCTCCCTGAGGCGCCTCTTCAGCCGGAGCCTCAGCAGTGGCTTCCGCATCGCCACTCTGTTCTGTCTGAATGTCTTTCATGGTCAGTTTGATACGACCGCGAGCATCCACGTCCAGCACTTTAACAGGCACCGTCTGACCTTCTTGCAGGTAGTCGGTGACTTTCTCAACCCGCTCTTGAGCAATTTGAGAAATATGAACCAACCCGTCAGTACCCGGCATAATGGTTACGAAAGCACCAAAGTCGACGATGCGAGCAACCGTGCCCTGGTAAATTTTGCCGATTTCCGCTTCCGCGGTGATTTCTTCGATCTTGTATACCGCCAGATCCAGTGATTCTTTATCAGCGGCGTAGATGCGAATACTGCCGTCATCTTCGATATCGATAGAAGCACCGGTTTCTTCGGTCAGCGCACGGATGGTGGCACCGCCCTTACCGATCACATCGCGAATCTTGTCCGGATCGATCTTGAGGGTAGAGAAGCGCGGTGCACTTTCTGCCACCGCTTCGCGGCCGGTTTCGATCACCTTGTTCATCTCGCCAAGGATATGCAGGCGTGCATGCAGGGCCTGTTCCAGGGCAATTTCCATGATCTCTTCGTTGATGCCTTCGATTTTGATGTCCATTTGCAGGGCAGTAATACCTTTGGCAGTACCGGCCACTTTAAAGTCCATGTCGCCCAGGTGGTCTTCGTCACCGAGGATATCCGTGAGTACAGCGAAACCGCTGGTTTCTTTTACCAAACCCATGGCAATACCGGCAACCGGGGCTTTCAAAGGCACACCGGCGTCCATCAATGCCAAGGAAGCACCACACACAGAAGCCATCGAGCTGGAGCCGTTGGATTCGGTAATTTCCGATACCACGCGGATGGTGTAAGGGAATTCTTCAACGTTCGGCAACACCGCGGCAATACCGCGGCGAGCCAGACGGCCGTGACCGATTTCGCGGCGGCCGGTAAAGCCAATACGACCACACTCACCCACAGAATAGGGAGGGAAGTTGTAGTGCAGCATAAACGGGTCTTTGCGCTCCCCTTCCAGGGCGTCGATGATCTGGGCATCGCGCACCGCACCCAAGGTGGCAGTGGCAATGGCCTGAGTTTCACCACGGGTAAACAGAGCGGTACCGTGTACGTTGGGCAGCAGGCCCACTTCTACGTTGATACCACGTACGGTTTTGCTGTCGCGGCCGTCGATGCGAGGCTCACCGGCAATGATGCGGCCACGAACGATTTCTTTTTCCAGCTTCTTGAAGTAGTCGCCAACGGTCTCAGGCGCAATACCACCTTCTTCGTCAGAGGCAAGGGCTTCAACAGCAGCGTCGCGGAGTTCGTTAACGCGAGTTACACGCTCTTGCTTGTCGATAATGGTGTAAGCGGCAGCCAGGTCGGCACCCACTTGCTGGTTAAGGGCGGTTTTCAGCTCGGTGTTTACTTCCGCAGCCTGCCATTCCCAGCGGGGCTTACCGACTTCGGCAACCAATTGGTCGATCACCTGGATAACCGCCTGCATTTCCTGGTGGGCGTACAGTACCGCACCCAGCATCAGGTCTTCTGGTAGTTCCTTGGCTTCGGACTCCACCATCAGTACCGCTTCCTGAGTACCGGCAACCACCATATCCAGAACAGAGTCTTCCAGCTCGCTGTAAGTGGGGTTCAGCAGGTAGCCGTCTTGCTGGGTAAAGCCCACACGAGCGGCACCGATGGGGCCGCTGAAAGGCACACCAGAAATAGCTAGGGCGGCTGAGGCACCGATCATCGCCGGGATATCCGGGTCGATGTTTTTGTTGGCAGAGATCACTGTACACACCACTTGCACTTCATTTTTGAAGCCGTCGGGGAACAGCGGGCGGATAGGACGGTCGATCAGGCGAGACGTCAGGGTTTCCTTTTCGGAAGGACGGGCTTCGCGCTTAAAAAAACCACCGGGGATTTTACCTGCGGCGTAAGCCTTTTCCTGATAGTTAACCGTCAGCGGGAAGAAGTCCTGGCCAGGCTTGGCTTGTTTGGCGCCAACAACAGTACAAAGTACCGCGGTATCATCCATAGAGCAGATGACGGCTCCGCTGGCCTGGCGGGCAACACGCCCGGTTTCCAACGTAATCGTATGCTTTCCATACTGAAATTGTTTAATCGTAGGAGTCATTGAATTTTCCTGTATTTGTGTCCCTTGCGCTTTATGGTTTTGCTGCTCGGGTTACCAATTGAGTACTTTGTGTCATCCCCGCGAAAGGAGGACAAGGTAAATACCCATTGGTAACTCGATCAGCGCATAGTTGCGACTCGAGACCTTGGTTGAATAAAAAATTATTGGAGAGACTCTTTATTAGAGCAAACTCCAAAAATGAATGCGGCTCCAATATTGGAGCCGCATTCATGTGTCTTAGCGACGCAGGCCGAGCTTTTTAATCAAGGCAGCGTAGCGTTCAACATCTTTGCCCTTCAAGTAATCCAGCAGCTTGCGACGCTGGTTTACCATGCGAATCAGACCGCGACGGGAGTGGTGGTCTTTTTTGTGATCGCCGAAGTGGCCTTGCAGCTTGTTGATGTTGGCGGTCAGCAGGGCAACCTGAACCTCAGGGGAACCGGTATCGCCTTCGCCTTTGCCGTGTTCAGCAACAATGGCTGCTTTTTCTTGTGCACTCAGTGCCATGGTGTTTTCCTCTTTAACATGCGGATTATTTCCTAAGGGAATAGCCCCTGAAGGAATGGATTCAGGCCACCCGCGCATATTTACAGATGGCCTAACTCGAAGAGCTATTGCTCTCCAACTATCAGACGGCGCGGGGCAACCCGGCCATCATCAAGAATCTCTGCGACCCCCAAAAAAGGGCCCTGTTCCTGGAAGATGCGCACTATATCGCCTTCTTCCCCGTCGCGGTAGGCCTGTGGGCAAATTACTGGCTGGCCTTTGCGAAAATAAAAGGTGACCTCTTCAGGCAAATCGAACTCAGGCAGATCAGCCACCGCCGCTTCCGTGGGCAACAGCAGGTAGTCCATATCTTCACCACGCTTGCCTTCCCGCAACCGTTCCAACTCATCCAGCTCAATGGCGTCGTCTTCAAAGAAAGGGCCCGCCTGAGTGCGGTGCAACATGGATACGTGGGCACCCACGCCCAACGCTTCACCCAAATCTTCCGCCAGGGTGCGGATATAGGTGCCTTTGGTGCAGTGCACAAACACATCCGCTTCTGCCACATCACCAGAGCGAAAAGCTAACAAATCGTACTGGAAGATGGTGCAGGGACGCGCTTCACGCTCTACGGTAATCCCCTGCCTGGCCAACTTGTACAACGGCTCGCCATTGTGCTTGAGCGCCGAATACATAGAAGGTACTTGCTGAATATCGCCACGAAACGGTTCAATGGCTTTTTCTACCGCTTTTTTGTTGAGCTTGGCAGCGCTCTGCTGGGCCACAATGTCACCATCGCTGTCGCCAGTTTCGGTTTGAATACCAAAGCGGAAAGTGGCGCGATAACCCTTGTCGGAATCCAGCAGAAAGTGAGAAAACTTGGTGGCTTCACCCAGGCAGATCGGCAATACCCCGGTAGCCAACGGGTCCAGACTGCCGGTATGACCTGCCTTATCGGCAAACATCAGGTATTTGACCCGTTGCAAAGCATCGTTAGAACTGATTCCGGTGGGCTTGTTCAACAGGAACACGCCGCTCACCGGGCGACCGCGCTGGCGTCGACATCTACCCAAGATTAGTTCTCGCTGTCTTGTTCAGGGTCAGCGCCGTCAGTCGCCTGACGCTTCTTGGCGTCATCAAACACGGTTTTTTCAATCAACGCTTCCAGATTTTGGCCATAGCGAACGCTTTTATCGTAAACAAAACGCAGTTTGGGGGTAGCGCGCAATTCCATCACCCGAGCCACTTGATTGCGCAAAAAGCCCGCTGCGCCGTTTAACACCTCGGCCGCGTTTCGGGATTCGGTTTCGCTGTCGTGGCCCACAAAGGTGACAAATACTTTGGCGTGAGACAGGTCGCGGCTCACTTCCGCACCGGTAATATTGACCATGCCCACACGGGGGTCGCGAATTTCATCGCGAATCAATACTGCGAGCTCGCGCTGCAAGGCGTCGGAGATACGTTGGGTGCGACTGTAGTCAGACATTCAAACTCTCGAACTGGCCATTCCGAACCAAGCGAAATGGGCAAAGCCGCTTACAGCGACCTTGCCACCTGGACAATATCAAATACTTCAATCTGATCGCCCACTTTCACATCGTTGTAGTCTTTAACGCCGATGCCACATTCCATGCCATTGCGCACGTCTTGAACATCGTCTTTAAAGCGGCGCAGGGATTCCAGCTCACCTTCGTAGATCACCACGTTGTCGCGGAGTACGCGAATCGGCTTGTTACGGTACACCGTGCCCTCAAGAACCATACAACCCGCGATGGCACCCAGTTTCGGCGAGCGGAACACATCGCGCACTTCGGCGATACCCACAATTTCTTCTTTCTCTTCCGGTGCCAGCATGCCGCTTAGGGCTTGCTTCACTTCGTCCAGCAGTTGGTAAATGATGCTGTAGTAACGCAGGTCAATGTTCTCAGCTTCCGCCAAACGGCGGGCAGAGGCATCGGCACGAACGTTAAAGCCCATCACCACGGCACCGGAGGTGAGCGCCAAGTTCATGTCGGATTCGGTGATACCGCCAACACCGGAGGACACCACTTCTACCGCCACTTCGTCGTTGGCAAAATCCGCCAGTGACGAAATAATTGCCTCCAGAGAGCCGCGCACATCGGTTTTTAGCACCACCGGCAGTACTTTCTTCTCACTGCCTTCAAAGGTAGCGAACATACTTTCCAGTTTGGCCGCCTGCTGGCGGGCCTGGCGTTCTTCGCGGGCTTTCTGTTGACGGTGCTCAGCCACATCGCGGGCTTTGCGCTCGTCGGCCACCACCACAAATTCTTCACCGGCATCCGGGGCCACATCCAGGCCCAGGATTTCCACAGGAATAGATGGCCCAGCACTCTGAATAGGCTTGCCGTTCTCATCCACCATGGCACGAACTTTACCGGCACTCTCACCGGCCAGTACGTAGTCACCTTTACTGAGGGTACCGCCCTGAATCAAGGCGGTGGCAACTACACCGCGGCCTTTGTCGAGGCGCGCTTCAACAATGACGCCTTTGGCAGGACCGTCTACCGGTGCTGTCAACTCCATCAATTCGGATTGCAGCAGTACCGCTTCCAGCAGCTCATCGATGCCTTGGCCAGTATGGGCCGATACGTGAATAAATTGAGTATCACCGCCCCAGTCTTCAGGAATCACTTCCTTGGCAGACAGTTCGTTAGTCACACGATCGGGGTCAGCGCCCTCTTTGTCCATCTTGTTGATGGCAACCACCAATGGCACACCGGCAGCGCGAGCGTGCTGAATGGCTTCTTCCGTTTGTGGCATTACACCATCGTCGGCAGCCACCACCAGAATCACCACATCGGTAGATTGAGCACCACGAGCACGCATAGCCGTGAAAGCGGCGTGGCCCGGAGTATCCAAAAAGGTCACCATGCCCTTAGGCGTATTTACGTGGTAAGCGCCGATGTGCTGGGTAATACCACCGGCCTCGCCGGAGGCAACGCGGCTTTCGCGAATGTAATCCAACAGTGAAGTCTTACCGTGGTCAACGTGACCCATTACGGTAACTACCGGCGCACGAGGCTCTTCCGCGGCGCTGTCGCTCATATCCGCCAGTACCGCAGCCAGTTCGTCTTCCACCGCGTTGGCGGAAACAGCAACCGGGTTGTGCCCCAGTTCTTCGACTATCAAAGTAGCGGTATCGCGGTCGATGCTCTGATTGATGGTGACCATAGTCCCCATTTTCATCAGTTCTTTGATCACCACACCGGCTTTAACAGCCATTTTCTGGGCCAGTTCACCCACTTGAATTTCGTCAGGCAGCTCGACATCGTGAACAATCTTTTCCGTAGGCCGCTTGAACTTGTGCTTGTTGTCGCCCTTGAGCTTGATCGGCTTGTTGACCGCCGCCTTGCGATCGGTTTTCAAGCGCGGGGTTTTAACAATACCTTTTACTTCGTCCAGGTCATCGGCCAACGCCACCGGGTTCTTGTTCTTGTCTACTTTGGGCGCCAGGCGAGGCTTTTTCTTGACTGGCTTTTTCTCTTCTTCCGCAGGGGCAGGCGCAGCCTGTTCAACGTGCTGAACATGCTTCTTGGTTTTCGCTGCCGCCTCGGCTTTTTCCAATTCTGCCGCTTTTAGCTGTGCCTCTTCAGCGGCTTTGCGCTGCTCCTCTTCCTCTTTCAGACGCGCTTGCTCTTCGGCTTCTTCCTGAGCTTTGCGGCGGGCTTCCAATGCCGCCACGCGCTTGGCTTCGGCGTCATCGAGTACCGAGGTTTCCGGCTCTACTTCGCGGGCTTTTTCTTCCGCCTCTGCCTGAGCCGCAATTTCTTCGTCGCTGCGCTTCACATAGGTGCGCTTTTTGCGCACTTCAACCGCAACCGCCTTTTTACCAGCACCCACTTTGAGCGTGCTCACGGTTTTGCGCTTGAGTGTGATTTTCTTCGGCTCGCGGGTGCTCTCCCCATGCAGGCTCTTCAAATAGGCCAGCAAGGTCTGCTTTTCTTCATCCGCGACTACGTCGCTTTCAGACGTTTGCTTCAGGCCCGCTTCCTGCATTTGCTTGAGCAGACGATCTGCGCTAACGCCAACCACTTTAGCGAGTTCGCTTACAGTCACCTCTGCCATTCGTATTCCTCAATATTTTGTCGTTGCCCGATCAGCGGGCTTTCATTCTGCGTCTTGTTGCCAGTCTTCCAACGAAGTTTTTCTTCGGCAAACTATTCTTCAGCAAATTACTCTTCCGCAAACCATGGCGCCCGGGCAGCCATAATCAAGTCGGATGCCTGTACCGGATCAATGCCTTCGATTTCCAACAGTTCATCGATGGACTGCTCGGCCAGATCTTCCATAGTCACAATGCCATTGGCGGCCAACTTGCGCGCCAGCTCATCGTTCATGCCTTCCATAGTCAGCAGGTCTTCCGCTGGCTCGACACCGGCGATTTGCTCTTCGCTGGCCAATGCCATGGTCAACAGGGCATTCTTGGCGCGGGCACGCAACTCTTCGGCAATGTCTTCGTCGAAACCTTCGATCTGTGCCATTTCTTCCAAGGGCACATAAGCCACTTCTTCGAGGCTGGTAAAGCCTTCGTCCACCAACACGGCAGCAACGTCTTCATCCACATCCAACTGTTCCATAAAGGTTTCCATAAAGTTGGACGCTTCCTGCTCCTGCTTCTGCTCGGCTTCTTCCAGAGACATTACGTTGATTTTCCAACCGGTCAGCTCCGACGCCAAGCGTACATTCTGGCCACCTTTACCAATGGACTGGGCCAGATTTTCCTCTTCCACGGCAACGTCCATGGAGCGAGCATCTTCATCGACAATAATGGATTCCACTTCCGCAGGTGCCATGGCGTTGATCACCAGCTGCGCTGGGTTGTCGTCCCAAAGCACGATGTCTACACGCTCACCGTCCAACTCATTGGAAACTGCCTGGACACGGGCACCGCGCATACCGACACAGGCACCAACAGGGTCGATGCGACCGTCGTTGGTTTTAACCGCGATTTTGGCCCGGGAACCTGGGTCACGAGCCGCACCGCGAATTTCAATAACCTCTTCAGAGATTTCAGGCACCTCAATGCGAAACAGCTCGATCAGCATTTCGTTGCAAGCACGGCTGAGTAACAATTGTGGGCCGCGATTTTCTTCGCGAATGGCCATCAGCAAAGTGCGCACCCGGTCATTGACCCGAAAAATTTCCCGGCCAACCAACTCTTCTCGAGGCAACAAGCCTTCGGCGTTATTGCCCAGGTCCACAATAATGTGGTCGCGGGTCACTTTCTTTACGGTGCCCGCCAGCAATTCACCAACGCGGCTGCGGAATTCGTCAACAATCAGTGCACGCTCGGCGTCGCGAACCTTCTGAACAATCACCTGCTTGGCAATTTGCGCGGCAATGCGGCCAAAACCGATATTTTCAACTTGCTCTTCGAAGGTATCGCCCACTTTCAATGAAGTGTCTTTTTCGGCCGCTTCTTCGGTGGTGAACTGGGTGCCCAATTCTGCCAAGACATCATCGGCAACCACTTCCCACCAGCGAAAGGTTTCGTAGTCGCCACTGTCGCGATCAATTACAACGCGAATATTGGCATCTTCGTCGTAGCGTTTTTTGGTGGCCGTAGCCAACGCCTGCTCAATGGCTTCAAAAATAATATCCCTGGAAACGCCTTTTTCATTGGAAACCGCTTCCGCAACCATCAAAATTTCTTTACTCATTTCCGAGCCTCACAAACAGTCCGCTAACTCTACTTTCGTTATATTGAAGAGGGTTAAAAGCGGGGAATAATATTTGCTTTTTCAACACCGTCGAATGGAAACAGATACTCGTGGTTATCCACTTCCACCACCAAATCGCCTTCTTCAATGCCTTTTAACAAGCCTTTGAAGTTACGGCGTCCTTCATAGGGAAAACGCAACTTGATGCTAACGTTTTCACCAACAAATTGTTCACATTGCGCCAAGGTATAAAGTGGGCGGTCTGCTCCTGGAGAAGAAACTTCCAGTGTGTATTCTCCACTGATGGGGTCTTCCACATCCAACAGGCTGCTAACCTGGCGGCTCACCCGCTCACAGTCATCGACGCCAATGCCTTCGGCTTTATCGATATAAATGCGCAACAGCATGTGTTTGCCTTGGAGCAATAATTCAAGGCCCCACAGCTGACAGCCCAGGGCATCCACCACTGGTTCAAAAAGCTGTTGCAGCTGGTCTGTTTTCGCACTCATCAATAACGCTCTGCACCTGGCCTTTACAAACTGCAAAGCCAAAAAAAGGGCCAATGGCCCTTACTGCAACATCCTGTAAACCCATCCCTTTAGCTACGAAAAAGCCCCATAAATGGGGCTTTAACGACTGCTTTGATAGCCCAAACCATCAAAACGAAATAGTTGGTAGCGGGGGCCAGATTTGAACTGACGACCTTCGGGTTATGAGCCCGACGAGCTACCAGGCTGCTCCACCCCGCACCGGACTTGAGAAACGTCTGCCTTGAAACACTGTTCCGAAACAGATGACGTCCTGCTCAAGAGGCTGCGAATTATAGGGAGCACCCAGTACTCGGTCAAGCATTTTAGCCGGGATTTTTTACTGAAAAATGAAAACATTATTTCAGACTGTAAAAATAAAAAAACCGCCCTGTCGGACGGTTTTTACAGATGGTGCCCAAGGCCGGACTTGAACCGGCACGGCTTGCGCCACTACCCCCTCAAGATAGCGTGTCTACCAATTCCACCACTTGGGCAATAACTTGCATTACTTGCCAGATTCCTCTTCCAGCTTATCAACTCCATCCTGGGCAGACTCGCCAACCTGTGGAATATCATCCTCAACAGCGCTACCTGAAGTTTCATCAACCAGAGGAATATCACTTTCAACCGGCTGATCTTCTACCACCAAGCCGGCAGCAGGGTCCTCAGAAACACTGACATTATTTTTAGCGACAACCGCCAGACTCAAGCTGGTGACAAAGAAAACCGTCGCCAGTATCGCAGTCATCTTGCTGAAAAAATTCCAGCTCCCGGAGCTGCCAAAAATAGTCTGTGAAGCCCCCGCACCAAAAGAGGCACCCGCCTCAGCGCCTTTACCTTGCTGAAGCAAGATCAAGCCGATGATCGCCAGGGCCACCAGTACGTGTACAACAAGGAGTAAATTTTCAGTCATTTGTTTGTGCCTGTTGGCAAATCTTCAAAAATTCTTCTGCATCCAACGACGCGCCACCAACCAGGGCGCCGTCGATATCCGCTTTGGCAAAAATTTCTGCCGCATTGGACGACTTAACACTGCCACCGTACAAAATCCGGGTTTTTACACCCTCCGCGCCCAACTGGCTGCGTATTGCCTGATGAACTTCCTGAGCCTGCTCCGGAGTGGCAGTCACTCCAGTACCAATCGCCCAAACCGGTTCGTAGGCAACAACCGCCTCGGTCACCTTATCCAACCCGGCAGCATTAACCACTGCCTGCAACTGCTCTGCAACAACACTAAGTGTATTGCCAGCCTCGCGCTGCTCAAGCGTTTCACCAACACACAAAATCGGTATCAGCCCTGCCTGCTGAGCAGCCATAAATTTTCGCGCAACAGTGTGGCTGCACTCGCCGTATAAAGCACGGCGCTCTGAGTGGCCAACAATCACATGACTGCAACCACTGCCCAGCAACATATCCGCAGATACTTCGCCGGTATACGCACCCTCGGCGTGTTCACTGAGGTTCTGACCACCAACGGCCACTCCCGCTTCAGCCAACACCTGCACAACCGGTGGAATAAAAACAGACGGTGGACATACCAGCAGTTCGACGTTGTCGATATCAGCACAGCCAGACCGTATGCCCGCGGCCAGTTGTGAAACCGACTGCAGACTGCCATTCATTTTCCAATTACCAGCTACCAATGGTTTGCGCATGCGATAACTCCATGGGTTGCGACGGCAATGATAAGTTCAAGCGGGAAGCACCAGCTCAGCCGCTTTGGCTCACCTCAAAAAGGGCGCAAATCTTAGCGGAGTTGCCATGCGGTCGCAAGGGGGTTAGAAACAGTTTTCTGGAACGCCCTGCTCGGTCTATACCTCTTCTGGGCACAGGGTGGTTTCGACAACAGCGGCCACCTGCTCGGCGAGACGATCCACCAGGGTTTTATCTTCGCCCTCTACCATCACGCGGATCAACGGCTCGGTGCCCGATGGCCTCAACAATACTCGACCGGTGGTAGACAATTCCGCTTCTGCCGCTGACACCGCATCGGCGATCGCCGGATAATCATCGAGGTTTACTTTTTCGTTGATACGCACATTAATCATGGTCTGAGGGTACTTGCTCATTCCCTGTTTTAGCTCATGCAAAGTCAATCCACTGTCGCTCAGAGCATGCAATACCAACATGGCAGACACGATCCCATCACCGGTTGTGGTGACATCAGAGCAGACAATATGCCCGGAATTTTCACCGCCCAGGGTCCAACCCTGCTTCTTCATAGTTTCAATGACGTAACGGTCACCTACCTTGGCACGGTGGAATGGCACATCCATTTGCTGGAAGGCCTTCTCCAGACCAAAGTTACTCATCAAGGTACCGGCAACGCCATTGCACCCAAAGCCGGACTGTTGGCGATGATTGGCAATGATGTACAAAATTTCATCGCCATCCACCAGCTCACCTCGGTGATCCACAAATATCAGGCGGTCGCCATCACCGTCGAAGGCCACCCCCAAATCCGCACCTTGATCCACCACCGCCCGCTGGATTTCCGCCGGTTTGGTGGAACCGCAGTTCAGGTTGATGTTTACACCGTTGGGCGTTACGCCCATTTCAATCACCTCTGCCGCCCCCAACTCTTTCAACACATTTGGGGCAATGTGGTAGGTAGCTCCGTTGGCACAATCCACCACGATGCGCATACCGGTGAGCTCAAAGTCTCGCGGTAATACCGCTTTGCAAAATTCAATATAACGGCCGGCGGCGTCAGCGATACGCTCTGCCCGGCCAAGCTCACTGGATTGTTCGGTGACCATGGGTTGGTCGAGATAGTGCTCTATTTCTTCTTCCACCTCATCGGGCAGCTTATAACCGTCAGGGCCAAAGAATTTAATACCGTTATCCTGAAAAGGGTTGTGAGAAGCGCTGATCACAATGCCAGCCTGAGCGTGGAAAGTACGAGTCAAATAGGCAATCGCCGGTGTCGGCATCGGCCCCAACAGGCCCACATCCACACCCGAGGCAATCAAACCAGCCTGAAGCGCGGATTCAAACATATACCCAGACACCCGGGTATCTTTACCAATAAGCACCAGCTTGCGGCCTTTTTTGGCTCTTGCACCGAACACTTTGCCAACCGCCCAGCCCAAACGCATTACAAAATCTGCGGTTATTGGGCCCTCACCCACCGTACCGCGAATGCCATCAGTGCCAAAGTAATTGCGTTTACCCCCCATGGGAGACTCCCTTATTTATTGATTTTTTCGACCGCAGCCCAAACTTTCAGGGCATCGGCGGTTTGCTTGACATCGTGCACTCGCACAATGGAAGCACCTCGCTGGGCCGCCAACATTGCCAGAGCAACACTGCCGGTCAGCCGACCTTCAAGATCGCGATCAACGCCCTTTTCCGACAGTATCGCACCAATCATCCGTTTTCGGGACACCCCAACAAGGATGGGGCAGCCCAAATCCGCCAGCTGTGGTAAAGCGCGAAACAGAGCCAGGTTGTGCTCCAGGGTCTTACCAAACCCAAACCCCGGATCAACCAGAATATTCTGTTTCTCAATACCCGCCTGCAAGCAGGCATTAATCCGCATTTGCAAAAACTCTTGCACCTCGCACACCACATCCATATAGGTCGGCTGTGCCTGCATAGTGCCCGGTTCGCCCTGCATGTGCATCAGACAAACCGGCAAGCCTGTTGCTGACGCTGCCTGCAAGGCCCTGTCACGGCATAACGCGCGAACATCATTAATCAACGCTATGCCGGAAGCAGCCGCAGCGGTGATGACCTCGGGGCTGCTGCTATCCAGTGACAAGGGAATCCCTAAACGCTGCTTGATTGCCTCAATAACCGGGATAACTCGGTCCAACTCCTCATCAACGGATACTGGTTGGGCGCCTGGCCGCGTTGATTCACCGCCAATATCCAGAATATCGGCACCATCCTCCAGCATCTTCTCTGCGGTGCGCAGTACTCGATCCAGATTAACGGCTTGCTCACTGTAGAGTTGACCACCATCAGAGAATGAGTCAGGGGTAATATTGAGTATCCCCATAATCAATGGTTGGCGGCTGTCTAGAGTTAACGATAGAGGCATACTTTAGGGTTTTTTAAGCGCTGAGCGGCTACCACCGTTCAACTGAAATAACAGATAAAACAAATAAAAATGCCTTCGATAACCATCGAAGGCACCCATTATTACTATTAGCTGAAGAGCTGATAAATACTATTCAAATCGATTACTTAGCTGGATCGGCAGCGTTGTCATCGAGAGGTTTATCGTCATCAGAGTCCAGACTTCCCTCAGTTTTATCAGCGGATGAGCCGCCACCAAAGTCACTGTCTTGCCAATCCCGTGGCGCGCGCACTTTGCGCCGCTCCATCAGGTCTTTCACCTGCTCCGAATCGATGGTTTCGTATTCCATCAACGCATCTTTCATGGCTTCCAGCACATCTCGATTCTCTTCCAATAGACCTTCGGCAGTTTTATAGCAGTCATCAAGGATTTTGCGGATTTCCTCATCGATCTCGCGAGAGGTACGCCCGGAATAGGTTTTGTTGCCACTGCCAGGCATTTGCGAATCTTCTTCACCATAGAGCACTGGCCCCATGACGTCGGACAAACCCCAGCGGGTCACCATATTGCGGGCGATATTGGTAGCCTGCTCAATATCACTGGATGCACCAGTAGATACCGCATCAGCACCACCCACCATATCTTCGGCAATACGACCACCGTAAGCGGACGCAATGCGCCCCAACAGATAGCGACGGCTGTGACTGTGTTTGTCGTCTTCCGGCAGGTACTGAGTAACACCCAGGGCACCGCCACGAGGAATAATGGTGACCTTGTGTACCGGGTCGTGCTCGGGCATGTGGTAACCAACGATAGCGTGACCCGCTTCGTGGTAAGCGGTCATTTCTTTTTCCGCCTCGGACATCACCATGGAACGGCGCTCAGCACCCATCATGATCTTGTCGCGAGCTTTTTCAAACTCTTCCATGGTGACCAGGCGCTTGTCGGAACGAGCGGCAAACAAGGCTGCCTCATTCACCAAGTTGGCCAAGTCTGCACCGGAGAACCCGGGTGTACCACGGGCCACCACTCGCAGATCCACATTGTCATCAACTGGCACCTTGCGCACATGCACCTGAAGAATTTTCTCACGACCGCGGATATCCGGCAGGCTCACATACACCTGGCGGTCAAAACGGCCTGGGCGAAGCAGGGCTTTATCCAACACATCGGCACGATTGGTGGCGGCGATCACAATCACGCCTTCGTTACCTTCAAAGCCGTCCATTTCGACCAACAATTGGTTGAGGGTTTGCTCGCGCTCGTCGTTGCCGCCGCCCCAGCCGCCACCACGATGGCGACCTACGGCATCGATTTCGTCAATAAAGATAATGCAAGGGGATTGCTTTTTGGCTTGCTCGAACATATCGCGCACACGAGAAGCACCCACACCCACAAACATTTCCACAAAGTCGGAGCCGGAAATGGAGAAGAAAGGTACTTTCGCCTCCCCCGCAATGGCTTTCGCCAACAGGGTTTTACCAGTACCAGGGGGGCCCACCATCAGCACACCCCGGGGAATACGGCCGCCTAAGCGTTGGAAACGGCTGGGATCGCGCAAAAACTCCACCAGCTCGTGGACATCTTCTTTCGCTTCGTCAACACCGGCCACATCGGAGAAGTTGGTTTTAATCTGGTCTTCAGAGAGCAGTTTGGCTTTGCTCTTGCCGAACGACATGGGGCCGCCCTTACCACCGCCAGCGCCACCCTGCATCTGGCGCATAAAGAACATAAAAATAAACAAAATCAGCAAGATAGGGAAAGACGCTACCAACAGCTGAGTCCAAATGCTCTGCTTTTCGGGCTCTTTGGCTTTGATGCGGACATTGTTGTTGTAGAGGTCGTCCAACAGCTTCATGTCCAGCACTTCAGGGCGCACCACTTTAAAAGGTGTACCACTGCCGGTGCGGCCATCGATGGTCTGGCCACTGATGGTAACTTCACTCACCTGCCCGCTGCGCACTTGATCGATAAAATCGGAATAATCCAGCTCAGACACATTACCGCTGGGAGCCAGATTATTAAATACAGACAGCAAGATGATCGCAATCACCAGCCATAAAATGAGATTTTTCGCCATATCGTTCAACTAACCGACCTCTTTCCAATACAGGGCGCAGAAAAGGCTGCGCGATCCATTATCCTCTGATTGCCGCCCGACTCAACCGGGTTTACGACTGTTTACAGACCCACGGGTTAACAACCTTTAAAGCCCTTGGCAACGATGTACACTTCACGAGAGCGGGCGCGGGAGGCATCGGGTTTGCGAGTAACCACCTGCCGATAGCGTTGACGCACTTCTTTGAGCCAACTGTCAAAACCTTCCCCCTGGAATACTTTGGCAGCAAAACTACCACCAGGTTTCAACACCTGATCTGCCATATCCAGCGCCAATTCTACCAAATACATGGCCCGCGGCTGATCCACCGCCTTCATTCCACTCATATTGGGGGCCATATCCGAAATTACAAGGTCTACTTCAACCCCGTTAATCGCCGCCATGATTTCCTCAAAGACGGCGTCATCGGTGAAATCCCCTTGCACAAACTGCACCCCAGCCAGGCTATCCATGGGCAAAATATCCGATGCAATGACCTGCCCACCATGGCCGACACGCTCTGCCGCCACTTGAGACCAACCGCCGGGAGCAGCGCCCAGGTCAACGACCGTCATTCCATGCTGAATCAACCGGTCTTTATCACACAGCTCCAGCAATTTATAGCTGGCCCTGGAGCGATAACCATCCTCGCGCGAACGCTTGACGTAAACATCCGATTCATGCTCCCTCAACCAGTCTTTACTGCTTTTGGAACGGGACTTAGCCCCTTTGGATGACGAAGCTGTAAAGTTGTGCTTATCAGACATAGAACGAAAAATAGGGGTTTGGCGGGTTTTCCGTTAGAATGCGCGCCGCACTATACACGGTCATTCCGTGACAAGCTAACTACAGGATCACAGCATGCCACTGTCAAACGACGATAAAAAACACCTGCGCCGCCTTGGGCACAACCTGAACCCGGTGGTTACCGTGGCGGGCAATGGCCTCAGCGAAGCGGTACTGGCAGAAATCGAGCGCGCCTTGGCAGATCATGAGTTGATTAAGGTGAAATTTGCCATCGGTGATCGGGACGCGAAAAAACAGGCCATGGACGAGGTGTGCAGCAAAACCGGCGCGGAGCTGGCCCAAACCATTGGTCATATTGGCCTGCTGTACCGCAAGGCGGAAAAGCCCAACCCAAAACTGTCCAACTTGCTGCGCTGAAAATACCCAAATACAAAAAAGGCGGCCTGGTTTTATCCATGCCGCCTTTTTTATTGAGAGTATCGCAATCAGGGCTTATTCAAATCCCAGTCGTATTCGTATTTTACCTTGCCGCGATACTCGCGCATTTTTTGCCCCAGCGCTTCTGGCGCGTAACGGCTCAGGGCTTCGATAACAGCTCGCTCTGAATCGCCAAAATCAATGCCATACCATTCAAATATTTTTGATAACACCAAACGGCCTTTGTCATCAAAGTGCGCACCGCGTTTGTGGGACAGATACTCTTTTGCCCCCAAATCCAGCAGCGCTTCTGAATTCTCAGCGGTAAAGGCCGCAGCCTGCAGGTTCGGGCAACCGATGCTGGCGCAGTTCACCGCAAAGTGCAGGCGCGGGTCATTCCAGATAGGACGCAGAATGCGGTGCTCGATATCGTTCAGAGTCAGTTCCTCACCGGCCACTTCCGCCAGTGCATCGTCCCAGGGCCCCCAGGTAAACAAACCGCCACCAACTTTTAATATGGATTTAACTGGGTAGGCTTCCAGCATTCTCTGAATCGTCAGGGCGTTGTAAAAGTTAATCCAGTAGGCTTGCTGCTCTGCTTTGGAGTATTTTCTGGGATCCAACTCCTGAAGGTAATCCAGGTAGTCCGTCAACAGTTCTTCGCCCTCCTCGTTAACAGCGCCGTAGTCGAAGCGATTGATGCCTGATGGGTGGCCGCCTTGCAAATATTTATCCAGAACTTGCTGCCACAGGCTGTGATCAATCACCTCGGAATTTGATTCAACAGAACTGTCCCAAATACTCCACAGCTCTGACTTGGGTGCCGCGCTGGAAAACATGGACACACTCAATAAAAAAGCCATTGAAACGATTTTTGTCAACTTCACTGCAATTGTCTCCGAATTAAATCAATGTGATACAGAGCGGGCTTGCAGGTTACCCCTGCGCTGCCGCCACCATAATGAAAAGATGGTTTGCAAAATCCCTCGGGCAGCACCAATGACGCCCTTTAAGGTTCCGCTAATTTTTGATTCGCCAATACGTTTGAGGGTGGTCACCGGCACCTCAGCAACATCAAGGCCATGTATAAGCGCTTTGACTTGCATTTCCACGGTCCAGCCAAACGCCATATCTGCCATATTCAAACGCTGTAATGCCTGATAGTTAATAGCTCGAAAAGGCCCGAGGTCCGTCACAGGTGCACTCCAAAAAAATCGAATCAGCGCACTGGCCAGCCAATTGCCGAAACGCTGGGGAGTGGTAAGCGCACCTTTTTCACAACGCCCCAAAACCCGTGAGCCAATCACCAGGTCAACGTGCTCCAATTGATCAAGAAGCAGAGGAATTTCCCGAGCACATACGGAATGATCACCATCCACAAACACCACAACATCAGGCCGATCCAGTGCTTTGATCGCAGTCTGACAAGCTGCTCCATAACCGGGGCGAGGCTCATAAACTACCTGTGCTCCCGCGTCGCTGGCCACTTGGGCCGTGTTATCACTGGAACCGTTATCACACACCACTACGCGATCAACCAATTGCGCGTTCTGCTTATTTTTCAGCTTCAGTAAATCATTCACCACCAAACCAATGGCAGCGGACTCGTTATAAGCGGGCACAACGGCAACAACTTTTTTGTGGCGGTACATCTCAACTCCAACTGTTGTTTACCCGGCGTTTGACTCTACTTTCGCAATTTAGTTTTGCGGAACTTTTTCGGTGTTATTCACTCACTACTCGGTTATGAAAAAAATTTCTTTTGGTGGTTTTTTTTCACCGCATATTGCCGGCTTTCTGAGTGCTTTGGGGTATGCGTGGCTGTCCCTGTCATCCCAACAGGAAGGCAGCGCTGACCTTTGGGACTTATGGGGCGTTAGCTTTTTCTGCGGATTTTTTTGCTTTGCCCTGTGGTATCAACTCGGAAAAAATCAAGGCAAAACGTTGACAGTAGGCGCAATGCTTGGTTGGGCATTGCTGTTCCGGTTAATTGGCACAACCAGCTTTCCAATAATGGAGGACGATTTTTATCGCTTTCTGTGGGATGGCCGCATGTTGGTGGAGACTGGCACTCCCTACACTCAAGCTCCGGCGGAATTCTTTGCCAATGATGGACTGTCGGATATTGAAGAAGAATTGCTAACGGGCATTAACCACCCAGAAGTAAAAACCATTTACGGCCCGGCCAACCAATACATTTTTGCCGCCGCCTATTTACTGGCGCCCGGGCAAGTTTGGCCACTACAGCTGTTATTTGCACTGATGGATATCGGGTTGATTTTGGTGCTACTGAAAATAGCGCCGGTACGCTCGGTTCTGCTTTACGCCTGGTGCCCATTAGTGGTTAAGGAATTTGCCTTTACTGCCCACCCGGACATTATTGCACTATTGCCTTTGGTGGCTGCACTGGTCACCACCAAACGGCAGCAGTTTTATCGCACCGCCGCCTGGCTTGCCCTTGCAGTGGCCGCCAAAGTATTTGCACTTATTCTGGTTCCCTTACTGCTGCGCTTTCAGTGGCGATGCTGGCTGCTGTTTGCGACAATTTTGGCGGCCCTCTGGCTGCCGATCAGTGGCGGGCAACTCCCAGAGGGGTTGGCAGCGATGGCAACTGGCTGGCAATTCAACGCACCACTGCATCAGCTGCTGTATACATACGCCAATCCGCAGGCGGTGAAAGTGGGTTTGCTAGTGCTGTTTTGCGTCGGCTGGGCTATTTACGCCTGGAAACACATTAAGACACCCCTGAATACATTACCTGGGGGGGATTGGCTATTCGCCATGCTGCTTATTTGCAGCCCGGTCCTAAATCCATGGTACGCCATTTGGATATTGCCGTTTGCGGTGCTATGGCCAAGCCGCTGGACCTGGACAATGTCGCTGGCAGTTTTGCTTGCCTACGCTTCTGGCATCAATCTGCCAAACTCCGGACTCGCCTTGTACCAACAGCCGGTCTGGGCGATTGGCCTTGAATTTGCGGCCATAGCTCTCGCTATCGCCTGGGATACACAAAATCATTGGCGCAATAAAAAACCCTCGCTAATGCGAGGGTCTTAAATAACAAACGAAGCTGTTAAAAATGCATCTGCTCAGTACTGTAACTTCATTTTGTAACGTTTGTTGAAGTAGTGAATCAGTGCCGCCAAATCGTTTCTGGCGTACACATCAATAATTTTTTGATCCGGTGACTCACAGTTATATAGCTGATTGGCAAAGCTAAGAGCAGCGCCTTTTTTATAGGGCTTCACATGCTTACTTTTGACCTTGGAAGGCTCACCGGTTTTTGCATGATCAATACATACTCGCAGACTGCCATAGCTCTTTTCACGGCCTGCCACCAACGCCTTACCTCGCTCATACGCAGGATCTACTTGCCTGGTCTGCGGGTTCGGAAAGTTTTGTCGCGAACTTCCGCCATAACCACCAGAAGCGTCAGCCGCTTGAAAAGGGGCTGCACTGAGGGCAAACACCAGTGCGCCAGAAAAAAGGCTTGCTAACTTCACTATCTTATCCTCCACAAAATTTACAACAAAGCGATAACGCTTTTCTATTGAACGGAGAAAGGCGGCAAAGTTCCTGAAGATTTACAGCAGCAGAGTTTTAGGCCTGTATTTTACAAATGCGCAACGCTGTCGATTTCGTATTCCACCTCACCAGAGGGGGTATTCACGACCACGACTTCACCTACTTCTTTGCCGATAAGGCCTCGGGCAATGGGTGACTGATAGGATATCTTGCCTTCTTTCACACTGGCTTCGTCGTCACCAACAATCTGGTACTTAACGGTTTCATCAGTATCGCAATTAATGATTTCCACCGTGGCACCAAAAATCACCTTGTCACTTTCCGGGATGGCGGTAACGTCGATTATCTGTGCGTGAGACAGCTTGCCTTCAATTTCCTGGATGCGACCCTCGGCAAAACCCTGCTGTTCACGGGCAGCGTGGTACTCGGCATTTTCCTTGAGATCACCGTGTTCGCGGGCTTCTGCAATGGCTTCAACAATGCGTGGACGTTCGACTTTTTTCAGGTGTTCCAGCTCGGCGCGCAACTTGGCTTCACCGGCGGCAGTCATGGGAATTTTGTTCATAGTACTTCTCTTAAATCACTGACCTGCGCCGTGCAAATCCTGCAAACGGCGCACATTAATACCACCTTCGTACTGCAAGGCATTCACCACAGCGCGGCCACCGGCCAAGGTCGTGGTGTAGTACACACCGTGCTGTTCGGCGCTGGAGCGGATAGCCGCAGAGTCGGCAATGGCTTGCCGACCTTCGGTGGTATTAATAATTAATTGAATATCGTCTGACTTGATGCGGTCGACAATATGAGGGCGACCTTCCTGCACCTTGTTGACCTTCTCCACAGCCAAACCCTCTGCGGCAATCACCGCTGCAGTGCCTTCAGTAGCAACGATGGTGAAGCCCAGCTCAATCAGGCCGCGGGCTACATCAGCAATGCCGCTTTTATCCGGATCACGAACACTGAGGAACACATTGCCACTGGTGGGGATGGCGTCATTGGCGCCCAACTGAGCTTTGCCATAAGCCTCAGCAAAGGTCTCACCCACACCCATTACTTCACCGGTGGATTTCATTTCCGGCCCCAAAATGGGGTCGATACCGGGGAATTTATTGAACGGGAATACCGCTTCTTTCACATTGAAGTGAGTGGGCACCACCTCTTTGGTAAAGCCCTGAGCTTCCAGGCTTTGATCGGCCATACAGCGGGCCGCCACTTTGGCCAGCGAGGTGCCGATGCATTTGGACACAAACGGCACTGTACGGGAGGCGCGAGGATTCACCTCAATTACGTAGATTTCGCCATCCTGCCAAGCCAGTTGTACATTCATCAGGCCTTTCACGTCCAGCTCGCGGGCCATGGCCTTCACCATATCGCGCATTTCAGCCTGAACCGCTTCCGGCAGGCTATAGGGCGGCAGTGAGCAAGCAGAGTCACCGGAGTGAATACCCGCCTGTTCGATGTGCTCCATAATGGCACCGATCACCACGGTTTCACCGTCACACACTGCATCGATATCCACTTCAATGGCGGAAGACAGGAAGTAATCCAGCAGTACCGGCGCCTCATTGGAAACACGCACTGCTTCGTTCATATAGCGGTTCAGCTCTTCTTCCTTGTAGACAATCTCCATAGCGCGGCCGCCCAATACGTAAGAAGGGCGCACTACCAGCGGATAGCCAATGTCATTGGCTTGTTGAATGGCCTCTTCCGTGGAACGAACAATGGCATTGGGTGGCTGGCGCAGACCCAGCTTGTTGATCATTTGCTGAAAACGCTCCCGATCTTCAGCGCGATCAATGGCGTCTGGCGTGGTGCCGATAATGGGCACCCCTTCCGCCTCCAGAGCGCGAGCCAGCTTCAACGGCGTTTGGCCGCCGAACTGCACAATGACACCTTTGGGTTTTTCAACCCGGACAATTTCCAGCACATCTTCCAAGGTCACCGGCTCAAAGTACAAACGGTCTGACGTGTCGTAATCGGTGGATACGGTTTCCGGGTTACAGTTGACCATAATGGTTTCGTAACCGTCTTCGCGCATGGCCAGTGCAGCGTGTACGCAGCAGTAGTCGAACTCGATACCCTGACCAATGCGGTTGGGGCCTCCGCCGAGCACCATTATCTTGTCGCGATCAGATGGCTGTGACTCACACTCGTCTTCGTAGGTGGAGTACATATAGGCGGTGGAGGACGCAAACTCCGCAGCACAGGTGTCCACCCGCTTGTACACAGGAAATAGTTCCAGAGACTCTCGATGGCGACGTACATCTGTCTCCCCCACACCCAGCAAATCTGCCAGCCGTGCATCGGAGAAGCCCTTGCGCTTCAGGCGGAACAACTCATCCCGTTGGATATCCACCAGCGTGCGGCCAGCCAACGCTTGTTCTTCAAAGATCAGATCCTGAATCTGCACCAGATACCAGCGGTCGATGGCGGAAATATCAAACACTTCATCCACGCTCATACCCGCACGGAAGGCATCACCCACGTACCAGATACGCTGGGAGCCTGGCTCCAGCAGCTCCTGGCGGATAGTAGCCAGAGCCGTGTCGGTGTCACTTCCGGACAAATCCACAATGGGGTCAAAGCCAGCTTTGCCCTCCTCCAGGCCGCGCAGGGCTTTCTGCACCGATTCCTGGAAGGTGCGACCAATGGCCATGACTTCACCCACTGACTTCATCTGAGTGGTCAGCTTGGCGTTGGCCTTGGTAAATTTCTCAAAGGTAAAGCGGGGCACCTTGGTGACCACGTAATCAATAGAGGGCTCAAACGATGCCGGGGTTGCGCCGCCGGTAATCTCGTTTTGCAACTCGTCCAGGGTGTAACCTACCGCCAGCTTGGCGGCCACCTTGGCAATGGGGAAACCGGTGGCTTTGGAGGCCAGTGCCGAAGAGCGAGACACCCGCGGGTTCATTTCAATAATCACCATGCGACCGGTATCCGGGTGAATACCAAACTGCACGTTAGAGCCGCCGGTCTCCACACCGATCTCACGCAACACCGCACAGGAGGCGTCGCGCATAATCTGGTATTCCTTATCGGTGAGGGTCTGCGCCGGAGCAACAGTGATGGAGTCGCCGGTATGTACGCCCATGGCGTCAAAGTTTTCGATGGAGCAGATAATGATGCAGTTGTCGTTTCTGTCCCGAACCACCTCCATCTCATACTCTTTCCAGCCCAACAGAGACTCGTCAATCAACAGCTCATTGGTGGGCGACAAATCCAGACCGCGAGTACAGATTTCGATCAGCTCCTGGCGGTTGTAGGCAATACCGCCACCGGAGCCGCCCATGGTGAATGAGGGGCGAATAATCAACGGGTAGCCAAACTGCTCCTGAATCGTCAGCGCTTCCTCCACCGAGTGAGCGATGCCGGAGCGAGGGGTTTCCAAACCGATGGACTTCATCGCCACATCAAAGCGAGAGCGATCTTCCGCCTTGTCGATGGCGTCTTCGGTAGCGCCGATCAGTTCAACGCCAAATTGCTCCAGCACGCCCTGGCGGGCCAGTTCCAGAGCGCAGTTGAGTGCGGTCTGGCCACCCATGGTGGGCAATACCGCATCCGGGCGCTCGGCCTCAATGATTTTCGCCACAGTTTGCCACTCAATGGGCTCGATATAAGTGGCGTCGGCCATAGCCGGGTCGGTCATAATGGTGGCTGGGTTGGAGTTCACCAGAATTACCCGGTAGCCCTCTTCCCGCAGTGCTTTACAGGCCTGGGCACCGGAGTAGTCAAACTCACAGGCTTGGCCAATCACAATGGGGCCGGCGCCGAGAATCAGTATGGACTGAATATCAGTTCTTTTTGGCATAGTCGATCAATACCCGTTTCGCTGAGACCGCCGATTAACGGCGGGCCTCCATCAATTCAAAAAAGTGGTCAAACAATGGCGCCGCATCGTGGGGCCCCGGACTGGCTTCTGGATGGCCCTGAAAACTGAATGCCGGCTTGTCGGTACGGTGTATACCTTGCAGTGAGCCGTCGAACAGTGATTTGTGCGTGGCCCGCAAGTTGTCTGGCAAGCTCGCCTCGTCCACCGCAAAGCCGTGGTTCTGACTGGTAATCAGTACGGTACTGTCATCCAGATTCTGCACCGGGTGGTTGGCGCCGTGATGGCCAAACTTCATCTTCATTGTCTGAGCACCGGAGGCCAGTGCCAGCAGTTGGTGCCCCAAGCAGATGCCGAATACGGGAATATCCGTTTGCAGGAATTCTTGGATAGCGGCAATGGCGTAGTCGCAAGGCTCCGGGTCACCGGGGCCATTGGAGAGGAAGACACCGTCTGGGTTCATGGCCAGTACTTCACTGGCCGGCGTTTGCGCCGGAACAACAGTCAGTTCCGCACCGCGATCCACCAGCATACGCAGAATATTGCGCTTCACCCCAAAGTCGTAGGCCACGACCTTGAAGGGATTGTCGAAAGTTTTTTCAGGATGACCACCGGGGTTTGTCTCAGAGGCCAGTTCCCAGCTACCTTCTTTCCAGGCGTAAGTCTCCGAGGTGCACACCACTTTGGCCAGATCCATACCCTTGAGGCCGCCAAAGGCTTTCGCTTCGGACAGCGCTTTGTCTTCATCCAATTCGTCGCCAGCCATCAGGCAGCCGTTCTGAGCGCCTTTCTCGCGCAGCAGGCGAGTCAACTTGCGGGTGTCGATATCGGCAATACCGAGAATATTGCGTTCACGAAGGTACTCATCCAACGCTTGCTCACTGCGGAAGTTGCTCACCAACAGCGGTAAGTCGCGAATCACCAGGCCAGCGGCCCAAATTTGACTGGATTCCTCATCCTCAGCGTTGGTGCCTACGTTGCCGATATGGGGATAAGTCAGGGTGACGATCTGTTTGGCGTAGGACGGATCGGTCAAAATTTCCTGGTAGCCAGTAAGAGCGGTATTGAACACCACCTCACCACTGGAGACGCCGTCGGCGCCGATGGCTGTACCGCGAAAAACGGTACCGTCTTCCAACACCAGAATGGCGGGTTTGCGGGGGGATTGAATCGCAGAATTGGGAGCTGTCACTCGGTATCCTCTGTGCATTTTCAGGCGATAAATGTAAACAGAGTTCGCCGACCAACCGTACCTAAACCACTGATTTCAGGCTGTAAAAAAGCGAGATGCCGCTATTCGCTTCATCTCGCTTTGTATTTATTTGCCCGGTGATTCAAGCACTCTCTGGCCGGTGGAAATCTAACCGGGCATTCTAGGTGAGTTGCTGCTTTTTGTCTATGCCATTTTGCGGCAAATCGACGCTATTGAATAGCCAAATCCGAAAGAGTAACTGTCTGCTCATCGTCCGCTATGCGCGCATTGATATCCCCGTAAATACGAGTTGGGTAGCCCAATTTGGGATCATAGCTGACTTCCAATTGGTGAAATGGCTTTTCCTGGCCTTTGCGTATGTAAGCAAACCATTGGTCCACTGTGCGCAGAGATTTCAACACTTGCGCCGATACCATAGTTCCACTATCCAGATAGGTCGCACTTACAACGCTCCCTTTACTCACCACTACTCGTATTTGGCGAGTGTATTCAGAGGTGCAGAAGCAACTGCGCTGAGCTGTGTATACATAATTTTGCGGCGATAAATTAGCCCACTGCTGTTGAGGCGTCTGATCACCCAAATTCGCGCTGTTATATTCAGAGTTAACCGCACTACCGCAACCGGATAAACCCATCACCAGCAGTGTCACTGCAGCCCACTTCACAGGCGATATCCTCTCTGACGGTTCAACCACAGCAGCGGGACCAAAAAAAACATCAACCAACCAAAGGCGCCACCACCTCCGCTGCTAGCAGGAGGTGCAGGAGCAGGTGCCGGCGTGGGCGCTGGTGGTATTGGAGCAGGTGTGGTGATATTGGTCACATTACTGGCAGCTGAATCCCCGGCGCTGTTCAGTGAAACAACCCGATAGCTGTAGCTGGTGTTTTGAGCTGTGCTGGTATCTGTAAATGCAGTGGTATTGGCCGCCACTGTGGCCAAAGTAGAAAAGGCACCCGTACCCACTCGGCGCTCTATGCGGAAATTATCTTCATTGTTGCTGTTATCCACCCAACTCAAGGCCACATTGTTTCCCGAACCAAGACTGGCTGACAAGCCGCTGGGGGCAGCTGGCAATAGTTCTGGAACACTGATTGTGGCCTCAGTTGTGGGCACTGAGTCCCCACCACTGTTAATCGCGATCACCCGATAGCCATAATCTGTGCCTGCCTCAGCAGTTGTATCCGAGAAACGGACACTGTTGGCAGCAACCGTAGTCAGCACCGAAAAACTGCCACTGCCTATACGACGTTCAACACGAAATCCAGACTCATTGTCGCTGTTGTCGGCCCAGCTCAGGTCCACATTGCTGCTTGCTCCCAGGGTAGCCGACAAGCGACTTGGAGCTAAAGGTACAGGCTCTACTGGTGTTATGGTCGCCTCGTTACTGGCATTAGAATTACCACCACTGTTCACGGCGAATATTCGATAACCGTAGTTAATACCAGCTACACTGGTGTTGTCTGAAAAACTGGTGCTATTGGCAGCCACGGTTGCCAAGCTGGAGAAGCTGCCACCACCCACCCGGCGCTCAATACGAAAGCTACTTTCATCATCACTGTTATCTGACCAACTCAAATCCACGACAGTACCGGAACCCTGGCTAGCGGATAAACCGCTGGCGGCAACGGGAGGCGTCACTGCACCAGTGGCCGCCAAAGCCGTTTGCACCTGATTATTCGCATTATTGATATCGACAATTTGATCATCACCGGTCGATTCTGCCTGATAAGTAAAAGTCGCATTGTCAGTACTTGGTACCACACGGCTGATTAACGTCAGAGACGATGCAGGAGCGTTAACATTGCAGCTAAAACTCAAGCCATCACCCGCCACCGTACAGCTTTGGCCACTGAGTTCAACGGTATTGAAACGCCCTTGGGAAGCGGGCACTGAGCCGGCAACCCGAACCCCGGCAACATTGCGAGAAGCGTTACTGACTGAAACCGAGTACTCAAGAACCGCTTCGTTACCAATAACTGCAGAGCTGGGGTTGGCACTACTGGCCGCAATGGCAATATCTGCCGGAAAATTAAAGCAACTGGGTAACAAATTATCACTGACACTGGAGATTTCCGCGGTGATACTGTCTTGAGAGCAGCTTGAGAAACCAGTTGCCGAACCGCTGACCGATGCAGCCATAATAAAACCACTGCTACTGCAACTATTTCCTTCGCTGTCGTGGCTGGCACCGAAGTTATGGCCAATTTCATGGGCAACAACCAGAGCAGTTAGCGGCAAATTGGGTGTACCATTAAAGCGCCTCAAAACTTGTGACGTACCCGAACTAAAGCCAAACCGATTACAGAGCACCCCCACAAAGGCAACACCGGCTGTACTACCATCAAAATTGCGCCCAGTTACCAAGTGAAATAACGCCCGGTCATTTTGTATAAACGGAATTTGATCGTTCTGTTTTTTATCTTGAATATCATCCAATAGGCCAGGATTACCATCTTCATCTTCACTGGCCAGTGTGGTGGTGGAGAATACTGTGCCGCTGATTAGTTCCAGGGTAATGGTGTCAAAAATAATGCCGAAATCATTGCGGTAAAAACCCTCGACGATATTGATCAACGACTCTGCCTGAGCACGAGCATTGGCACCGAATTCACTTTGAAAAGCCTGATCAAAGGCAAATTCCATTTCTGCCAGCAGGCATACCTGGCCACCAGCGCCATCATCAACTCGATTCTGGCACAAGCTCGAAAAGGTAGCAGCCTGGGGAAGTTGTAACGCAGAATGGGCTGGCTCTATTGCCGCCTCGGCAATTTGTGGCTGACTCTTTTTAGAGTGATCAAGACCACAAGCCACTGGGGGGGAGGAGGAGATCGGCTCTGCATTCATCAAGTAGCTGTGGGCAACTGAGTGCGCTTCTTTGTGAGCCAGAGCCACTGGCGGCACATCTATCACATAGGCTTCACCCGCTATAGACAAGACACCTTGCCAGTGGCCATCAATTTCCGACAATCGAACCCAACTCTGGGGCTGGCCAACCAGTTGGCCGCGATAGTGGCGAGCTTCAGATGGCGATGAGAACTGTACCTGAAGGTTTTTATTCTCCTCCAACGCCAACTGATACTGATACCCGTGCAGGGTAATCGTATCTGGTGGCAATGGTGTTTCGTCCGCAGCCAAAACTGTATTGGCTACCAAGCCAGCCAAAACAAATAATGCAGCAATCACTACCCGGCCCATTATTATTTTCCACCTCTTATCTGGGGATTCAGTCACAGTGAGTCATCTTGTATGACCACACAATGGTCTATACAGTCCATTATTGACCCATGATTTCTAATAAAGCTCATTCTAATCAAGCAGCGCAATCAGAATTGCCAGCCAGTTCACGTTTAGCACGGCATTCTGTTGTGGATACTGCGAACAAGTGGATTCCATGCGATCGTCATTAGCACCCTACTGCTTTCCGTTAATCTGCTGCGCCCTGTTTGTCGCAGCACAACTGATTGCACCAAGCTATCAGCAAATGCTGTCCCTAAACCGTGTGTCGGTAGGCAACGGAGAGTGGTGGCGTCTAATCAGTGGTCACTTCATTCATATCAACTGGACCCACCTGGCCTTTAATGGTGCTGTGGTAATACTCTTTCAGGGCCTTTATCGGGGATTTTTCAGCTGGAAACACTGGCTGATACTGGTGCCGCTGCTGTGCGTTGGCGTCAGCGCAGGTATTTTGTGGCTCACCCCGTTGAAGTGGTACATGGGATTTTCCGGGGTACTCACCGGCCTGCTGGTGGCGGCGGCCATCTTGCAGTGGCGTCAGATGCCACTCATTAACGGGGTGATCCTGGTGGCCATAGGCATCAAGGTGTTTATGGAGCAGCTTGCCGGCAAAGAAGTGATCGTCTCCACCATCAGCCATGTACCTACTGCGGTGGATGCGCATTTGTATGGGGCTTTGAGTGGGTTGGTTTTGGGTGTGATTGGAATTGTGTTGCGGAGATAGCTTCGAGCTGCGGGCTACGAGCCGCGAGCTGCCCCAGCGAGATTCACCGCCGAGCGCAACGAATGAACTTAAAACTTGCCGCCAGTTGTGAGATTCTTAGCTGCGCTCAAAATGACAACCTCGCTCGATCTGCTCGCAGCCCGTAACCCGAGGCCCGCAGCTGAAATCATTTCGGCCCCATTCTGATCGCTCCATCCAAACGAATAGTCTCACCGTTTAAATAAGCATTTTCCGCAATATGCACCACCAGTGCGGCAAAATCTTCGCCGGGCAACCCGAGGCGCTTGGGGAATTGAATATTGGCGACTAAAGCGTCCTGCACTTTTTCCGGCATTGCCTTGATCATGGGGGTACCCATAATGCCCGGTGCAATAGCCATCACTCGAATACCCAGGGGCGCCAGATCGCGGGCCATGGGCAGGGTCAGCCCAACAATGCCGCCCTTGCTGGCAGCGTAGGCGGTCTGGCCAATCTGGCCCTCGTAGGCGGCCACCGATGCGGTATTGATGATCACACCGCGCTCGCCTGCTTCGCCGCTGGGTTCGTTTTTAGCCATAGCTGCCGCTGCCACGCGGGCCACATTAAAGCTGCCCACCAGATTAATATTGATGGCGGCAGAAAACCCGGAGAGTGGCATGGGCTCGCCATCGCGACTGAGCGTGCGCGCCGCCGGGCAAATACCCGCACAGTTCACACACAGGTGCACCCCACCAAAGTGGTTGAGCACTGCATCAACGGCTTGCTCAACAGATTGGTCGCTGGTGACATCCACCGCAAAAAAGGCGGCCTTATCGGTGCCAATTTCCGCCACCGCTTGCTGCCCCTGTTCGTCGTTCAGATCAAAAATGGCCACCTTGGCGCCCTGCTGTGCCAACATCTCTGCAGTGGCCCGACCCAAACCAGAGGCACCGCCAGTAACAATGGCGACTTTGTTTTTAATATCCATCAGCTCGATCCTTTAACTCAGCTCTCTGGCTTCTTTCAATAACTCACGGGCAATCACCAGGCGTTGAATTTCGCTGGTGCCCTCGTAAATAGTGGTTATGCGGTTGTCGCGCGCCATACGCTCCAGCGGGTACTCTTTGACGTAGCCACCACCGCCCAGCATTTGCAGTGCGGTATAGCAAGCATCGTTACCCTTTTCACTGGCGAACAGTTTTGCCATGGAAGCCTGCTTAGAGAACGTCAGGCCGCGTTGTTTGAATTCTGCAGCCTGCATCAGCAGCAGGCGCGCTGCTTCCAGCTCGGTGTAGCGATCCGCCAGCATCCACTGCAAGCCCTGGAAGTTGGACAGTGCCTGGCCAAACTGGTAGCGCTGCAACAAGTGCTGGCGGGCGTAATCCAGTGCCGCCTGCCCCACCCCCAGTGCCAGCGAGCCAATACCGATACGACCACCGGCCAGCTCGGCAACGGCGATGCGAAAGCCATCGTTTTCTTCGCCCATTAAGGCAGAAGCGGGTATTCGACAATCTTCAAACAACACCTCATTGGTCACCGATGCCTTCTGGCCCATCTTTTCTTCGGCGCGGCCAATTTTCAGCCCCGGCGCGCCCTCTTCCACCAAGAAACAGGAGATACCCTTACCCTTGGCAGCATTGTTATCAGTCACCGCCCACACCACAAACACGCCAGCATATTCGGCGCTGGTGATGTAAATCTTGCTGCCATTAATCACCCACTCATCACCATCACGCACAGCGCGGGTGCGCATACCCGCCGGGTCGGAACCGGCGCCGGCTTCGGTCAGACAAAAGGCTCCCGCGCGAAATTCACCGCTGCACAGTTTGGGCAGATAGTGTTGTTTCTGCTCTTCATTGCCGATGGTTTGAATAACCTCCGCCACCATATTAGTGACCGACACGGTAACCGCTGTGGAGGCGCATCCCCTCGCCAGTTCGGTAATAGCCACACTGAACGCCACTGCACCGGCGTCCACGCCACCATATTCCGGGCGGATATTGAGCCCCATAAAACCCAACTCAGACAGTTGCCTGAGCACGCCCAAAAACAACTCGCGATCACCGCATTCATCCAGACGCGCCGCGACAGGCGCCAGCTCGTTGTCAGCAAACTGGCGCGCCATATCGCGAATCATCTGCTGCTCATCAGTCAGTGCAAAGTCCAACGTTTGATTCTCCCCTGTGGTAACTAACAGATAGTATCGAGTGTGAGGTTAAACACGGAATGGCTAAACAGATAGAAAAATTTACCATTTTTTGCCAAAAATATTGAAATTAATCGCTTTTAAAGGTAAAAAAGCCAAAAAAGAAGTCATTTATTACCAAAACCAGATGATCGCAAGGTAGATCTAGCCCTATGGCCACCATCGGCATCCATTATGTCAACGCTGCCCTGCAAGGCGCCCGCAAGCAAGGCCTAAGCTGTCAAGAGTTGCTGCTGGCTGCAGACATTCAACCAGCGCTTCTTGAAGAACCAGATTCAAGGGTTCACGCCGACCAGATGACCAAACTGGTGCAGCTGATCTGGCAACGGATGGGCGATGAATTTATGGGTTTTGTGGAGCCCCGTTGCAAAAATGGCACCTTCGCGTTGATGGCGGATACCGTCAGCCACTGCCACAACCTCGATGGTCTGCTGCGCAAAGGCATTCACTTTTACAACCTGTTTACTGACGGCATTGCCATGAGCATAGAGTGCCATGGTGAGCTGGCTGAAGTGACCATCAATTTCACTGCCCCACAACTGGACAGCCAGCAATTTTATCGAGAATTCTGGTTAGTGATCTGGCACCGCTTCCCCAGTTGGTACATTGGCGAGAGCATTCACTTGAGTTCGGTTGAGCTGGATTACCCAGCCCCCGAATACGAAGCGGAATTGCGGCATATATTCCCCTGCCAACTGCACTTTTGCCAACCGGCCTGCAAACTGGTGTTCCAGCGCAGTTACCTGGACAAGCCACTGGTTCGCTCCCCTTTGGAACTGGAACAATTTTTAACCAACTCACCCGCCGACCTGATGACCATACCCGGTGAAGATCACAGCCTGTCCGCCCAAATTCAGCGCATGATTGTCAAAGACACTAACGACGGCTTGCTGTTTCCCAAAATAGACGTGCTCGCGCGGATGCTCAAGATCAGCCCGCAAACGCTACACCGCCGGCTTATCGCCGACGGCACCAGTTACCAGCAAATCAAAAACCACATCCGCCGGGATGTGGCCATCAGCAAATTGGTTAAAGAACAGTGTTCTGTAGAAGAAGTATCACGCATCGCTGGATTTTCAGAACCCAGCTCGTTTACTCGTGCCTTCAAACAATGGACAGGCATGTCGCCACGAGACTATCGCAGCAGGGATTAAAACAGCTACGGGCCTCGGGCTGTGAGCAGCGAGCTGTCCGATGGAAATCATTACAAATAATGCGACCAACTCAAATCTCGCTCGATCTGCTCGTAGCCAGAAGCTCGAGGCACGCAGCTACTACCCCACCGGCAATCGCTTGCTTATAATCCAATCTTTCCGATAACTCACGGCAGCACACCTATGGAAAATCAACCCGGCGTTATTTTGATTGGCATGCCAGGAGCTGGCAAAAGCACATTAGGGGTTCAGTTGGCCAAAGAACTCGGTTTTGATTTTGTCGACACCGATGTCTCCATCCAGGTACACACTGGGCAAACGCTGCAAGACATTATTGACTCCAGCGACTACCTGAATTTACGACGCATTGAAGAAGCCGTGCTACTGAAAACTGACTGCCACGACATGGTGGTGGCCACCGGTGGCAGCGCAGTGTACAGCGACCCGGGTATGAACCACCTGAAACAGCAGGGAACGGTGGTATTTTTGGATACACCGCTTGAGGAGTTACGCCGCCGCATTCACAACTACGACTCCCGAGGCATCGCCCGCCGCCCGGATCAAACTCTGGAAGATGTGTTTGCCGAACGCCAGGCGCTCTATGAAAAATACGCAGATATTACGGTGCTATGCGACGGCCTCGACCAACACCAAGCGCTGGAAAGTATTACCAAACAGCTAGCAGCCCGTAGCTCGTAGCTCGTAGCTCGTAGCTCGCGGCTTTACTTGAGCCCCAACACATCCTGCATATCAAACAAACCGCTGGGCTTGTCGGACATCCACAGCGCAGCGCGCACTGCACCGCGGGCAAAGGCCTGTCGGCTCTGGGCTTTGTGGGTAATCTCTACCCGCTCACCATCGGCGCAAAACATTACGGTGTGATCGCCAACAATATCCCCGGCGCGCACGGTGGC
This sequence comes from bacterium SCSIO 12696, assembly GCA_024397955.1. Classification (NCBI taxonomy): domain Bacteria; species bacterium SCSIO 12696. Next base: position 1,424,431 of record CP073744.1, read on the forward strand.
AAAGCCAATGGTGTCGCGATCGCGAACACCGGTCTGTCCTTCCCGGCCATAAACCGCCACCTGCCGTAAATCACGACCCAAAGTATCGGCCACCACTTCGCCCATACTCAGTGCAGTGCCAGATGGTGCATCCACTTTATGGCGGTGGTGGGCTTCGACAATTTCGATATCGGAATCATCACCCAGCACTTTTGCGGCCATTTCCAAAAGCTTAAAGCAAAGGTTCACCCCAGTACTGAAATTGGAGGCGACGCAGAGGCCGGTTTTTGCAGACGCTTCGGCAAGCTCAGCTTTTTGCGTATCGTTGAAACCTGTAGTGCCAATGACTATTGGCTTATTTGCATCTGCACAAACGCGGGCATTTGCCAGTGTGAGCTCAATGGTGGTGAAATCGATCAACACATCGAACTGACTCAACACATCAGAAAGATCGCCAGTTAAGGGCACACCCAACTTGCCAACACCGGCTAACTCACCGGCATCAGCCCCCAGCAAACTGCTGTCCGGGCGTACCACAGCTACACCCAGCTCCACATTGGGCATGGCGGCCACCGCTTCAATCAGGGCTTTGCCCATACGGCCAGCGGCACCGGTCACTGCAATTTTTACCATTGCTTAACTCTCTGTATTAGTTCTCTGTATTAATCGACCCACAAAGTGTAGGGGCTGGCAGAAAAACGGCAAGTTATTTACGAACTCCACGGCCAAATTTACTTTCGTAATCAGAGCCATCTTTAGTGCCCTCAAACTCAATATTGAACGCCACCTCTTCGCCCACCATAGGTGCGTAGGCATCCATCCCCCACTCCGTACGATTCAGCTTGCCAGTGGCCGAAAAGCCAATGGCGTCAGATTGGTAGATAGGGTGTTTACCTATTTTATTGATCACAACGTATAAGCTAACTGGTTTGGTTACTCCTAATAAAGTTAGATTACCTGTCACATTCAGCTGCTTATCATCAATAACCTGTACCGATGTACTCTTAAAGGTCATCTCAGGGAATTTACTCACGTTGAAAAAATCCCCTCGTTTCATATGATCCGTTTTGGGGCCGTGGCCAACATCCACACTACCGGTATAAATAGTGGCAGATACCCCGGATTTGGAGAGGTCGTGAGGATCATAAACCAACTCACTTTCCACATTGGTAAAACGCCCGTAAGTGGTGGAGAAGCCAAGGTGATTCACTTTAAAAATCACTTCGGTGTGGGAGTTGTCACCAACATACCGATCGGCAGCAAGTACGGTGTTGGAAAAAACCACTATGGTAATAAACAGCAGGTGTTTCATGATGTGCTCTCCGAATCTGAGCGCCGATACTCACCAGGGCTGACACCCAGTATGCGCTTAAACGCTTTGCTGAAAGAAGCCACGGTTTCGTAGCCCACCAGATTAGCGATCTGTTCCAAGTTGTGATTGGACTCCAGCAATAAACGCTGTGCATTTTGCATACGCCAATGGGCAACGTACTGCATAGGCGAAACATTCAAAAAGCGTTTGAACTTGTCGGAAAATAACGATTTAGACATACCCGCCAGCTCTGCCATTCGATCAATGCTCCAATCGCCACAATAGTGACTGTGAAAAGCAGTCAGGGACTTGGACAACTGCTTATCATTCAACGCTGCCACAAACCCTGTATCTATTTGGTGGGTGGCACTCCAGTGTTTGACGGATTGAATAAAGACGATTTCAGAGAGGCGCTTGAGAATAGCCTCACTACCCAACTGACCTTCAGTAGCCACATGCTCCATAAATCGCAGCGAGTCTTTTAGCCAGCTGTATTCGCTGCTGTTGTTCTCGTTGATCACAATGTACGTTGGCAGATTTTGAATCAAAGGATGGCTGTACACCTGGCTAAATTCAAAATGACCACACACCAGCCGGGTACTGGCAACCGGATCCGGCTCCCCCAACAGCAATTTACCACCGCCATCGTATTGGGCTGCCGCCAATACATCGTCGAGCATCATCGGTTCTGCATCGGCTTCGTAACTCATAATATGGGCGCAGCCGTGAGGCACAATGATCATTTCACCGTCCCGCAATAGCATGGGTTGCTCAACCCCTTCAATGCGCACCCAACACGTCCCCTGAGTGACATAGTGAAATCTGGCCACATTTTTATAAGTGGGAATTGCAATGCTCCAAGGTGGGCTATACACCGTGGAAAAGTAGAACGCCGAGCCAAAATGCAGGGTGTCGAGCACGTTCGTCAATGTATCCATGTATCTCACAACTCTGGACGATTGGACAAAAATTATGGACTAAAAGGCATTGTTAGCCAGTTTTAGCCACCATATATTACGCAACAGCAAAATGCTACTTCATTCACTTATGACGAGGAAAACACCATGAAATCATTGAAAGGCTTTTTGGCAGCCGCACTCGGTGCTGCCGCTCTATTGTTTGGCTCTGTAGCCTCTGCAGATTCTGTATCAGTCAACACCGTTGGCGCTGGTGGTTACGATCTGGTGTCTTACCAAAATGGTAAAAAGCCTATTCCAGGTAACGGCCACTTCACCGCAACAGTGAACGGCGTAACTTACCTGTTTGACAACAAAAGTAACTTGAAAACCTTTAACAAAAACCCTGACAAGTACCTGCCACAATACGGCGGTTACTGTGCATTTGGTGCAGCGGTTGGCAAAAAATTCGCTGGCGACCCAACTGTATGGGAAGTCGTTGATGGCAAGTTGTACTTGAACCTGGACAACCGCATTAAAGCCGACTGGTCAAAAGACATTCCAGGCTATATCGCCAAAGCCGATAAGAACTGGAAAAAAATCAAGAATGTACCTGCTTCTGAGCTGTAATTAAGCAAAAAGCTGCATTCACAAAAAATGCCAACATAGGAATATGTTGGCATTTTTTATTGTAGTGAAATGCAGTTTTAATTCCCGAAAAACTGCTTTACACCATCAAACCATGAGGTTTTGCGAGGCGAGTGTTTGCCATCAGAGCAAGTGGTGTGTAGCTGCCGCAATAAATCTTTTTGCTCATCACTGAGGTTAATTGGCGTTTCCACCACCACCCTGCACAACAGGTCACCAGTACCGCCGCCGCGAACCGGAGCAACCCCTTTGCCGCGAATACGAAACAATTTACCGGTTTGAGTTTCGGTGGGAATTTTCAGTTTCACCCGACCATCCAGGGTGGGCACTTCCAACTCACCACCAAGAGCGGCATCCGTAAAGCTGATAGGGACTTCACAGTAGAGGTTGCGGCCATCACGATGGAAAATATCGTGCTCACGCACCGACACCTGCACATACAGGTCGCCGTTGGGGCCACCTTCTGGCCCGGCTTCTCCTTCACCACTGAGGCGAATGCGATCACCGTTATCAACACCGGCGGGAATGTTCACCGACAAAGTTTTATGCTCTTCCACACGGCCCTGGCCATGACAACTGGTGCACGGATCTTTAATGATTGTGCCGCGGCCACGACACTTGGGACAAGGTTGCTGCACCGCAAAAAAGCCCTGCTGCATGCGCACCTGGCCACTGCCGCTACAGGTATCACAGGTAACGGGCGAGGTGCCCTTTTTGGCACCACTACCGTCACAAGTTTTACAGGAAACCAGTGTAGGGATGCGAATTTTTTTGGCGACGCCTTTTACCGCTTCCTCAAGGTCCAGCTCCATGGTGTAGCTGAGGTCAGCACCGCGACGAGGGCCACCACGGCTGCGGCCGCCACCACCGCCAAAAATATCGCCGAACACATCGCCAAAAATATCGCTGAAGTTACCACCGCCAAAGCCTCCGCCGCCGAAGCCACCCTGGCTGTCAACACCGGCGTGGCCATACTGATCATAGGCAGCGCGTTTTTCACTGTCGGAAAGCACTTCGTAGGCCTCACTGGCCTCCTTAAACTTTTCCTCAGACTCTTTATTGTCCGGATTGCGGTCCGGGTGATGCTTCATAGCCACTCGACGGTAAGCTTTTTTCAGCTCCGCTTCCGAGGCGTTTTTGGCCACACCCAGCACTTCGTAGTAATCGCGTTTTGACATGTTTTTATTTCAGCGTTTTTTGTAATCGGTTTGACGACAGTTCGTGTTTTATTTTAAAGATACGAGCTTTAAAGCCTATCAGTTAGAACGCACAAGCGCGGGCAATGCCCGCGCTGCGTCTAACGTTCAGTTTCGAACGCCTAACAAAATAAAGCTGCGCTTTATTTCTGCTCGTCCTTAACTTCTTCAAACTCCGCATCCACCACGTCGTCGGCAGCGGGCTGTTCAGCAGCTCCTTCAGCGCCACCGGCAGCCTGAGACTGCTCACCCCCGGCTTGGGCTTGCTCGGCGTACATCTTTTGCGCCAGAGATGCAGAGGCTTCAGAAAGTTTTTTGGCCGCTTCGTCCATTTTTTCCTTGTCGTCGCCTTTGACCGCTTCTTCCACTTCCGCAATGGCAGCTTCGATAGAAGCTTTCTCTTCGTCGCTGGCTTTGTCGCCGGCTTCTTCGAGAGTTTTCTTGGCGGCGTGCGCCAGACCATCAGCGTTGTTGCGTGCCTGTACCAGTTCTTCGAACTTGGCATCGTCGGCGGCATTAGCCTCGGCGTCACGTACCATTTGCTCCACTTCGTCGTCAGACAAACCGGAGTTGGCTTTAATCACAATGGACTGTTCTTTACCGGTGGCTTTGTCCGCCGCGTGTACATTCAAAATACCGTTGGCATCGATATCGAAAGTCACTTCAATTTGAGGCATACCGCGGGGCGCAGGGGGAATGTCAGCCAAGTCAAAGCGACCCAAAGATTTGTTGCCAGCAGCCTGTTTGCGCTCACCTTGTACCACGTGAATGGTTACCGCAGTCTGGTTGTCATCAGCGGTGGAGAAGATTTGCGATTTCTTGGTGGGAATCGTGGTGTTCTTCTCGATCAGAGGGGTGGCAACGCCGCCCATGGTTTCGATACCCAAGGTCAACGGGGTTACGTCCAGCAACAGTACGTCTTTCACGTCACCAGCCAGTACCGCGCCCTGAATGGCAGCACCCATGGCAACCGCTTCATCCGGGTTGACGTCTTTGCGGGGCTCTTTGCCAAAGAACTCAGACACTTTCTCCTGCACCATAGGCATGCGGGTTTGACCGCCCACCAAAATCACGTCGTTGATTTCAGAGGCTGACAAGCCAGCGTCTTGCAGGGCAATGCGGCAAGGCTCCAGAGAGCGGGTCACCAGCTCTTCCACCAGAGACTCCAGCTTGGCGCGAGTCAGTTTTACCACCAAGTGTTTGGGGCCAGTGGCATCGGCGGTGATGTAGGGCAGATTCACCTCGGTTTGCTGAGCGGAAGACAGCTCAATCTTGGCTTTCTCTGCAGCCTCCTTCAGGCGCTGGAGAGCCAGCGGATCATTGTGCAGGTCGATGCTGCTCTCTTTTTTGAACTCGTCCGCCAGGTATTCGATCAGGCGCAGGTCAAAATCTTCACCACCCAGGAAGGTATCGCCGTTGGTGGCCAGTACTTCAAACTGGTGCTCGCCGTCCACGTCGGCAATCTCAATGATGGACACGTCGAAAGTACCACCACCCAGGTCGTATACCGCAATCACACGGTCGCCGGGAGTTTTGTCCATACCGTAGGCCAGGGCCGCAGCGGTGGGCTCGTTGATGATACGTTTCACGTCCAGGCCGGCGATGCGGCCGGCGTCTTTGGTGGCCTGACGCTGAGAGTCGTTGAAGTAAGCGGGAACGGTAATGACCGCTTCGCTGACGGTTTCGCCCAGGTAATCCTCGGCGGTTTTCTTCATCTTTTTCAGTACTTCGGCGGAAATCTGCGGGGCAGCTTTTTTGTCGCCTTTGATTTCAACCCAAGCGTCGCCGTTATCAGCTTTGACGATTTTGTAAGGCACCATTTTGATGTCTTTTTGCACCACATCGTCGTCGAAGCGACGACCGATCAAGCGTTTCACAGCAAACAGGGTGTTGTCCGGGTTGGTTACTGCCTGACGCTTGGCAGACTGACCCACCAGCACTTCACCCTCATCGTTATAGGCAACGATAGACGGCGTGGTGCGCGCGCCTTCGGCGTTTTCAATCACTTTGGCCTTGTCACCTTCCAGTACCGCCACACAAGAGTTGGTTGTACCCAGGTCAATACCGATAATTTTTCCCATTGCTGTTTCTCCGGTTCTTCTAATGGGGCATGAGCCCCGCAATCAATTTCGTTGATCTCTATATGGGGCTTGAAAAACCCCTTTCAAGTCTGTGGTTATGCCGTCGTTTCAATTTTTTACGACAACCACCATCGCCGGGCGCACCAGACGACCGTTGAGGGTGTATCCCTTCTGGAACACTTCCATCACCGTGTTGTTCTCCATATCCGGATTGGGCACCATGCTCATGGCTTGATGCAGCTCTGGATCGAATGGCTCACCCTCTGGAGCAACTTGCTCTACCTGGAAGCGTTTGAGCACATCCAGGAAACTTTTCAGGGTCAGTTCGATACCCTCGTCGCCCTCTTCAAACGCTGCCAGAGCGCGCTCCAGGTTATCCACCACCGGCAATAATTCGCCGACAAATTTCTCCAAGGCAAACTTGTGAGCATTGGATACGTCACGCTCGGTGCGGCGGCGCAGATTCTGCATCTCCGCCTGGGCACGCAATACCTCTTCTCGCGCCTTGTCCAACTGCTCTTGCAGAGGGTTGCTGTCGTCAAGCTCAACGTCGTTGTCTGTGCAATCTACGGTTTCTGTTTGCATTTCTTCGTTAGTGCTTTCTTCAACAGCCTCTTTGGACTGCTCTTTTTGTTCGCTGGACACGTAAAATCTCCATGCAGTGACTGAATTATTGATGCTGGTCTATATGGGGATAAGATTTGCGGATTCAACCCCTTTTTCAGCGGCGGGGGAGCTGGGGCTGATCGCAGTTGCCCCGTATGCTATTCGCGGCCCGTAGCGCGTTGCCCGATGCTTTGTTTTCCAGTTATGATCTTGCCAGTTAAATCACCTGTCGGGCCCCCTGTGCTGCTCTCCTTAAACATCAAAAATTTCACCTTGGTGGAATCCTTGGAAGTCGACTTCGACACCGGCATGACCGCCATTACTGGTGAGACAGGAGCTGGCAAATCATTGACCTTGGATGCCCTGGCGATGGCCATTGGCGGGCGGGCCGATAGCGACCGCATCCGCCACGGTGCCAAGCGAGCTGAAGTCAGTGCTCTGTTTGACCTCAGCAGCATTAATCCAGCCAACCAATGGTTGCACGACAACGACTTTGACAGTGACGACAACAGCTGCCTGTTACGGCGTATTTTTACCCGCGAGGGACGCTCCAAGGGTTATATCAACGGCCAGCTTGCCACCATGCAACAATTACAGCAGCTGGGAGAACAACTGGTGGATATTCACAGCCAGCACCAGCATCAATCACTGTTGCGCCGGGAGACCTATCGTATCTTGGTAGACGACCACGGTGGCCATCAGACACTGACTCAGGAAGTTGCTCAGCGCTTTCATCAGTGGCGCGACACCCAAGATCGCCTCGACCTGCTGTCCCAGCAAAGCCATGAGCTGGACGCTCGCCGGGACTTGCTGAGTTTCCAGACAGAAGAAATGAATCAGCTGGCTCTGGCGGATGGCGAATTGCAACAGCTGGAAAACAAGCAGACTCTGCTGGCCAATGCAGAAACCCTGCTGAGTGACAGCCACCAACTGTTGGCCCTATGCAGCGACGATGACAATTTTAACTTGCTGCACGGCCTCAACCAGGCCTGCAGCCTTATCAGCCGTTTCCCCGAAAGTAGCCCAATTATCGCTGAAGTAGAGGAAATGCTGACCAGTGCCCGTATCCAGGTAGAGGAGGCTAGCACCAGCTTGCGCCAATACGCCAACGGCATTGAGTTGAATCCACAACAATTGGCGGATATTGAACAGCGGCTCAGTGATATTTATCAACTGGCGCGCAAGCACCGGGTAGATGCGGAGCAGCTGCCCGACTTACAGCAGCAACTGCAGCAGGAATTGGATCAGCTTTGCGGCGGCGAACAAAATCTGGAGCAGCTAACAGCGCTGGCGCAACAGCAGCAGCAAGAGTACTTCGAGTGCGCAAGGCAACTGTCAGAAAAACGCCATCAAGCGGCACAAAGCCTGGCCAGTGCCGTCAACAACCACTTGCCAGAACTGGCTATGCCAGGGGCAGCATTCACGATTGAGTTGACTCCCCTCGCAGATCACAAAGTCGGCGCCCATGGTCTGGAAACCATAGAATTTCTGATTGCCACTAATCCAGGTCAGCCACCGAAACCGCTGGCGAAAGTGGCATCCGGTGGCGAGCTGTCACGAATTAGCTTGGCGATTCAAGTAGTGGCCGCTCAACACAGTACGACCCCCACTCTGGTATTTGATGAAGTGGATGTGGGCATTGGCGGTGGCACCGCGGATGTGGTGGGCAAATTGCTCAGACTGTTGGGCAACAACACTCAGGTCATTTGTGTCACTCACCAACCTCAGGTCGCCAGCCGCGCCCACCACCACTTGCAAGTCAGCAAATCCAGTGACGGCGAATCCACCCAAACCGCCCTCAACTCACTGACCGCAGCAGAGCGTATAGACGAAGTGGCACGTATGCTGGGCGGCGCCAAAATTACCCAACAAACCCGTACTCATGCCCAGGAGATGCTTGAACTGGCCGCTGAATAAGCTTCGACCCAACACCAAAAGTACGGATACACAATCCAATGAAACAAACTGCCCTGAAAATTTCCCGCTGCAACAACCTGCCGGTTTCTCTGCGTCGCAAAATTGCCAGCTGGTTTATCAAGCGCGACGGCTCCCAATTTGCCTTTGATTGCAACGGAGTGAATTATGAGGGCCACCTGGACAATTACGTCGAATGGGTAGCCTATGTCACCGGCCAGTTTTACGAGTACACCTACATCAATTTGATAAAACAGCTGGTCAACGGCGGTACTGCGCTGGATGTGGGTGCCAACATAGGCAACCATTCCCTGGCATTCTCCCAATTTTTTGATCGGGTTTACTCAGTAGAGCCCTACCCGCCGGTATTCGAGCGGCTAACCAAAAAAACACGGGTCGCTGACAACATCCATCCCTTCGCTGTGGGCTTGAGCGACATCAGTGGCCAGTTGCAGTTTGACACCCCGAAAAACCTGAACTGGGGTGCTGGAAAAATATCAACATCCGGGGATATTACGGTTGATGTGCTGGTAGGCGATCAGTTTGTTCGGGACAACATTGAGGGAACGATCAATTTCATCAAGGTTGACGTTGAGGGTCACGAGCCCAAAGTATTGGCAGGCCTGCAGCAAACCATAGAACAACACCGACCCGTGGTGATGTTCGAGGTCAATCGGGATTACCTGAGAAATGGCCGTAAGGGCCTCAATGAACTGTTTCAGCTATTCCCGGGCGACTATCAATTCGCCTCACTGAGTGGACAAAGCTCCTTCCCAGTCCAGCGAAGGGTAGCCAAAGCAAAACCGCTGCAACGGGGCAGCGGTTTTGGGAGAATTACCTATGTTATTGCCTACGGCTCGGAAAGGGGCCTGAGGTTCGACTAAAGTCGGAAGCCCTACGATTTGGGTTTCACGTACAGCACCAGGCTGTGGTCCACCAGTTCATAGCCTTTTTCTGCGGCTATCTTTTCTTGCAGCGCCTCAATTTCGTCGTTGTGAAACTCGATCACCTGGCCAGTTTCTGTGCACACCATATGGTCATGGTGTTCACCGGAATCCATTTCGTAAACGGCAGGGCCATTATCAAAGTTGTGGCGAATCACCAAACCAGCGGTTTCAAACTGGGTCAACACTCGATAAACAGTAGCAATACCCACATCGTCTCCCGCATCCGATAGCGCCCGATAAACATCTTCAGCACTCATATGGCGGGTTTCTGCATTCTCCAGAATCTGCATGATTTTCAGGCGCGGCAAGGTGACCTTTAAACCAACTTTGCGCAGTTCCTGATTTTCGTTCGGCATTGGGTTACCCCCTTCTCAGCGATTTCGCGAACAGGTATTATCCCTGCTCGCTTTTAATTCTGGAACCCCAAAATGCCCCGTTGTGCAAAATTCCCCCTGATTATCCTGCTCGTCTCTGTCATTGCAGGCTGCAAAAACTTTGCTTTCCCCGGGGTTCACAAAATCGTAATTGAGCAGGGCAATATCATTACCCAGGATATGGTTGATCAGTTACAACCGGGTCTGACTCGGGAACAGGTGCGCTTTATTCTCGGCACTCCACTGGTTGCAGACACCTTCACAAGCAACCGTTGGGATTACCTGTACAGTCTGGATCGACGCAAAGGCAGCAAAGAAACCAGCCGCCTCAGCGTGTTTTTTGAGGGAGACTCCCTGGTGCGCTTCAGCGGCGACTTTATCCCTACCCCCAAAACCCTCGACGACGCGTCCTCTCAGAAACCAGCAGTTACTGAACCCTGAGTCACAGTTACTGCTGCTGCCGCATTTTCTCTGCACGACGACGGCGAACCTCTTTGGGGTCAGCGGTCAGCGGCCGGTAAATTTCCACACGATCACGGGGTTGCAGCTCATACTCCACCGCCGGCTTTAAACCTTTAGTCCCCAAAGCCTGACCAAAAACCCCCATTTTGGCCGTATCGACATCAATATCGGGAAACAGCTCCAAAATGCCCGATGCCCGAACCGCTTCAACCGCCGTAGTACCCTGCTCCACCTGAAATTCAATGATTTTCTGACGTTCGGGCAAGGCGTAAGCCACTTCTACTGTGATCAAGCTCATTGTGACTGCCCTTTGTACACTTCATCACTGCGCTGACACAACGCGGCCACCAGGTTATTCGCTACCTGAGAAAACAATTTGGAGGCAGCAAAGGCGATAGCGCCATTTTTAAATTCAAAACCCAGCTCCAGGCTGACTTTACAGGCACCATCATTCAATGGGGAAAATTCCCAGACACCATCCAGAGCGGTAAACGGCCCCTCCTCCAGATTCATCACAATGCGCCGTGGGCGTTGCAATTGGTTACGAGTGGTAAAGCGCTGCTCCACACCGGCTTTGCGAAGGGTTAGCTGAGCAACCATCTCACTATTGGTGCTGCTCAATACTTTGGCGGCCACGCAACCATCCATAAATTGTGGGTACGCTGACACATCATTGACCAAATCAAACATGGCTTCTGCGGAATGCATCACCAAGGCACTGCGCTCTATGGTTGTGCCCATATTAAGGACCTTCAGTTGATCAAATGACGATAAATACTGTGGCCGAGCATAATAATCATCAGAATGGGCAAAACATAGCGCAACAGACCATACCAGATAGAAAACAGGATTCGAGGCTCATCAAACAAGGCTTCTCGCAACACATTACGCGGCAAACGCCAGCCTACAAACAACGTCACAAGCAAACCCACCAGAGGCAGCAGGTAGCCACATAGCTGCTCAACAATGCCGTAACCACCTCTATCCAGTGTGTAAAAACTGGTGGGCATAAGTCCCAAACAGATCAGCCCCACCAACAAAGACGCAAAAAAGCGGTTGCAGCGGGTAGATTCCACCAACCAGGCAATCGCCGGCTCCAACAGCGCAATGGCACTGCCCCAACAAGCCAGTGCGATAAACAGGAAAAACAGACCACCCAGAAACAATCCGTAAGCGGTGTTCGAAAAGCTGATGGGCAACGCCACAAAAAGCATGTTCAAGCCATCCATGGACTGCCCCTCCATCACTGCACGAGCGGGTTCTGCAAGCACCGTCGCATGTATGGTCAAAGCAACCGTATAAGCAAACAGCCCCACCACCAACACCACCAGCAACGTACTTTTGGCCAATCGGGAACGTTCTGGCAAATAAGCGCCAAAGGCAGATGCAGCACCCACTCCCAACGCACAAGTGAGCAAAGCCATTGACAACGCCGTTGCAGCACTGGCCAGCCACTGCCCAGTGGCCAGGGAAACATGAGGCAAGTCAAACAAGTGGTAATAACCAGCCAACCAGTTACCGTTTACCACACTCAATACCGCCGCCAACACCAGCAGCCAAATCAACAATGCCACCAAGTGGCGCAACACACGGCCAATACGGCGCACGCCCCCCATGGACACCATAGCAACCAACAGCAAAAACAGGCCACAGCGAAGCAGCGCCTGCTGGGGCTGTTCGCGAACTTCATTAAAATGCTCAATAGCAAATCGGAGGTTTTGGCCCTGCATCACGCCACTGGTCATATCCCAGAAATAATCCCCGGCCCATATTGCCAGCAGTGCAAACCAGGAGACCATCAATACGCCGGACAGAGTTGCCACCACACCAATGGCTCGCCAAGCCGGAGATAGCTGCGACTCCATCACCAAGTAGCGCATGGTATTAACCGGGCTTTGCCTCCCCCTGCGACCGAGAACAGATTCGGCCAGCAGCAAAGGCCAGGCGAGCAAAACCAGAAACAGTGCATAAAACAGCGTCACCAAGCTGGCATCACTGCCGGAGACCGCAGCGGGGAAGTACCACAATGCACCAAGGCCAGCACTGGCGCACACCGTGGCACCAATAAAATACCAAGGGCCCTGCCATACACCGTGGAGGTATTTGTTGCGCTCAACCATAAATAGCTGTTCCGTTATGTATCAGGGATTGTAACGGGTATCTCGCTAACGGCACAGGCATAGCATCTTGGCACTCAGTCCGTATAATCCCGCCATGGCAAAGAAAGCGACCAAAAAACCTCAAAATACCGGCGGCACCATTGCATTAAACAAGCGTGCTCGCCACGACTACCACCTCACTGATAAGTTTGAAGCGGGTATTTCTCTGCTAGGGTGGGAGGTGAAAAGCATGCGTGCGGGCAAAGTACAGCTCACCGATACCTACGTACTGCTGCAAAATGGCGAAGCCTGGCTGATCGGTGCCAACGTTACACCTCTGCAATCCACTTCTACCCACTACGTGACCGAGCCGGACCGCACCCGCAAGCTACTGCTCAATCGCCGCGAGCTGGCAAAGATCTTTCAGGCTGTTCAACAAAAAGGCTACACCTGTGTGGCCACAGCCCTGTACTGGAAAAAGCACCTGGTGAAATGCGAAATTGCCCTCGCCAAAGGCAAGGCAGACCACGATAAACGGGAAACCGAAAAGCGCCGGGACTGGGATCGGGAAAAGCAGCGTTTGCTGCGTGATCGCTGACTTCTGTCCCGTTGACAAAAGTTTACTTTCAACCCTTTGGAACTTTTTGCCGCTATATCCGTCCTAGGTGCACTTATTAATGGAGCACTGACTATGAAACGTTTTATTGCCGTACTGGCATTGCTGACTCTTTCCTTTGGCGCATTTGCCAAAGACCCAGAGGTATACTCTCACAAGAAAAAAGGCGCTATCAAGGGTGCTGACCCAGTAGCTTACTTTTCTCTTGAAGAAGGCGCTGACGCGGTATTTGGTTCCCAAGACATCACTGCTCAGTGGAACGGCGCTACCTGGCACTTTGCCAACGAAGAGAACAAGCAAACCTTTTTGTCCAACCCGGAGAAGTACGCCCCTCAGTATGGCGGTTACTGCGCATTTGCGGTATCACACAACTTCACCAAGCCCACTAATCCACACGCCTGGAAGATCGTTGATGGCAAGCTGTACCTCAACCTGAGCAAAGGCGTTCAGAAAAAGTGGAAAAAGGATATCCCCGGAAACATCCAGCGCGCGGACACCAACTGGCCAAACGTGCTCGGCAAGTAACTTTTTATAAAGTAATACCTGCCTACCCCCAAAAGCCGCTTCCATGTGAAGCGGCTTTTTTGTTTGCGCAGAAAAATCAGATTCACGTCGTGTCACAACCAGCACTATCGGGGTCATGTGCCGAGCTCACCAGCAAAATAAAAACAAATCTCCTGCTCCATTGAACCGATTACACCTCTAATGCAACTCACTGGGTATCTATCGGAACTCCCAATGCCCGGACTTACCCATGCCACCCGCATTGCGCCGCTCCCCTAGATATTTCTTTTTGTTATTCGGGCACAGCAGTTTTTGCCCACTTTTCAAATCCAAATAACGGAGATCAACCCATGAGTAAGCGCTCCAAAAACAAGCCGGGTAAGTACGCAGCCCCCGCTGCCATTCTCGGTATCCTCGGCATTAGCGGCCAAGCATCCGCTGCCGATGGCAAAGAATACGTACAAGCAGATGCCATCAAAGGGGTAGCAAAAGTTAAACAACTGTCTGACGGCAGTGTCGAACTGGTGTTCGAAAACGGCGACGTGGTTAAAGTTGCCGCCAAAGACGTTTCTGTTGAAAACGGCAAAGTGCTGGTCAGCGCCGAAGCCATGGAACAACTGGCCGAAGCCGGTGCCCTGGGCGGTGCCGCCAGCTGGGTATCTGATAACCTGCTGTATATAGGTGCCGGTGTAGTTGGCGCAGCAGCCATTATTGCCAGCAACAATGGCGACGGCGGCCCCAGCGATGGCGACGACAACCTGGTGGGCAGCGCCATGGCAGACAACATCGACGGCCTCGCCGGCGATGACAACATTCAAGGCCTGGCCGGCAATGACACCCTGACCGGCGGCGAAGGTAACGATACTCTTGACGGTGGTGCCGACAACGACACACTTATCGGTAACGCTGGCAACGACACACTACTGGGCGGTACAGGCGACGACGTACTGCGCGGCGGAGGCGGTGCCGACATCAACAACGGTGGCGAAGGTGTGGATACCGCCGACTTCTCCGACATCGGCTCAGGCATTACCGCCGACCTGAACTCTGGCGACGCCAGCTACCAGGCCCCCAACGGCAACACCGTAACCGACACCCTGATAGATATTGAAAACCTCACCGGCTCCAGCAGCGACGACTCCCTCACCGGTGACGCCGGTGCCAACCGCCTGGAAGGCGGCGCAGGCAACGACACACTGGCTGGCGGCGGCGGTGCTGACACATTGATCGGTGGCGCAGGCGACGACGTACTGCGCGGCGGCGGCGGCCCCGACACTACCGACGGTGGTGAAGGCTCTGACACCGCCGATTTCTCCGACATCGGCACAGCAGTGACTGCCGACCTGAACGACGGCAGTGCCAGCTACGCTGCTCCCAACGGCAACACCGTGACCGACACTTTGGTGAGCATCGAAAACCTGACTGGCTCAGACAACGACGATTCCCTTACTGGCGACAGCGGCGCCAATACCCTCGACGGTGGCATGGGCAACGATACCCTGGTAGGCGGCGGCGGTGCCGACACCCTGATCGGCGGTGAAGGCGACGACATCCTGCGCGGCGGCGGTGGCCCTGACACCACAGACGGTGGTGAAGGTTCTGATACTGCCGACTTCTCCGACATTGGCTCTGCAGTCACCGCCAGTCTGGTGGATGGCGAAGCCAGCTACGCCGCTCCCAGCGGCGCCACAGTAACCGATACCTTAATCAGCATTGAAAACCTGACCGGCTCCAACAACGACGACTCACTCACTGGCGACAGCGGTGCCAATACCCTGGACGGTGGCATGGGCGACGACAGCCTGGTGGGCGGCGGCGGTGCCGACACCCTGATCGGTGGCGAAGGTGACGACGTACTGCGCGGCGGCGGCGGTGCCGACACCACTGACGGTGGCGAAGGCAACGATACGGCAGATTTCTCTGACATCGGCTCGGCCATCACTGCCAGCCTGGAAGACGGCGAAGCCAGCTACCTGGCCCCCAACGGCAACACCGTAACCGATACACTGATCAGTATTGAAAACCTAACCGGTTCCGACAACGACGACTCCCTGAGCGGCGACAGCAACGACAACGTGCTCACTGGCGGCCTGGGCGACGACACCCTGAACGGCGGCGACGGCGTAGACACGGCCGATTACTCCGATCTGGATGTGCCGGTTATCGTCAACGTAGACGGCGACGGCAATGGCACCGTTACCCGTGAATCCGGCTTTAGTGTTTCCGTGGAAAGCGTGGTTGTTGATCCGGCCATGCTGCGTGAAAACGCCATGTTGAATCCCGGCCTGTCTGGTGACTTTGTTACCGAAGCGGAATCCGGCAACCTGTACTTCAACATCCACACCAGTGACTTCCCCGGCGGTGAAATTCGCGGCCAGCTGGACACTATCGTCAGCGACACTACTGTGGATGGCGTGCGCACCCTAGTGCTGTCTGCGACTCTGGACGCGGCTCAAGAGCCCATGGACGCCTCCGACTCCAACGCCACTGGTGAAGGCACCGTAACCATCGTCATCGATGGCGACTCCATCACTTACAGCGCCGACCTGTCGGTAACTGGCATCGCTTCCAGCGAACTGCTGCCGGTAGCGGGCTTCTCTGCCATTCACCTGCACAACGACGTGCGCGACTCCAACGGCCCGGTTGTGCTGGACGTGATTCAAGACGCCGGCGCAGGCACCGACGGCGATGTCTTTGAGCAAGTCGAAGACGGCTTCTCCGTAGAGCACATGGATCAGCCTCTGGCCTCACTGACCACCGAGCAAAGCCCAGCTGACCTGGTGGCGGAAGCACTGGCGGATAACCTGTACTACAACATTCACACCAACGACTTCCCCAGCGGTGAAATTCGCGGTCAGTTGCTGGTTGTGGAAAATAATCTGGTGGACGGCGTAGGCACCATCGTGCTGGAAGCCACCCTGAACGGTGCTCAAGAGCCACCACCCAATACTTCCGATTCCGAAGCAACCGGCACCGGCACAGTGACTATTACCGTTGCTGAAGACGGCACCGTAACTTACAGCTCTGAACTGAGCGTAGACGGCATCTCCACCACCGATCTGCTGCCAGTGGCTGGTGTTAGCGCCATTCACCTGCACAACGCACCAGCGGGCAGTAACGGCCCGGTAATCACCGACATCGTACAAGACGCTGGCGGCACTGTTGACGGCGACGTGTTCGACGAAGTGGTGGAAGTAGATACTCTAACCTCCATCGAAATCATCACTGGCGCCAACGACAACGCGGTACAAATTGTTGGCGACAACGTGGACTTCGTGAACGACAGCCCCTGGAGTGCCGACAACAACGGCATTCTGGTGAACGGCGATAACGTGTCTGTGGAAAACAGCAGCACCATCGACGGCGCCTTCAACGGCGTCAACTTTGCTGCAGACTCCAGCGGTGGCTCACTCACCAACAGCGGCACCATCACCAGCGCCAGCCGTGGCGTTAACATCTCTGGCGACGACGTCACCATAGAAAACAGCGGCAGCATCGTGACCAGTGACGACCCACGCAACGGCGTGATCTACAGCAACGAAACTGCTGACAATGTGACCATCAACAACAGCGGCACCATTGACGCTGGCGAAGGCAATAATGGCGATGCGGTATCCCTGCAACTGAGCGGCGACGACAGCCACACGGTTACCAACTCCGGTGACATTATTGGCCGTGGCGATGTTGATCCGGACTCCTCTGCCAACAACCAGTCCAGCGGTGTGCGCCTGTTCACCAGCGATGAGTCTGCCACCTTCTCTGGCAGTATCACTAACGAGTCTGGCGCCACCATCAGCTCCGAAGCGGCCACTGGCCCTCGCGCTGGCGTGATTGTGCAGAACAATGTCAACTTCCAGGGCGACCTGAGCAACGCTGGCACCATTTCCGGCACCAATAACGGTCTGTACTTCGGCACTGGCGACCACGCCGACGGTGTGGCCACCAATGAAGAAGGTGGTGTGATCAGCAGCGACAGCCGCGCGGTGAATATCGACGGTGACGGCCTGACCTTCGTTAACAACGGTGACGTACTAGGTACTGGTAACCAGCGCAATGGCACCATCTACTCCGACGGCACCGCCAACAACTACACCATCATCAACCGAGGCTTGGTTGACGCTGGCGAAGGCAACGACGGTGCGGCTATTGCCCTGCAATTGGGGGCAGAAGGCGAGACTGACGCCACCATCACCAACAGCGGAACCCTGCAAGGTCGTGGTCAAGGCGCTGCCGATCAGGGGGTTGCCGGCGATGGCCTGCGCCTGTTCACCGACGGCTCCACCTTTGTCGGCGAGCTGGTGAATATTGGCACTATCGACTCGGAAAGTACTCAGGGGCCAACAGCGGGCGTTCGTCTGGCCAACGGTGTCAGCTTCCAGGGTGAAATAGAAAACCTGGGCGTCATCTCAGGTGCCAACAATGGCCTGTACTTCGGCACTGGCGACCACTCCGGTGGTGTAGCCACCAACGCAGTCAGCGGTATCATCAGCAGCGACAGCCGCGCGGTGAATATCGATGGCGACGGGCTCACCTTCATCAACGAAGGCCGGGTACTGGGTACTGGCGACCAACGCAACGGCACTATCTACTCCGATAGCACCGCCAACAACTACACCATCGACAACAGCGGCTTGGTGGATGCGGGCGAAGGCAACAACGGTGCGGCCATTGCTTTGCAACTGGGTGCGGAAGGCGAGACTGACGCCACCATCATCAACAGCGGAACCCTGCAAGGTCGTGGCCAAGGTGCTGCTGACCAGGGTGTTGCCGGTGACGGGCTGCGCCTGTTCAACGACGGCGCTACTTTCGTTGGCTCTATCGACAACTCTGGCAGCATCGACTCCGAAAGCGCAGTGGGCCCCACAGCGGGCGTTCGCTTCAGCAACGGTGTGAGCTTCCAGGGCGAGTTGACCAACTCCGGTACCATCTCTGGCGTGAATAACGGCCTCTATTTCGGCACTGGCGACCACACTGGCAGCTTGGTGTTCAACGAAGAAGACGGTGTTATCAGCAGCGATAGCCGTGCGGTGAATATCGATGGCGACGGGCTCGTCTTCATCAACGAAGGTCGGGTACTGGGTACTGGCGACCAACGCAACGGCACCATCTACTCCGACGCCACCGCCAACAACTACGCCATTGATAACCGTGGTTTGGTGGATGCGGGCGAAGGTAACAACGGTGCGGCCATTGCTTTGCAACTGGGTGCGGAAGGTGAAACTGCCGCCTCTATCTTTAACAGGGATACTCTGCAAGGTCGTGGTCAGGGCGCTGCCGACCAGGGTGTGGCCGGTGACGGACTGCGCCTGTTTAACACCGGTGCTACTTTCGTTGGCTCTATCGACAACTCTGGCAGCATCGACTCCGAAAGCGCCGTAGGCCCAACAGCGGGCGTACGGGTTGCTAACGGCGTTAACTTCCAAGGCATGCTGACCAACTCCGGCACCATTTCCGGCGTTAACAATGGCTTGTACTTTGGTACTGGTGACCACAGCGGTAGTTCTGTGGTTAACCAAGATGGTGGTGTGATCAGCAGTGATAGCCGCGCTGTGAATATCGACGGTGAAGGCCTGAGCTTTACCAATGACGGTGAAGTGGTCGGCACCGGTGACCAGCGCAATGGTACTGTGTACCTGGATGGCACTGCCGATGATGTTTCCATCATCAACACCGGCAGCATCGATGCCGGAGAGAGCAACAGCGGTTCTGGTATTTCCACTCAGGTGGGCTCCGCTTCCGAAGATTCTCTGAGCGAAAACATCAGCATCACCAACAGTGGCTCCATTGACGGCCGTGGCGAAGGCGAAGCCAACGCCGGGGTACGCTTCTTCAACGGTTCTGGCGAAGAGGAAGCAAGCCTCAGCACCAGCATCAACAACTCAGGAACCATCAGCTCTGAAGAGGCTGCCGGCATCCTGATTGAAGAAGGCGTCAATGCCGACGGCAGCACCATCGTCAACAGCGGCACCATCAGCGGCGGCAACGGCGTTGCCATCGATGCCTCTGGTGCAGCGGGCGATCTGGTAGTGGACAGCTCTGCAGGCACCCTGGAAGGGTCTGTACTGCTGGGCTCTGGCGACGACCAGTTTATCGGTGGCGACGAAGACAACACCGTTCAAGGTGGTCTCGGCAACGACGATCTGAACGGCGGTGACGGCTTTGATACCGCCGACTTCTCCGATCTGGACGTGCCGGTCACTGTCATGCTGGATGCCATGGGCAACGGTACCGCCACTCGCGAAACCGGCTTCAGCGTGATGGTTGAGAATGTTGTGGTCGATCCTGCAGCACTGGGCCCCGCCGCCACTCTGAACCCGGACTTGTCTGGCGACTTTGTCACCGAAGCGGAAGCGGGCAATCTGTACTTCAACATCCACACCAACGATTTCAACGGCGGTGAGATTCGCGGACAGTTGGACACCATCGTGTCTGACGACACCGCAGAAGATGGTACTCGCACTCTGGTTCTGTCTGCCTCTCTGGATGCGGCTCAGGAGCCTGGCCCCACCTCTGACTCTGAGGCAACCGGCGAAGGCACCCTGACCGTTGTGGTTGCACCGGATGGCACCATCAGCTACTCCGCAGACCTGAGCGTGACCGGTCTGGCCACCTCCGACCTGCTGCCAGTAGCGGTGTTCTCAGCGATCCACATCCACAACGATGTGCGCGGCGAAAACGGCCCAGTTGTGCTGGATGTGGTGCAAGACGCCGGCGGTGACGTGAACGGCGACACTATGGATGGCGATGTATTTGCCGAAGTGGTGGAAACCGATACCCTCACCTCCATCGAGAACATCATCGGCTCCGGTGATGACGATGTGATCATTGCCAGCGGCGCAGCCGCCAACACCATCAGTGGTGGTGACGGCGACGATCGCATTGCCGGCGGCGGTGGTACCGACGTCATCGACGGTGGTGCAGGCTTCGATACCAACGACTTCTCCAACATCAATGTGGGTGTTGACGCAGAAGTAGGCGGTGTTGAAGTGAACCTGGCCGCAGACGGTACCGGTACAGCCTCCTACCTTGGTGGCGGTAATCCAAGTAACGTGATCAACGAAAGCTTCACTGGTATCGAAGCCATCGAGGGCACCGAAAACAATGACACCATCATTGCGACCGGTGCTGCTGCCAACACCATCGAAGGTGGCGACGGCGACGACTTCATCGCCGGTGGCGGTGGCCCCGACAGCCTGGACGGCGGCGACGGTATCGACACCAACAGCTTCAGCACCATCGGTGTGGGCGTGGTTGCCGACCTGAACTCCGGCTCGGCATCTTACCAACCCAACCCCACCACCACTGTGTTCGAGAACTTCTCCAACTTCGAGAACCTGGATGGCACCGGTCAGAACGACCAGCTATTCGGCGACAGTGGCGCCAATGAACTCACCGGCAACAACGGTGACGACCTGCTGGTCGGCCGCGGCGGCGCTGACGTGCTGGAAGGCGGTGAAGGCAACGACGTACTGCGCGGCGGCGGCGGTGCCGATGTCAACAACGGTGGCGAAGGCATCGATACAGCCGACTTCTCCGACATTGGCTCTGGCATCACAGCCAGCCTGCTTGACGGCGAAGCCAGCTACGAAGCGCCCAGCGGTGCGACCATCACCGACACCCTGATCAGCATCGAGAACCTGACTGGCTCTGTAAACGATGACGATCTGACCGGCGACGGTGAAGACAACCTGCTGGCGGGTGGTGCCGGTAACGACACCCTCACTGGTGGCGCTGGCAACGACATCCTGCGCGGCGACGCGGTGGGCGACGGCACAGCCATTACCGTGTCCATCACCAACACCCTGCCCGCCGGTGGCACCTTCCTCACACCAGTGTGGTTCGGTTTCCACGACGGCGCTAACTTCGACCTGTTCAATGCCGGTGAAGCAGCCAGTGTTGGCCTGGAACGCTTGGCGGAAGACGGCTCCATTGAGGGCATCGCCGCTGAGTTCAACCAGCAGGTGGGTGAAAACGGCGTTGACGCCACCATTCTGGGACTGGGCGCAGGCGCACCAGGACCGATTGATCCAGGTGAAACCGCCAGCTTTACGCTGAACGTGAACACCGATCTGGTCGGTCAGGGCTTCTTCACCTGGGCCACCATGGTGATTCCGTCCAACGACGCCTTCCTGGCAGTACCGGACGACGCTCTGGCGGATCCGATCTTCGACGCCGATGGCAACTTCATCGGGCCATTGGTGATCGAGCGCTTTGGCAGCGACGTACTGGACGCGGGCACCGAGGTCAACAACGAAGAAGGCGCTGCCTTCCTCAACCAGACCGCTCGCAACCAGGGCACCGCTGAAAACGGTGTTGTTAGCGTTCACCCAGGCTTTAACGGCTCGGTGGGTAACCCGGATGCCACGCCTGTGAACATCCTCGGCGGAGAAACCGCGGCTGGAACCATTGTGGACCCGGTTATCGGCGACTTCACCAACGGCAACCCACAGTTGCTGCGCATTGAAATCAACCTGGCAGCAGGTGGTGACGATGTGCTCGACGGCGGCGAAGGCAACGACATCCTCGACGGCGGCGTTGGTAACGACGAGCTGATCGGTGGTGCCGGAGCTGACGAACTGCTGGGCGGTAGCGGTAACGACGTACTGCGCGGTGGCGGCGGTGCCGACATCAACAACGGCGGCGAAGGCATCGACACGGCTGACTTCTCCGACATTGGCTCGGCAGTGACTGCGAGCCTGGTTGACGGCGAAGCCAGCTACGAAGCACCCAGTGGTGCCACCATCACCGACACGCTGATCAGCATTGAGAACCTCACCGGTTCCAACAATGACGACAGCCTTACCGGTGACGATGGCGACAACGTGCTAGACAGCCTGGCGGGCGACGACACCCTCACCGGTGGCGCAGGTTCTGACACCTTTGTGGTTCGTGAAGGCAGCGATGCCGACACCGTCACCGACTTTGACGTCGACAACGACGTGATTGAGGTGAACGACCTGGTAGCCGACGCTGCAGCGGCTCTGGCCCTGGCGGTGAACAACGGCGGCAACGCTGTGATCGACTTCGGTAACGGTGATGTCATCACCCTCACCGGTGTCGATGCGGACGACCTGACAGAAGCCAACTTCGCGGTGCTCAACACCCCGGCCCCGGTTATGTCAGCTTCTGCCATGTTCACAGAACTGTCAGACGAAGAGGCTGTTACTGAAGAGTCTGATTTTGAAGACTCCAGCGACGATGGCTTCTCTGACGACAGCATGGAAGCCGCCGATATGGCAGCCACCCAAGCCATGATCGATAACTTCGAAGTGGCGTAAGTAACTGTCTAGCGAGGGGTTCGCCTCTCGCAACGGCAAGCAAATCCCCATACCTGGCAACGGGTATGGGGATTTTTTTATCTATCGTCATTGCGTGTGAAGCAAGATCGATACCTCGTCATTGCGAGGGAGCGTAGCGAACGCGGCAATCTAGAGGTTTTAACTTCGTCGTTTTTTCTTTAGGCAATTTTTCAATGCAGGTTTCGCCTGCTGGCGAGTTACTTTTCTTTGTTTGCCCAAAGAAAAGCTAACCAAAAGAAAGGGCACCCCCGTTCCGTTGGCCCTGCGGGCTCCCCTCGCTCCGCACAATTGCCACGGGCCGGTCTTACTCGCATCCCTGCTCGATCGACCTAACGCGCACATCCTTGTGCGCGTTTCCCTACCAATTGCGCTGCGCTCGGCAACTCCAAGGGGGATAAACCACGCACGGAATTTACTACGGAGTACACCTATTCCCCTTCGCCCTTGCCGAGTGACGGAGGTGACATAGGGTGAAACGGACAGGACGTCCGTTTCAGCGCAGCGGGTACAGGAAGTACCCTCTGCGCGACCCGGCCATGGCACCGGAGGAACGAGGGTACCCCGAAGGGGCAAGGGCGACTGGGGCGTGCTTTTTTGGTTACTTTTTTACACGAGTAAAAAAGTAATTCACCTTCCATTGAACCAAAACCTCATTACCCGCCACTCACCGGGTACAGAACAAAAACCGCCCACAGTGAGTCGCCGATATGCCCGAAAAATCCGCCGCCGGTAACGGCATCGATAAGAGCAACAGCAGCGGCTTTATGCGCTGGTTAAAAGCCATTAATGGGGAAATTCCCGGCTTCTTGAAGCCGTTTCTGGGCTTTAGCCTGGCCATCAATATTCTGCTGATGGTGTCCCCCCTGTATATGTTGCAAGTGTACGACCGGGTGCTGACCTCCGGCTCCAGCGACACACTGATCTGGCTCACCGTGCTGGCGGTATTCCTGCTAGCCATTTACGCGGCAGCGGAAATGGGACGGCGGCGTTTGTGTACGTTAGCGGCGGAAAATATTGAAGACAAAATCTCTGAACAGATTTTTGTGGAGTTCGAAACCAAGCACAGCGCTGGTGACAAGCTGTCGCAAAACCTCAATGTACTGGGGCGGATTCGCGGACTGTTCCAGAACCATTTGGTAACGCCGTTTTTTGACCTGCCATTTACGCCGCTGTTTTTTCTGGTGTTGTTTCTGGTACACCCGGTGATCGGTTTTATTGGTCTGGGAGGCGGTGCCATTATTTTTGCGGTGGCGGTAGCCGCAGAAATGAGTACCCGCGGCACCAATGAAAAAGCGTTGAACGCCAGCGCTCAGGCTCACCAACTGGCATCTGGCCTTGCCCGACAGCGCTCTGCCATGGTGGCCATGGGCTTGTGCCAAAACGCCCTGCAAAAGTGGCGCACCGCTAAAGAAGTGGCGCGTGAGTACAATCTGGAAGGTAGTGCTCGCGAAGGCACCTTCAGTTCCATTTCTCGTTCGGCCCGGCAAATTCTGCAAACCTTTATTCTCGGTGCCGGTGCCGCCCTGGCCATCAGTCAGGAAATTTCGCCGGGGGCGATTGTTGCCGGTTCCATTGTGCTGTCCCGCGCGCTGGCGCCCATCGACCAGATTGTCGGCAGCTGGCGCGCCATTACCCAGTGCCGCGTTGCCTGGCAGCAACTGGAAAGCACTCGCGAAAACGACCTTCAACAACAGGCATTCACTCCGCTGCCCAGACCCAATGCACAACTCACTCTGGATCGTTTGTCCGTAGCCGCCCCTGGCAGCAACAAGCCGATGGTGCACCCATTTAGCCTGCAAGTGAACGAGGGCGATCTGGTGGCTTTGGTAGGCGGCAACGGCGCCGGTAAAACAACCTTGTTGCAAACCCTGGCAGGGGCTTGGGAGCCGCTATCTGGCAGCGCCGCACTGGGCAATCGCAACATTCACAGCTGGCACAGCGCCGACCGTGGCCAGTACGTGGGCTATGTTCCCCAAGACGTGGAACTGCTGCCGGGTACTGTGGGCGAAAACATCGCCCGTATGAGCGACGCCGAGCCGGAGGCGATTTTCGCCGCGGCCCAACGCGCCGGTGCCCACGAGATGATTTTGAAACTGCCACAAGGTTACGACACCCAGCTCACTTCCAGCGGCCAATTATCCGCCGGGCAGCGGCAATTGATCGGCTTGGCCCGCGCCCTGTTTGGCGAGCCCGCTCTGTTGCTGCTGGACGAACCCACCGCCAATCTGGATCGGGATGCCGGGCAAGCGGTTATTCAAAGTCTGCAGGCCGTGGCTAAAGCTGGTGCTGTAATCGTAATCGCCAGCCACGATCGCCGATTGATTGCCGCCACCGCGACCACCCTGCTAATTCGCAACGGTTCGGTGTTGTCGGCGGAATCGAAAAACTACCTGCAATCCATCTCTCCATCCAGCAAGTCTGCTACTAAAGCCAAAGTGGGAGCAAAAGCATGATTCACCTGACGCCCAAAAGTGACAAGCGCGTGGTACGCACCGCCCTGGTGTGCATGATTGGTCTCGGTGGTTTCCTGTTGTGGGGCGCATTTGCCCCATTGGAAGAAGGCATCGCCGCCTCCGGCAAAGTGGTGGTAGATAGTCAGCGCAAAGTGGTGCAACACCTGGAAGGGGGCATTATCAGCGAGATTCGCGTGCGCGATGGCCAGTGGGTGGAGCAAGGCCAGGTGGTATTGGTTCTTGAAGACACGGTATCCCTCGCCAGCCGCGATCTGACTATTCAGGAATACGCTGCTCTGGCAGCGTCAGTAGAGCGTCTGCAATCCCTGAAACAAACCGACGCCGAGCCTGACTTTTCCTTGTTGGACAAGCTGGCACTAGGTGAGCAAGAACGCAAAGATATTATTGAGCGGGAACAGGATTTATTTCACCAGCAAAAAAGCGCCCAAGCCGCCGACCTGGCGGTATTGGAAGCCCGCCGCAACGCCGCGGTGCAAACCCAAAAAGCCCGCAGCGAGCAAATCACCATCGTGGAGCGCGCCTTGAAAGCCGCGCGCGAAGAGTACCAGCTGATCAACACCATGCTGGAACAACGCCTCGCCCGCCGCGACCAAGCCACTAATATCGAGCGCCAGGTAATTAACCTGGAATCGGAAATCGCCCAGCTGCACAGCGAGAAGCAAAACGCCGCTGCCTCGGAGCGCGATCTTGAAGCGCAAATCCGCCAAACTGGGGCCAATTTCCGCCAGCAAATATCCGCCACCTTGCTGGAAACACGCACTGAATTACAGGCGGTGGAAGAACGCCTGAGCTCTACTCAAAACGTGCTGGATCGCTCGGTAATTCGCGCACCGGTATCCGGCGAAGTGCTGAATATGCAGTTCGCTACGGTGGGCGGCGTGCTGCGCCCCGGCGAAACCATTATGGAAATTATCCCCAATATCGGCGAAGTCACTGCCTCTATCCGCATTGCTCCGCAGCAGCGGGCGTCGGTATTTGAAGGCCAAACGGTGCGTACGCAAATCTCCGCCTACAAAGGCTGGCAGGCACCACAACTGCAGGGCAAGGTGCTGGACGTCAGCGCCGACCTGAAAACCGACCCGGCCACCTCGCAAAGTTATTACGAAGCGCGGGTACTGATTCCCGCCGACGAAATGCAGCGGGCCAACAACATCGACGTAACCCCCGGTATGCCGGTGGATGCGTTTATCTTTTCTGGCCGCAGCCGCACCATGTTCGACTATTTGTTCGAGCCGCTGGGTAAATCCATCTTCCAGGGGCTGCGTTCATCGTGAAAAAATCATTGATTGCCTTTGCACTGTTTGCATCTGCTACTAGTGCAGTAGCAGAACAAAGTTGCCTGAGCTTTGAACAGACTCTGGCCTTATCCGCCAAGCTAGACCCGGCAGTGGCCGTAGCACGCGCTCGCAGCCGCGAAGCCGCCTCCGACCTGCGGGAAGCAAAATCCCTGTATAAACCGCAGATCAACGCCTTTGGCCGCACCGGCAGCGGCAATACTGATGTGGTAGACAGCACCATCCAAAACCAGATTGGCCTGCGCATTTCCCAGCGGGTTCTGGATTTTGGCGATGCCCGCTACGCCCGCCGTGCCGCCAATAGCAACCTGGAAGCCAGTAAAGAAGACATCCGCCTGGCGCGACTGGCCGCCGCCCAGGAATCCGCCCTCGCCTTTTTAGCGGCACTGAACGTGCAAAAACAACTGGACGCTACTGCGGAACGGCAGGACTACTTTCGCCAGCAACTGGAATCCGTCGACAAACTGTTGGACCAAGGCGGCGCCACCTTATCCGAGCGAGCCGACGTAGCGGCACAACTGGCAGACGCCCAGGCGTTTTACCTGGAACTGCAATTCCAGCTGCAACAGGCTCAAACCCGCATTGCCATCAACACCGGCAACGAACAAGACCTGTGCCCCAGCAACGACTTGGGCGGCTATCTGAACGCCCAGGTAAACACCCTGCCCAACAGCGAAGCCGCCGTCAGCCTGGCCTTGAATGAAAGCCCTACCATCAAAGCCCTGCAAAACCGCGCCGACAGTTTTAACGCCGAATACCAGCGGGAAAAACGCAACCGCTTGCCCATTATCGACGTGGTGGGTATTGCTTCTTATTCCTCACTGGGCAGCGGCAGCGACTTTGAGCTGCAAGACCGCATCGGCATCGACGTATCTGTTCCGCTATACACCGGCAGCGCCCTGGGCGCTCGCAAACAACGCTCCGCCTCTCGCGAAGCTGCCGCCCGCAGCGAACTGCAAGACGCCCGCCGTCAACTGCGGGAACAAGTGCATATCACCTGGTACCGCATTTCCTCTCTGGAACGGCAACTGAGCAGCCGGGAAACCGTAGTGGAGCAATACCGCAAACAACTGGATGCCGCAGAAATGGAATACGAACTGGGCACCCGCACCCTGCCAGATTTGGTGGAAGTGCGATTGGAGTATGAACAGGGTAATTTAGCGAGGATACAGACGGAGTTTGATTTGTTGCAACAGCGGGTGGGGTTGTTGGTGTTGACGGCACGGCTGGCAGTACCAAAGAATCTTCAATAAGATATTTGCAGTGTTATCAGTAGTACTTTCCATAAAACAAAATCAATGGAAGAACACCAATCAGCACCGTAATACAAATACCCATTTTCCCAGCAACAATTAAGTAACTCTTTTTAGGGTTTTTGGGATTGTAGAAAACCTTAACTTTTCCATCTGGCAACTGCTGCACCGATGACATCTGTTTTTGCAAAATAAGCCGCACGTTGTGACTGGCCACAAATACCCATGGAGAAATCCTTTTTCCTTCGTAAGCGATATTGGACACACAATACTTATACAACGCTTCTGCCACATACTCTTGGTTGGAGCGCACTAAATCAGTACCGCCAAACTTCTCAACGTCGAGTTCTACCAATGCACCTTGGGTAAATGGCCAAGATCTGGTGCGAATTTGAAATACCAGTGAATAAGCACAGGTAGCGAGCAAATACAGCGCGGCAAAAAACCAAATACCCTGCGCTTTTCCTTGTACGGCCAGTTGCCACATTTCCTGAATATAGGTGGCTAAATCCATGGTTTGGAATCCCTGAAATTCTTGAATTTAAGAATTAATTTCCTATTTGTTGATCGTTCAGCCCCAATATATACAACACCCCATCCAGCCCCATATGGGAAATAGTGTGCTTGGCGGTAGCGCGTACTAAAGGCTTAGCGTGAAACGCTACCCCCAGCCCGGCGATGCCCAACATAGGCAGGTCGTTAGCGCCGTCACCTACAGCGATTACCTGATCCAGTTCCAAACCTTCTTTGGCAGCCAGCTCACGCAGCAACTCCGCTTTGCGGTTGCCATCCACTACCTCGCTTTTGACTTCACCAGTAACTTTGCCATCCACCACATCCAGCTGATTGGCAAACACATAGTTAAAGCCCAGTTTGCGCTGCAGGTAGCGACCAAAGTAGTTAAAGCCACCGGAGACAATGGCGGTTTTGATGCCCTGCTTATGCAGGGTAGAAATCAGGCGTTCGCAGCCAGGGGACAAGCGCAGGGAGTCGGCGATGCTGTCCAACACCGACACATCCAGGCCGTTGAGCAAGCCCAGGCGTTTGGCAAAGCTCTGCTTGAAATCCAGCTCGCCGCGCATGGCGGCTTCGGTAATCTCGGATACCTGATCACCGACACCGGCGCGCTTGGCCAGTTCGTCAATCACTTCTGCCTGAATCAGGGTGGAGTCCATATCGAACACCGCCAGGCCGTAGTGGCTGCTGTCCGGCGCGTTCATTTGCAAAGCCACATCCGCACCCCGCTGCTCCGCTTCACTGCGCAGAGAAACCAGCAATTCCGGCTGCATCTCTTCTGGGCCATCTACCTGCCATTGCAGGCAGCTGTGATCGTCCCGCTGAGCCAGCCACTGGCGTTCCACCACAGTAAAGTCGTGGGCCACAAACAAGGTTTCAATTTGCTGGGACAAAGCCTGATCGATTGCAGGGGCCTGCAAGGTTACCCGGGCATTTAGCATGGTATAGATCCATTAATGATACAAAGGCGCGTATTTTATGGCCCTTGGCACAAGCCATTCAACGCTGCACACCGCGAAAACGTAAAATTTGACCGAATCAATTTTCGCCAACCGGCGCAGCGGTTATCATTGCGCCTTTGCCGACCTGTCACATACGGACATCCATGGCCACCAAACACTCTTTCGCCGTTCGCCTGCCCCTGGTTACGCTGGTACTGTGCCTGCTTGCCGGGCTGTTGATTGTATCGCTGGGTCAGTGGCAAACCCGCTTGTTGGCGGAAGCGGAGAGCGACCGCCTGGGCAAAGCACTGGCGGCCCAGTCGGCGGAGATTATTCGCCCTTACATTTTGCACAACGATCTGGTCAGTTTGCAGGTACACGTGGATCACCTGGTGCGGCAAACAGAAGCCTCGGCTGCCACTATCTTGAATGGCCAACAACGCCAGCTGGCCCACAGTGGCACCAGCAGTGACAGGGCAACCCTGAAGACTTATCGCCAGGCGGTGATGATTGAAGGGCGCACCGCCGCCACCGCCAGCGTTGGCCTGAGCATTGATACGCTGTTGGAACGCTATCGCAAGCCACTGGATTGGGTGTTGGCTGTATGGGCTGGCTTTTCCCTGTTACTGGTAACCGGAGCCTTGTTAACAGGCCGCCGTTTGTCGAAGCAACTGGCGGCCGTTACCGAGCGTTTGCCCGGCGACCCAGGCGCGGAACAGAAAGGCAATGAATTGGAGCTGCTTGAGCAACGCCTGGAGCCGCTGCTAACCGCCAGCAACGAGCAACAGGAGCCAGAGGAAGAAAGCGCCCTGCAAATGGCTACTATGGCGCTGCACTGCAAGAACCTGAAGAAGCTTGAAGTGCAGCTGAGCAAAGACAAATTCCAAAACCTGCTGAACAAGCTGGACGACGATCTTGATCACCTGGCAACCCTGTACGAAGGCCAGCGCCGGGCCGGCCGCGATCAGACCTTGTTTATCGAATTTGGCGGCGATACTGAAACTGGCGACCACCCGGCACGAGCCTTGTTCTGTGCGCAGATTTTGCTGCAACTGGCCGAACACTACGCCCGCGCTCAGGGAGTGGCTATGGAGTTGTCAGCGGCAGTAAAACTCAGCCCCGCCACCGCCGGTACCGCGCTGCTCAATGATTTTGAGCGGGAAAAGCGGGAACTGGAAGTAGCCCGCCTGGCCCAACAAAGCCACGCCAAACAGATACTGGTGGACAGCGCCACCAGCCTGCACCACTCACTCAGCGACGCTATCAACAGTGACGAACTGTCAGAAAGTGCCGACTTGCATCAGATCATCGGGTTTACCAAAGAGTATCAAGGGTTGCTGGATAAGCAGCTGCGGTATTTGGTAGAGCAATAAGCGGCGGGCTGCGCGCTTCTGGCTGCGGGCAGCTCTCTGCAGTCATCGCGAGCGAAGCGTGGCGATCTCCACCTGGGCACTTCGATATCTGGAGATTGCCACGGCCTTCGGCCTCGCAATGACGCAGTTAGTTTATACACTTTGTCCTCACTCCCTCTAAACCGCTCGCCGCCAGAAGCTCGCAGCCCGTTGCATCAAAGTTTACGTTAACGTAAACTTCCTCCATGCCCAACCAACACACTTACAACATCTCCCAACTGGCCCAAGAGTTCGATATCACCACTCGAACCATCCGCCACTACGAGGACATCGGCCTGTTGGCGCCGGATCGCAAGGGGCAGACACGGATTTACAGCAGCGGTGACCGCACCAAGCTAAAGTTAATTTTGCGGGGCAAGCGCCTGGGGTTCAGCCTGGAGCAAAGCCGCAACATTATCGAAATGTACGATCCGGCCAGCGGTAACAAAGAACAGTTACAAAGCCTGTTGCAGGGCATAGAGCAACAACGCCAGCACTTGAAGCACCAGCTGGAAGAAATCAATCTGCTGATGACCGACCTCGACGAAGCCGAGCGCATCTGCAGGGAGCAACTGAACGGAAAACAACCATGAGCATTTATTACCCCACCCTGAATTTCGACCTGGGCGAAGACATCGATATGTTGCGCGATGCGGTGACCCAGTTTGCCCAGGCGGAAATCGCCCCTATCGCCGAAGAAACCGATCAGAAAAACGAGTTTCCCAACCATTTATGGCAAAAGCTGGGAGAAATGGGCTTACTGGGCATGACCGTGGCCGAAGAATACGGCGGCACCAATATGGGCTACCTGGCCCACGTGGTGGCGATGGAAGAAATCTCCCGCGCATCCGCGTCTATTGGTTTGTCCTACGGTGCTCACTCCAACCTGTGCGTTAACCAGATTCACAAGAACGGCACTCACGAACAAAAGCTGAAGTACCTGCCTAAGCTGTGCTCCGGTGAGCATATCGGCGCTTTGGCCATGTCCGAACCCAACGCCGGCTCCGACGTGGTGAGCCTGAAGCTGCGCGCGGTCAAAGACGGCGACCACTACGTGCTCAATGGCAACAAAATGTGGATCACCAATGGCCCCGACGCCCACACCTATGTGATCTACGCCAAAACCGCGCCCGGCGAAGGCTCCCGCGGTATCACCGCCTTTATCGTGGAGCGCGACACCCCGGGGTTCACCCAGGCGCAAAAACTGGACAAGCTGGGCATGCGCGGTTCCAACACCTGTGAGCTGGTGTTTGAAGACGCTCGCGTGCCAGCGGAGAACATTCTCGGCAAAGAAGGCGAAGGCGTTAAGGTACTTATGAGCGGTCTGGACTACGAGCGCACCGTCCTTTCGGGCGGGCCAACCGGCATTATGCAGGCCTGTATGGATATCGTGGTGCCTTATATTCACGACCGCAAACAGTTCGGCCGCGCCATCGGTGAGTTCCAGCTGATGCAGGGCAAAATTGCCGATATGTACACCACACTCAATGCCTGCCGTGCCTACTTGTACGCGGTGGCCAAAGCCTGCGACCGCGGCGAAGAATCCCGCAAAGACGCCGCTGGTGTCATCTTGTACTGCGCCGAAAAAGCCACCCAGGTAGCGCTGGAAGCGATCCAGACCCTGGGCGGCAATGGCTATATCAACGAATTCCCCACCGGTCGCTTACTGCGCGATGCCAAGTTGTACGAAATCGGCGCTGGCACCAGCGAGATTCGGAGAATGTTGATTGGTCGGGAATTGTTTAAAGAGACTGAATAAGAATTTGAGCCCACCTGAGGGAGTGCACGACTTGGCCACCATCCAATCAAAAATAAACACCCGCTCCGCCGACTTCACCGCCAACGCTGAAGCCATGCAACAGCAGGTGAACGACCTGCGCGATAAGCTGGCGCAAATTAAACTGGGCGGTGGTGAAAAGTACCGTGACAAACACGTGGCTCGCGGCAAGCTGCTGCCTCGCGACCGCATCAATGCCCTGCTGGACCCTGGCTCGCCGTTTTTGGAGCTGTCACAACTGGCCGCCTGGGAGGTGTACGACGATTACGTACCGGCAGCGGGCATTATTACCGGTATTGGCCGAGTGGAAGGCCAAGAGTGCATTATCGTGGCCAACGACGCCACGGTAAAAGGCGGGTCCTATTACCCGCTCACCGTCAAAAAACACCTGCGCGCACAAACTATCGCCGACCAGAATAATCTGCCCTGTATTTATCTGGTGGACTCTGGCGGTGCTAACCTGCCCCGCCAGGACGAAGTATTTCCAGATCGCGAACACTTTGGCCGCATCTTTTTTAATCAGGCCAACCTGTCCGCCAAAAATATTCCGCAGATCGCCTCGGTCATGGGTTCCTGCACCGCTGGTGGCGCCTACGTACCCGCCATGGCGGATGAGTCCATTATTGTGAAGGAACAGGGCACCATCTTTCTGGGTGGCCCACCGCTGGTAAAAGCCGCTACCGGCGAAGTGGTTTCCGCCGAAGAATTGGGCGGCGCCGATGTGCACTGCCGCACTTCCGGAGTAGCAGATCACTACGCCCAGAACGATCATCACGCCTTGCAGCTGGCACGCCAGGCAGTATCGCGGTTGAACCGCAACAAACCGGCGCAACTGGATATATCCGAGCCCAAAGCGCCCCTGTACGACCCGGAAGAAATCTACGGGGTTATCCCCAACGATTCCCGCAAACCCTACGACGTGCGCGAAGTCATTGCCCGAGTAGTAGACGGCTCCGAATTTGATGAATTCAAAGCCCTGTACGGTACCACCCTGGTGTGTGGCTTTGCCCGCATCCATGGCTACCCGGTGGGCATCGTTGCCAACAACGGTATCTTGTTTGGCGAGTCCGCCGAAAAAGGCGCCCACTTTGTGGAGCTGTGCGCCCAACGCAAAATCCCATTGGTATTTTTGCAGAACATCACCGGCTTTATGGTGGGCCAGCAATACGAAGCGGGCGGCATCGCCAAGCACGGCGCCAAAATGGTCACCGCCGTAGCCTGCGCCCAAGTGCCCAAATTCACCGTATTGATCGGCGGCTCCTTTGGCGCAGGTAATTACGGTATGTGCGGCCGCGCTTACGACCCGCGCTTCCTGTTTATGTGGCCCAACGCCCGCATCTCAGTAATGGGCGGCCCACAAGCCGCCGGCGTACTGGCACAGGTGAAACGGGATCAGAAAGAAGGTCGCGGTGAACAGTGGAGCGAGGAAGCCGAAGCGGAATTCAAGCAGCCGATTATCGACGACTACGAACATCAAGGGCACCCCTACTACGCCTCCGCCCGCTTGTGGGACGACGGCGTGATCGACCCGGCAGAGACGCGCAACGTACTTGGTTTGGCAATATCCGCGTCGTTAAATCAGCCCATAGGCGACACCAAGTTTGGTGTCTTTAGAATGTAAACGGAAGCACAAACATGACTGCTGTATTACTTAATATTGATGAGCGTGGCGTAGCCACCATCACCCTGAACAACCCGAAAAAGCACAACGCTTTCGACGACGCCATTATTGCCGAGCTGGACAAACTGTTCACACAGCTGGCAGGGCGGGACGATGTGCGTATTGTGGTACTGGCTGCCGAGGGCCGCAGTTTTTCCGCTGGTGCTGACCTGAACTGGATGCAGCGTATGGCCAGCTACAGCTACGAAGAGAACCTGCGTGACGCTCACGCCTTGGCAGAGATGTTACGCAAGCTCAACACCCTGCCCCAACCCACCATTGCCCGGGTACAGGGAGCTGCGTTTGGTGGTGCAGTGGGTTTGATCAGTTGTTGCGATATGGCCGTCGCCGCCAGCCGCGCCAGCTTTAGTTTGAGTGAAGTCAAGATTGGCCTGCTCCCCGCAACCATCTCCCCCTACGTGATCGACGCCATCGGTGCCCGCGCCGCGCGCCGCCTGTTTACCACCGCAGAACGGTTTAGCGCCAAAGCCGCTCGGCGCCTGGGCCTGGTAAGCAAGGTGGTGGACGAAGAAGACCTGAAAAAAGAGCTCGATCAATTGATCGACAGCCTGCTGGCCAACAGCCCACAAGCAGTGCGCGCCGCCAAGCTGCTGGTGTTTGATGTGGCCGGTAAACCGTTGACTGCAGAATTGATCGAACACACCTGTGAGAAAATTGCGGCAATTCGGGTGTCAGAGGAAGGGCAGGAAGGATTACAAGCGTTTTTGCAAAAACGAAAGCCGAGCTGGATTAACCACGAGCAATAATTATGTTCACCAAAATACTGATCGCCAACCGTGGCGAAATCGCCTGCCGGGTTATCAAAACCGCTCGTTTATTGGGCATTAAAACCGTTGCGGTTTATTCCGACGCCGACCGAGATGCTCTGCACGTGGCTATGGCAGACGAAGCAGTACATATCGGTGAACCAGCACCGCGAGATTCCTACCTGCGCGGCGACAAGGTGATTGAAGCCGCCCTGAAAACCGGCGCTCAGGCCATTCACCCCGGTTACGGTTTTTTGTCGGAAAACGCCGAATTCTGCAAGCTTTGCGCCGACAATAATATTGTGTTTATCGGCCCGCCTATCGAAGCCATTGAATCCATGGGCTCGAAATCCGCTGCAAAAACCATTATGGAAAATGCTCAGGTGCCACTGGTGCCAGGCTATCACGGCGACGATCAAAACCCGGAGATTCTCCGTAAAACCTCCGACGAAATGGGCTACCCGGTGCTGTTGAAAGCCGCCGCTGGCGGTGGTGGCAAAGGCATGCGCCAGGTGTGGAGCGCCGATGAATTTGACGAGGCACTGGCCGCCGCCAAGCGCGAATCCATGAACGCTTTTGGCGACGACAAAATGCTGGTGGAAAAATACCTCACCCAGCCCCGTCACGTAGAGCTGCAAGTTTTCTGCGACAGCCACGGCAATGCGGTTTATCTGTTTGAACGGGATTGCTCCGTACAACGCCGCCACCAGAAAGTGATTGAAGAAGCCCCCGCTCCAGGCATGACCGATGAACTGCGTGCCCAAATGGGTGAAGCCGCTGTACGCGCTGCACAGGCGATCAATTACCAGGGTGCAGGCACGGTGGAATTCCTGTTGGATGTGGACGGCTCGTTCTACTTTATGGAGATGAACACCCGCTTGCAGGTGGAGCACCCAATCACTGAATTCATTACCGGTCAGGATTTGGTGGAATGGCAACTGCGGGTAGCGGCTGGGGAAGCACTGCCACTGCAACAAAGCGAGTTGCGCATCAACGGCCACGCTTTTGAAGCCCGTATCTACGCGGAAGACCCGGCCAACGACTTTCTGCCAGTCACCGGCACCCTCAATTACCTGCAGCCACCGATGGAATCAGAGCATGTGCGTGTGGACACCGGCGTGCTGCAAGGGGACGAAGTCAGCGTATTCTACGACCCGATGATCGCTAAACTGATTGTGTGGGACGAAAACCGCGACCGCGCCCTTAACCGTCTGACCGCCGCGCTGGCGGAATACCGCATCAGTGGCATGACCACCAACACCGAGTTTTTGTACAACCTGGCCAGCTGTAAACCGTTCCGCGATGCCGATCTGGATACCGGGTTTATCGAAAAACACCACGACGCGATCTTTCATACCGACGACAGTGACTCCGGCCAATATCTGCCATTGGCGGCGCTGTATCTGGTGTTGAAGCAGGAACAACAAGCCCAATACCGTGCTCACGGCAGTAACGACCCCTATTCCCCCTGGAACCGCCCCAACGCTTGGCGCCTGAACGAGACACACAGCCACACGCTGGAAATCGACCTCAATGGCCAGACCCATTCGGTCACAGTGGAGGAGCACAAAGGTAGCCGCTATAAAGTCCGATTTGGCGATAACTGTGTTCTAGCCAGCGGCGAACTGAATGGCGATGAGCTCTACGCGGATATCGACGGTTTCCGCCAGCGCATCACCGCCAGCGAACACGACGGTCAGTACACCTTGTTCAGCGCCGAACAGGCACTGCACTTCTCTCTGGTACAGCCGGATCTCGGCGACGCCGATGGTAGTGGCAATGCAGGTGGTATGACCGCCCCCATGAACGGCACCATTGTCACCCTGCTGGCGGAAGTAGGCACCGAAGTGGAAGCGGATGCCCCCCTGCTGGTGATGGAGGCCATGAAAATGGAACACACCATTCGCGCGCCAGCGGCGGGCAAAGTGACGGAGTTTTACTATCAGCCGGGGGATCTTGTCGACGGTGGCAGTGAACTGGTGGCTTTTGAGGTACTTGGCTAGTGGCCACACGTCTGACGTCGCACGTCGCACGTCGCACGCTAAAGCCAAGCACCTTGTAGGTCGGCCTTCAGGCCGTCAAACAGCTCAAAACAACCTCGGTGTCGGGCTAAAGCCCGACCTACACAGAATGGTGCTTTTAGCGTGCGACGTCAGACATGCGACGTGCGACCTTTCAAACAGAGCGAAGAACGATGACTAACAACTCAACCGCCTTACGCAGCTCCGAACTCCCAAAGCGAGTCAAAATCGTCGAAGTCGGCCCTCGCGATGGTCTGCAAAACGAAAAGCAGCCCATTGATGCCGCCACCAAGATTGAGCTGATAGATCGCCTTACGGACGCCGGGCTCGGTTATATCGAAGCAGGCGCTTTTGTGAACCCTAATTGGGTACCGCAAATGGCGGGCAGTGAGGAGGTGTTTCAGGGGATTAAACGCAAACAAGGCGTTACTTACGCTGCCTTGGCACCCAATATGAAAGGCTTTGAGCGGGCCCTGGAGGTGAATGCCAGCGAGGTGGCTATCTTTGCTGCTGCATCCGAAGCTTTTAGCCAGAAAAACATTAACTGCTCGATTGCCGAAAGTCTGGAGCGCTTTCAACCAATTATGGCGGCAGCCAAGGAAAAAAATCTGCCAGTGCGCGGCTATGTGTCTTGCGTGGTGGGCTGCCCTTACGAAGGAGAAGTCGCCCCGGAAAAAGTCCGCGAGGTGTCAACGGCCCTTTACAACATGGGCTGCTACGAAGTCTCTTTGGGCGATACCATCGGCGTCGGAACCCCCGCTAAAATCCAGCAGGTTGTAGCTGCCTGCGCTCAGGATGTGCCCTTGGAAAACCTTGCCGTGCACTTACACGACACCTACGGCCAGGCCATCGCCAATATCTACGCCGCCCTGCAAATGGGCGTCAGTGTGGTGGATAGCTCTGTAGCAGGCTTGGGTGGCTGCCCCTACGCCAAAGGTGCTTCCGGTAATGTCGCCACCGAAGATGTGGTTTACCTGTTGGACGGCTTAGGCATTGAGCACGATACAGACCTGCAAAAATTAATCGATGCAGGCAATTTTATTACCGGCAAATTGAATCGTGAAAATGGTTCCAAAGTAGCACAGGCGAAAAACGCAGCCTGTTAATCGAAAAAAATTCGTCATTCCCGCGCAGGCGGGAATGACAAAATGATAGGAGCACTCCATGTCCGGTTTTGACAAAGTCGTCACCAGCTACGAGGAAGCAATGGCTGGCCTTGAAGACAATATGACCATTATCGCAGGCGGTTTTGGCCTGTGCGGCATTCCCGAAGGTCTGATCGCCCAAATTAAAAAAATGGGCACTCGCGGATTAACTGTGGTTTCCAATAACGCCGGTGTGGACGGTTTTGGCCTAGGCATTTTGTTAGAAGATCGTCAAATCAAAAAAATGATTTCTTCCTACGTGGGCGAGAACGCTTTGTTCGAAAAGCAGTTGTTGTCCGGCGAGTTGGAAGTGGAGCTAACGCCTCAAGGCACCCTGGCGGAAAAAATGCGCGCTGGCGGCGCTGGTATTCCAGCGTTTTTTACCCGCACCGGCTACGGCACCCCCATTGGTGAAGGCAAAGAAGTACGCGAGTACAACGGTCACCAACACATTCTGGAAGAGTCCATTACCGGGGAGTTCGCTATTGTCAAAGCCTGGAAGGCAGACCGTTACGGCAACCTGATTTATCGCCACACCGCACAAAACTTTAACCCTATGGCCGCTACTGCCGGGAAAATTACTGTAGCCGAGGTAGAAGAAATTGTTGAACCCGGTGAACTGGATCCTGCGCAGATCCACACACCGGGTATCTACGTGAACCGGGTGATTCAAGGTAAGTTCGAGAAGCGTATCGAACAACGCACCGTACGCCAGGCATAAGGGGGAAAAACATGTCACTGACTCGTGAACAACTCGCTATGCGCGTGGCGCGCGAACTGCAAGACGGCTACTACGTAAACCTGGGTATCGGCATTCCCACTCTGGTGGCCAACTATGTCCCAGATGGCATGGAAGTGATGCTGCAATCAGAAAACGGTTTGCTGGGTATGGGCCCCTTCCCCACCGAAGATGAAGTGGACGCCGATATGATTAACGCCGGCAAGCAAACCGTGACGGCGGCAACTGGCGCATCCATTTTCTCTTCCGCTGAATCCTTTGCCATGATCCGCGGCGGCCATGTGGATCTAACCGTGTTGGGTGCCTTTGAGGTGGACGTGGAAGGCAATATTGCCAGCTGGATGATTCCCGGCAAGTTAATTAAAGGCATGGGCGGTGCCATGGATTTGGTAGCCGGTGCCGGTAATATTATCGTCACCATGACACACGCGGACAAACACGGCAACTCCAAGCTGCTGCCCAAATGCTCCCTGCCGCTGACCGGCGCTGGCTGCATCAAAAAGGTGGTCACCGACCTGGCGTATATCGAAATTGAAGACGGCAAATTCCACCTTAAAGAGCGGGCGCCAGGCATAAGCGTTGAAGAAATTGTTGCCAAGACAGGTGGTGAACTGGTGGTTCCAGATAAAGTTCCAGAAATGACATTTTAAAGGCCGTAAGAAAACCGCATTCAAGAATGCGGTTTTTTTATTTCATAGCGATAATCAATTTCGGATAATTAATTTCTTACCGTCACGAAATTCCTCAAAACCGCTAACTGTTCCTTTAACACCACCTTTCGCTCCTGGTGCAATCACTGAAATGGCTCTCGGCTTTTCCAATACCACACTCTTATAAGCTTTTTGCAAATCCCCCATGGTGGTTGCCTCAAGAGCAGTAATACTTTTTTCTCGTGAATCAAATTCTGGAAAGCCATCCCGCAAATCTTGCCAAAAGCGCGAGGTTTTTTCTCGCAGGTTCTGAGCCGGCTTGGCCAGCTGGGCGATGCTGGCCTGGATGAGCGGAGCGAGCTCTGCCTCACTCATCTCAGCTAACTGCTGTTCAAAATCCAATAAAAATTGATCGGTGGCAGCCTCCACTTGATTGGCATCGGCACTGGGAGACTGCACCAGAAATGCCAACCCCGGCATTCTATCTGCCCGTTTATAACGGGCACTGACAATATAGCCTAATTGTTGCTCTGTACGCAGATCATTGAAATACGCTTGATGTGCGATCTGACTAATCAGGTTGAGATAAATCCGCTCCTCGCGACTACTGTTGCGCCCTTGGTAATAGCGCAATACTGCCGCATCACTATGGTCTAATTCGCTGGTATAAATATCTCGAGATTGATGATTTGGCTCCAGACGTACCACCCGACTGCCTCTCACTGGTTCTTTGTCGCTGACCTCCAAACCCAGGCGAGTGCGAATGCGCTCTGCAAACTGCCGAGCTTCCGATTCATCAATATTGCCACTCACCAACATCTGCAGTTGACCTTCACCATAGATCCACTGAGGTGCGTCTAACACCTGCTGCAAAGTTATGGATTCAACAACATTGCGAATTTCTTCAATGGAATAACTGTCGCCGTCCAATAAATTGTCCAGGTCTCGGCCAACACCACTGGCAGGGCCAACCTTATTGTAGTTTTTAAAATAGCGTTGAATGCGCTCGGCCATGCGCTGGAACTGTTGCTCTGTAAATTCTGGCACCAGCACTTTTGCCAACACCTGCTCAGACAGTTGAGCCAACTTGTCTGAGTAACCGCTAAACGTAATACCCTCGGCGGAAACCTGATAGCGCATACCCGCACGGCGAGCGTTGTAAGACAAGTCCTGGATTTGCTCGTTAATCAACTGAAAATAGAGTTGCGAAGCAATACTCTGTTCCAGGCTAAAACGCTGTGGACGATCGATAGCCAGCTGCACCGTAGCGCGAGGAATACCATCTTCAATATTCGGGAAATACCACAGCTCTACACCGTCAGTGTTGGGGAGCTTGCCTGGCTTTTTTGCAGAAGCGATCTTTTCAAGATCAAAATTTTCTGGAATCAGAACGTTTGGTTCCGCCAATTTCAGGTTGTTATAAAATGGCTGTTGCCACAGCGCCAAGCGCTTGGCATCGGCTTTATAAACGCGAAACTCTGCTTGGTAAAATTCGGTTTTTTGTTCCGGAACCACTTCCGGCGAGGCATACACCACCAGCATATTGTCGGGGCGTAGCTCAGCAAGCACATTATCAATCAATGCCTTATCAAAGCGCCGGTAACCCGGGGCAACCAAATATCGAGGCAACGTATCACTGAGGGCATTGGCCAAGGTAATAGTTTGCTCTAGCCCCAGGGATTGGTTTTCAGAAAACCGGAACGACAACTCTGATAGATTTTGTATTTCCCGGTAACGCCATTCGGCAACACCCTCCTGCTTTACCAGAGCTATTTGATCGAATAAAGCGGCAATAATATCGTCCTGGTACTGAGAACCCTTTTCAGTCAAAGACACCCTGATCGTCAAGGTGTCATTGCCACCGTAATTGGCTCCGGGGCTTGCCTGTATACCGTTAATCCAGCCCTTGGATTTTAACCGGTCGCTCAAACTGTCGTCGCCTTCCGACACCATCATGGAGGCCACAAAACCCACCGGATTTTCTGCTTTGAAACGTTCCTGCAAAGGCAAAGGGAAGATCAATTGAAGGCTGCGGGAGTCCTGCACCGGCTTTATTTCGATCACTTTGGGCAATTCGCCTGCTGTAAAAAGCGGCGGATAGTCCAATTCT
This sequence comes from bacterium SCSIO 12696, assembly GCA_024397955.1. NCBI lineage: Bacteria > bacterium SCSIO 12696. The sequence continues at coordinate 1,466,103 of CP073744.1, forward strand.
GGGCGATCATGGATGACCGAGATGGCTGAGAATTTTTTCCTTGCCAAAGTCTCCAAATCATCCAGCGAATGATTGCTGACCAAAGCCAAGGTCATAATGTCGGCGCTGTACCAGGTATTGTAAAAATCGATCAACACATCCCGGGCTTTTTGGTCGGGCTTGTCAGAGAGTGTCTCCAGGTTGCCCACATTGAACTTGTAGGCCGGGTGATTGGGGTTAAGGTTTTTTTCCAGTATTTCAAAGTAGCGAATTCCATCCCGTTCAATGCGCGTAAAGTACTCTGAGTGAACCGCATTCTTCTCTCGCTGTACGTACTTTTCCGTAAACAGGGGCGCAATGAAAAACTGTGCAAAGCGATCCAAGGCACCATCGTAAGCGTTACTGTCGACTGAAAAATGGTAGTTGGTTACGTCGTAAGCTGTATAAGCGTTATGGGAACCACCGTTGGCATCCAAAAATTTATTGTAGTCATCAGAGTCCGGGTATTTCTCCGTGCCGAGAAACAGCAGGTGCTCAAGAAAATGCGCCAGCCCTTCCCATTCCTCCGGGTCATGAAAGCTACCCACTTGTACCGACAGAGACGCCAAGGATTTTACCGCGCTGGAATCAGACACCAGCAAGGTTTTGATGCCATTATCCAACTCGACATAGCGATACTGTTTAGTATCGAGTGGATAACTCTGCACTGTATAAAAACTGTCAGCTATATCTTTTTTCTGCTGTTCTGGCGGTAAACACCCAAAAAGAATAAGCAATAGTGCAAGACAACTTATCCGAGTTTTCATACCTGTTCTCAGTAATTTTGTATTTTTAGAGACGACAAAAACAACCCTTATGCCATCAAGGCATAAAAGCTATTGAAATAGACCATGAAACTAGATAATTAGTGCCAGTAATCCGTAATCCAAGCTGCAGGACGCAGCTGGCGATACCAACGATCACCTTTCCCGGCAATGGCTTCGACAGGACTGGGAGCACCATAAAAAACAATGATGCGACCCTTGGAGGGTTTTCGAGACGGAACAAACCAGCGCATCAGGCGGTTTTTGGGCAAGCAATCCCGGCGATAGCTCAAGCACCAGTCTTGCGGCCAGAAGCTTAATTTTTCCTGTTGGCGAACAAATTCTGTGAGATAAGTTTGTTCGTTAAAATACTTCTCCACCACTTGCTCACGGTGGTCACAGAAGTGACTTAGCACATCGGCCATCGCTCCGGCCGTAAAACGATATACCGAGGAATTGCCGTTGGTACGGCCATCGCCCCAATCGCGAATAATATGAAAGTCACCCTCAGGCTCAAAAAAGCAGTCGATACTGTCGATGATAACGATATCCAAATCGAGGAACAGGCATGTACCTTCGATATCGTACAGCGGGGACGAAAAGGTCAGTAGCTTTTTCCAGGCCTGGACTCGCTTTCTGCCATCACAATCTTCGATGTTGACATCTACCTCGGGAATATCAAAACACTCTACATGCTCATCAATATCTGTGGTGTCGTCCGTCAAGCAAATAAACCGAAATGGCAGGCTGAGGTGTCGCGACACCATAGAATAGAGGCGATTGACGTACACAGCGTCATACTTGGTGCCCCATTTCATACAGAGGATATTAACTGCGTCAGTAGAGGGTGTAAGCGACATGGCCGGCGGTAGTTGTTGTTGTTGTAATTTGCCTATGATACTGGTTTGAGGCAATCAGAGGAAGGTATTGCTACCTCTTGCCTGAACCGGCAATAGCAGATACTTTGACAGCTTTTGATAGCGGAATGCCCCATGCATCGATCATATCCACCTTTTCACACTGTTGCTTTGGCAAAAGAGAGTGAATCGCCAGAAAATCCAGGTGCCCTGGAGAAGCGGGTCGCTCTGTGCCCTGACGATGTGGGTCAGCTGGTGGCTGAGGGGTTGCAGGTATTTGTGGAACAAGGCGCAGGTGAGGGTATCGGCTTTAGTGACGCCGAGTACCTGCAACAAGGCGCAGTACTGCAAAGTGGCGGTGACATATATCGAGATAAAGACCTAATCATAAAGTTCAAAGGTCCATCCTTGAACAGCATCACCTTGATGCGCCCCGGTTGTACTCTGTTTTGCATGGCGCACTTCCACTCTTATCCAGACCGCGCCCAATTGCTCGCTGACCGGCGTATTAATGTTATTGCTATGGAAGAGATTCTGGAGTCACCTAAATATCAGGGAGACGAGGAAATTCTTGCCCGCACTGCCATGAGCGCCGCCATATCCCCTTTTGCGGAAAACGGCCAATTGCAACAAATGAACATTCGTACCATTCAGTGGACGCCTTTAATAGCGGGCGCCATTCGCCGAGGCAGCAATCGCAGCCCCGGCAGCCTCAAGGTCGTGCAACCTCTATGTAGCTTTGAACAGCTGGATAGCCAGGGGCCAAATAGCCTTTATATTTACGATAGCCGTACTTTTGACGACGCCCATCAAATTCTAGAGCAGCTGCACGCGTGCGACTCTCACTTGTATGACATCGCAGAGTTTGCTCAAAAGCAAGGCGATCGAGCCATTGCCGATTACCGAGCATCCCACCCACCCTTAGAATTTGGTATGCGCAGAATTCAGTGTCTGCACGAAACCGGTCAGGCTGGCGCTCGCTATGGATTGCAGCTGCTCCGAGACAATAAACCAGATCTCGATATCAAAGATGCCAAAGCGGTAGTGCTGGGCTATGGCAACGTGGGTCAGGGGGCCATTCATGAGATCTATGACCAAGGGGTGAGAGATCTCACTATTCTCGGCCGAGAACACACCAGAAAGGAAAATATCGAAACCTGGATCAACAACGCCGACCTGATTGTTAATGGCGCTGAGCAAGCTCCAGAACTACGTGGCATCAATTACCTCATTAGTAATGACCACCTGGAAAGAGTTATCCCTACTGGCTCCGTCGTTATTGACCTGGTCAGTGGCAGTGAAACCAACCGCAGCCCGGTAGAGGCGGTGCTCGCCTGCACATTCCTTACCGATCCTCACTTTGAGCGCTACGGGGTTACCATTTCCTCCCTGTGGGGCTGGCCGATGATGGGCATGATGCGGGAAAGCGCTCTGCGCTATTCCGGGCAGATTATCGATGTACTGCTGGGGCCAGAGCGGTTAATTAACGGATTAGAGACGCTCACGCCAGGGGTTGAGCGGGCATTGGTTTGTGGCAGACATTGAATGAGGCTTGGCTTGTTATTACGAGTTGCGGTGTTCGCGTAGCCCGCAACTCGTCACAAATTAACTTTTCGGCTTTCTCTTCCTAGGCCCTTTTTTGCTTTGCCCTGGCTTACCCTGCCCACCTTTCGGCTTACCTCCCTTATTAGGCGGAGGCGCATCGGTCCACTGGCGAATCTTGATCGGCTTCTGGCAAATACGAGCCTTCTGCAGCTCGCGCAGCAACTCCTTAGGCATACCCGCAGGCAAATCAACTACAGTGAATACATCGTACAGCTGAATACGGCCAATGTACTTACTGTCGATATCGGCCTCGTTGGCAATACAACCCACCACATCTTTGGGCATCACCCCATCTTTGCGCCCCACCGCCAGACGGTAACGCACCATATCGACATCCGGGTAATCCGCCAGCGGCTCCGCTTCAAAACCGGGCAGTTCCGGGCGACGGCGATCTTTAGGGTCTCTTGGGCGCGTATCTGGCTCAGCAAATTTGGGAAACAGGGGCCGCTCCTTTTGCGCTTGAAAGGCCAGAGAAGCGGCAATTTCTGTCATGGAGAGTTCACTGCCATTGGCAAATTCCTGCAGCAATTCCACGTAGGGCTCCAGTTGTTCCGCCTCTATGGTGTCGCGAATGCGGTTCTTGAATTGAGCAACCCGCTGTTCGCCGACTTCTTTGCCGGTAGGCAAGCGCAGTTCCGCTAACTTCTGCCGGGTAGTTCGCTCAATACTTTGCAACATGCGCCGCTCGCGGGGATTCACAAACAGTATTGCCACGCCGTCGCGGCCAGCGCGACCAGTGCGGCCAATGCGGTGCACGTAAGCTTCGGTGTCGTAGGGAATATCGTAGTTAAATACGTGGCTGATGCGCTCCACATCCAGCCCTCGGGCGGCCACATCGGTGGCCACTACAATATCCAGTTGGCCCTTCTTCAGGCGGTCAATGGTGCGCTCTCGCAGCTGCTGACTGAGATCACCATTGAGCGCACCGGCTGCATAGCCTCGGGCCTCCAGCTTTTCCGCCAGCTCCACAGTGGCCTGCTTGGTGCGCACAAACACAATCATGCCGTCAAAATTTTCCACTTCCAGAATGCGGGTAAAGGCATCCAGCTTCTGGTTGTTGTGCACCACCAGATAGCGCTGTTCAATGCGTTCTACCGTAGTGGTTTTGGCAGCAATTTTGACTTCCTGAGCATCTCCCAGGTATTTGCCCACAATATTGCGAATGGCTCCTGGCATGGTGGCTGAGAACAGCGCCCGTTGGGCATCGTCCGGGGTGTGAGAAAGAATTTCATCCACGTCGTCGATAAACCCCATGCGCAGCATTTCATCCGCTTCATCCAGCACCACCGCCTTTAATTGGGAGAGGTTCAAGCTGCGACGACGCAAATGATCCATAATCCGGCCCGGTGTGCCAACCACCACTTGAACACCGCGCTTTAAGGCCCGCAGCTGGCTACCCATGTCCTGGCCGCCGTAAATGGGCAATACCTGAAAACCCTTGATATAGCGTGCGTAGCCCTTAAAGGCTTCCGCCACTTGTATGGCCAGCTCGCGAGTAGGTGCCAGTACCAATATTTGGGGGCTTTTTTGTGCGCTGTCGATACGATTGAGCAAAGGCAGAGCAAACGCAGCGGTTTTGCCGGTACCGGTTTGAGCCGTGCCCAGCAAATTGGCGCCGCTTAGCAGTATGGGTATGCTTTGAGCCTGAATGGGGGATGGCTGCTCATAGCCTACATCTTTAAGGGCTTTAAGGGTGGTGTCGGCAAGGCCGAGATCAGCAAACAGTGGCGCCTGCTGAGGCTGGGAATCGGAGGACATGATCAAGTGCTCGTGACGCGCCGGCACCGTGGCCGACAAAAAGGGCCGCGCAGTATACGTGGCAGACAGGGAATAAGATAGCTTATTTTTTAACCAGTGAGCGGAACAAGCGCAGACAACCTCTGACCAGCAACGCTTTTTAACGCGGGCGCTTCACTGACCTTTTGGCCAAAAAGGTATCCAACACATTGGCAAACTGCTGCCGGTCACGTTGATCCAGCTTGGCTGGGCCACCACTGGCTTCGCCGATGGAGCGCATTTCTTCCATAAAATTGCGCATGGCCAAGCGCTGGCGGATATTGGCTTTGGTGTAGTGCTCCCCCCTGGGGTTCACCGCATCCACACCTTTTTCCACTACCTCTGCGGCTAATGGAATATCCGCTGTCACCACCAAGTCACCAGGTTGTACCTGAGTGGCGATATAGTTGTCCGCCACATCAAAGCCCAGGGGCACCTGTATTGATTTAATCCAATTCGTAGCGGGCACGGAAAGTGAGTGATTGGCCACCAGTGTCAGAGGAACCTGGGTGCGCTGGGAAGCGCGGAACAAAATCTCTTTAATCACTTTTGGGCAGGCGTCTGCATCCACCCATATCTGGCAGGGTGGCCGAGTATCAGTCATCAAACTGCACGGGAGTGATGCGTGGTGTCAGATCCTCCTCTTCCACCGACACATCAAAACGGCTGCGTACCAACAGGCGATCACCAGCAAAAATAAACAGCTCCCAGATACCCGGCACCACTTCGTAGCGCTCAGTAAATTCAAACGCTGCAATATGGCTGTCTACATCGGCCTTGAGCTCCACCACTTCCTCGTATTTGTCGTGGCGAGTGCCGTCCGGCTCTTCCACTCCCGGAGTCAGGTAGAGGTAGGTAACCCGGTTACCGCTGCCTTTCTTGCCACTCACCCGATAGCGAATGCCGAACTTCGAACCCAACTGGGCGGGAACGTGCTCAGTTTCCCGGATTTGCTCTGTGCTGCGGCTAATCAAGCGCTCACCTGGGTTCAATGCAACCGCTGCGCGCTCGAAAACACCGCTGGTGTAACCTTCCAGGCGAAGCTCTGCGAAAGCGGAACTACTGGCAAAACTCACTAGCAGTGCAATTAATAAACGTCGGCTCATCACTCACCCTTTTCTACGGCTCGGTTGTCAGGCAGGAGAGATTATTTCACAAAGATGTCGATTTTATGACAAACCACAGACGATCAATATTTCACGGAACAACCGTAAGGCCGGGTAGCTGTGTAAGACGTGGCTTCACCAGCTATGACCTGAGGAAGCACTACATCCACATAATTGGTTGCGGTTTTCAGGGTCGCAGGGTCGGCAGAGGCTTCACTGTCGATGGCACCCATATATTGCAAAATCCCTTCGCCATCCACCACATACATATGAGGGGTAGTTTTCGCAGTATAAATTTTGCCCACTGTTCCCTCTGGGTCCATCAGCAAATGCGTACGATGAGATTGCTGCTCAGCACTAACGGCAACGGCCTGCTCAGCGTCCAGGTAACCTTGCTTGCCTGGCGCCGACGAAATAACACTGAGCCACACAACTCCTTGATCGGTATACTTTTTTTGCAGTCCCTGCATATTGCCGCTGCTGTAATGTTTAACCACGTATGGGCACTGGTGGTTAGTCCATTCCAATACCACCGTTTTACCACGGTAGTCAGACAGACTCACCGCTTCGCCATTGTGGTTGGTTAGCTCAAAGTCCGGAGCCACACTGCCTACCTTGGGAGCCGCTATTGCCACGGCCGGTAACGCTATGGCTAGCACCATCAATATCAATTTTTTCATCGTATTCTCCATTACTCTTCTGTGGATAACTGACTTTTGGGTGACTTTCCTTTGGGTGAAAGAGGTGCACTTACCCGATAGATAGCATCCCGATCAAACTGAATCACAAACTCAAAACTGGAAGGGGCTTGGGAAAAATAGTCACTCAATGGGAAACTCGCCAGCAGACGCTTGCCCTGCTTTTGTACTTTAGGCAAAGGCGTGTAATTCACCAGATCTTCGGTAAGCGGGAACAATTTAGGCAACTGCTGGTAGCCCGCCATATCTTTGTACAACTCAACAACCACCTGCTCTCCTTGTATCTGGAAGCTTGAAGAAAGGCGGCTTTCAACCGGTATTTGTTGACGACTCAGGGCAAACTGTTTTACATCCGGTGACGCAGTTGCCGTATTGGCCACAGGTAGAGTCAGCTGCAAGTTGGCTCGACCGGGAATACACACCTCTCGGCACACCAGCCAACGAACCCTGGCATCTATAGTGAGCTCTGAGCCCAAAGCGACATCGCTGCCCACAGACACTGGCACCATCAGCAGCACTTTGTGGTAGCCATAGTTCATCAAATGGGCAACAGGAATCTGCTCTGGCACCGGCCAGAGAATATCTCCTACGGAAATACCTGGTGGCAGCTGCCAGTCAATTTTAGGCGCCTGGCCGGAGTCTCCAGGGTTTTTCCAGTAAACGTGCCAGTCCTTTTCTGGTTGAAGCCATACACCGACCCAATTAGTACGTCCATGCTCTAGTGCTGTGTGCTCGCTAACCAGGCTCACTTTGATCTGGTCATTTTCAAAAGCAAACGCTGGCCAAGTCACCGCCAAAATCAACAGAGTAAGGAAAGTTCGCATCTACAGCTCCATAAAAAGCAATTTGGGAGAATGAAACTTGACCCAATCAGGCGCACCCGCTTTTACGTTCTTTTACACGAACAGACAAACAGCGCAGCGAGGTATTTCCAAAATGGGAGAGATTTTACTTGGGAACCGCAATGCCTTTGCGCTTGGTCTGGTGCTGCTCCCGGTTCTCGTCCTTTTTTCTCGAGCTTTTACGCAGCATTGCATAAGTGGCACCCGCACCGCCGTGGTATGGCTGGGCGCTGTGAAAAGCCATCACCGCATCCAATTGCCTCAGCCAGTGATTGACGCAGCTTTTTAACAGGGCTGGCTTACTACGCAGCTCCCCTTTTCCGTGGGTGATAATAACGCTGCGCAAGTCGGATTCCATGCAGTCACGGACAAACTCAAACAACGCTCGCCGGGCTTGCTCAACAGAATGGTGATGCAAGTCCAGCCGCGCCTCCAGGGCGTATTTACCAAGACGAAGATTTTTGAACACCCCATGCTGAATACCATCTCGTTTAAAGCTGAGCTGATCGTGGGGCTTTATCAACTCGATATGCTCTTCAGAATCCAACCCGTTGCGTTCCAGCGTTACTTCACGCTGTGCTGCCTCTCGGCGTTTGAGGATACCGGGCTGAAGCTGACGCGCACCACGCCCGGTATGGGTAGCATCGCGTTTGATGGGCACAATGTCATCCATCTCGTTGCCCACGAGATCGAGAAAGGAAGAAGGTTTATCAGCCATACGGCTATTCTGAAGAAGGAGCCTGCTCCAAATCAATATGTGATGTGTCTACTTCAACTGGAGGTTGCTGCTTGCGTTCTGCAGCAGCCAATACATCAGTGCCCACGGGAGCAACTGAGATATCCGCCACATTGAGCTCAACCTGGGGCTGTTGATGACGCTCTTCTGGGCGCAATAAATTGGCTCCTACCGGAAACAGTGTCCAGGGTTCATCGCTAATGTCATCTTCTTGCTCGGCAGGCGCTGTCGCTGTGTCGCCCACTGAAGTGGTGGCTAGCGCTGCCTCGCGCACTTCCACAACCGCACCGGCTTTACCCATCGCTTGCTGGTAACGCAAAGCAGCTGTTTGATCCAGATTACGGCGAACCACAACTGGCCGGCCACTGAACAGCTTGGCCAACTGAGCATCGTCCGCTTTAAAGAGTTCACGCAGGTTATCCCTCACCTCAACCATGGTATGACCGGGGGCGATGTCCCCGCGAAAAACAATCTCCAGAGATGAGTCAGACACAAATAAGCCCCATAATTGTTGTTATGAGGCTATTAGATCAAAGTGAAGCGATAAGGTCGATTACCCGGGTCTCAATTTCGTCCCTAACCTGACGAAATTGCTCCAGGGGCAGATGTTTGGGGTCCGGCAGTGGCCAATCCAAGCGACGGTGGGCCACCACGTCCGAGCATCGATCACCACAGCCCATAGTCACAACTGCATCAAATTCCAACCCAGAAACACTATCCAGGCCTTCTGAACGATGCTGATTGAGAGGATAATCTCGCTCCGCCATAACTTCTACTGCACGGGGGTTTACCTGCCCTGAGGGGTTTGAGCCGGCACTGTAGACTGCCAAATCAGCGGATTTATGAATATGGCCAAAAGCCTCTGCCATTTGGCTGCGACAGCTGTTTTCCACACAAACAAAGAGAATTTTTTTCACTGTTGCTCCCAGTTTTTATTGCCAGTGGCATATTGACCGGTATTGCAGCAGATGGTTTCCACTGATCTGGCAATCATCCCCAAAACCGCAGCCAGATCACACTGCCCCACACTACCGCAAACAGCAGCAGGGTCATAAACACCGCCGCAGAGCCAAAATCCTTGGCGTGTTTGGCAAACTCATCGTTATGGGTACCAATGCGGTCTACCGCCGCTTCGATGGCCGAGTTAAATAGCTCCGCAATCAGAATCAGCAGCAAAGAAGCGAACATCAATAGGAACTGCACAAGACTCTGCGACAGCAGATACGCCACCGGAAGCAGCGCCAAACCCAGCAACACTTCGGTACGAAATGCTTCTTCGTTTTTAAAACAGGCGCGCAGCCCTTGCAATGAGTAACGAGTAGCACCCAGCACCCGGCGGCGGAACCAACCGGTACGATCCAGTTTTTCAAGCGCTTGCTGCATGGCTTCACGAGCGGCGTCAGTGCGCTCATTCATAGCCTGACGGGCGGCATCTGCCCGTTCAGTCATGGCCTGTTTAGCAGCATCTGCTCGCTCAGTCATCGCCTGTCTGGCGGCATCAGCGCGATCTTTAAAGTCAGGCATCTAGTGCTCCACTTGAATAAAGCGATCAAACAAGTCGGTCATATTATCCAGCACTACTTGTTTGAGTAACATGTCCACACCCTCAAGCGCGGCAGACAATAGCTGTGGTGTCAGGCGTTCGGCAAACTGATCAGCGGTAGGACGGTAACTCAGGTGCCACGGCTCTGGTGCGATACCGCCCCTATCTAAGGCGTAAGGGCGAAAAAAGCCACTGTCGTCCCGCTGTTCCAGCCATTGGCTAAGGTGAGCAAAAGGCCCTTCGCCGCTGTACTCTTCCGGTATTAGCTGCAGCTGGTAGTCCGCTGATACCGCAGTACGATCCCAAACATCCATATCGGTCCCCCAGTGGTGGCGAGACGCCCCCGGCAACGCACTCCAACGCATGATCCCCTGCACCTGCTGCAAGGGTGGCAAAGCAGCCAAATTGACATGTTGCCCATCATCGTCCAGTACCGGCCGCTGACCGCTGGCTTTAGCATTCCAAATCGCCAGCTGCCGATCAAAGGAACGAAAGCCACTGGCAACCTGCAAATCCATACCCTGCTCCTTTGCACACTTCTGCAGTCGCGTAAACGCCCGGGCTGCTTCCGGGTGCAATCGCACACCGTTTTCGGTTACCAAGTGTTCTTCTGTTTTGCCGGTCAATTGACGACCAGTCACTGTTACCATGGAATCGCTTTCGTTCTATAAGATTGCTGCTATTCTAACCTTATCTCATTCATTAGCAGGAGTAGCCATGGAGCAACTTTCTTTGGACAACGAGTTAGAGCTGCTACAGAATTTTTATCAAATAGTGGTGGAATTTTTTGCCAACTACAGCTTTCAGCTGATTGGCGCCATCCTGATATTCCTGATCGGCTTGTTTGTGGCAGGCAAAGTCTCTAAGGGGTTGAATAATTTTTGCTTGCGCAAGGAGCTGGACCCCACACTGTCCAACTTTATTGCCAGTATTGTCAAAATCATCATCCTTGCTGGGGTGATGGTCATCTGCTTGAACAAACTGGGTGTGGAGATTACTCCCTTTGTCGCCGCCATTGGCGCCATTTCCCTGGGCGCAGGTTTGGCAGTTCAAGGGTTACTATCCAACTACAGTGCAGGGTTAAGTATTATTGTCACACGCTTGTTCGTGGTTGGCGACACCATTACCGTACAGGGTGTCACTGGTGTGGTGAAAGAGGTGCGCTTGGCCTACACCCTGCTCAGCGACGAAGATGAGGTGCAAATCCTGATCCCCAACCGCCATATCGTCGGAGAAATTCTGCACAATTCCCGGCACGAAAAACTGGTGGAAGCCACCATTGGCGTCGCCTACGACTCCGATATGGACCAGGTTAAGACACTGCTGCGCAATGTATTAGGGCAACACAATCTCTGTGAAAACCGGGAGCCACAGATCGGCATTGACGAATTTGCCGACAGCAGCGTTAACTTTGGCCTGCGCTATTGGGTCCCTACCGAGCAATATCATCAACTGCGTATGGCCGTAAACGACGATATTTTTGCCGCGCTACAAGGCGCCGGTGTACAGATACCGTTTCCGCAGCGGGAAGTTACGTTGCTTGGTAAAGAGTAGGAAAAGCTACGGGCTACGGGCTACGGGCTACGGGCTACGGGCTACGGGCTACGGGCTACGGGCAGCATTATCAACATTTTGCGCGAGCTGCCCGCAGCTAGCAGCTCGTCACCCGCCGCTAATCCCCCAATCCTATCTGCCCTTCCTCAACCAACGTAATCGCTGGCAGCAACAAACCTACATCCAGGCGGGTTTCAAGTTCGTAATCCAGCTTTTGGTTACCGCTTTGCAAGATACCACTCAGGAACCGGGCACCCCCCAACAAGTTAACTCCCGCCTCCAAATCCAGACGCACATCCCCATAGGCAGGCAGCTCAGGAATATCCCCTGTGGCACCGCTTACCACTTTGTATCCATTGAGTTTCAGGCTATAAGACAAGCCTTTCACCGGCAGTGCCACCGAATTGGGGTTCAATACCCGCAGCCCAACCTTAAAACGCTGTTCCAACAGGCTATTGCTGGCCACAGGTGCCACTGAAACCAGGTTCACCTCCGGGCTTTGAAACCCTGGCGTTAACGATGCACACCCCGCCAACAACATTCCGGCCAACAACACCGTCACTCGAAAAGCAATCTTGCTCAACAGATTGGCTGCTGTCATTTCACACCCCTTTCACTTGATTTTTCCTGTAATGGACGCATCTTAGAGTTCAATTGAATTTTTTGACAGTTTTGTCGCGCCATTTTTACGATTGGCCGCAACGGAGGGAAAAATGTTACGTATCGGGCTGTTTTTGCTCACCAACCTGGCAGTGCTGATTGTCGCCAGCGTTACCCTGAATATCTTGCAAAGCCAGGGCATTATCGTCGGCGAGACCGGCGCCTTGCTGGTGTTCTGTGCCCTGTTTGGCATGGGAGGTTCACTGGTATCCCTGTTTATTTCCAAGTGGATGGCCAAACGCGCCTCCGGCACCCAGATTATTGAACAACCCCGCACCGCTGAGGAGCGCTGGCTGGTGGATACCGTGGCTGAACTGGCCAAGAAAGCGGGCATCGGCATGCCAGAAGTGGGCATATTCCCCGCACAACAATCCAACGCCTTTGCCACTGGCTGGAACAAAAACAACGCTTTGGTGGCAGTGAGTGTTGGCCTGTTACAGCGCATGAACAAAGAAGAGGTGCGTGCCGTACTGGCTCATGAAATTGGCCACGTGGCCAATGGTGACATGATTACCCTGTCGCTGATCCAGGGGGTGGTTAACACCTTTGTGATGTTCTTTGCCCGCATCATCGGCACCGCCGTAGACCGCATCGTATTCAAGAGTGAAAGCGGCCGCGGTATCGGCTACTGGATCACCACCATCTTTGCCGAAATCGTATTGGGTATTCTTGCCTCCATGGTAGTCATGAAATTCTCCCGCTGGCGGGAATTCCGCGCCGACGCCGCCGGTGCACAGCTGGCCGGTCGCGCAGCCATGATCAGTGCTCTGCAGCGCCTTCAGGAAGAAGTCAATGCACAAGTTCCCAGCCAAATGCCCGACACCATGACCGCTTTTGGCATCTCCGGTGGTTTTAAACAGGTAATGAGCAAACTGTTACTCAGCCACCCTCCGTTGGAACAACGTATTACGGCATTGCGTAATTCACCAGCGGGAATTCAGTAAGTATCAGCTTATTACCCGTCTCAGCGGAAGGCGTGTAAAAACCGCCTTGTGGCATTGCCAATAATTTGCGACTATTTTTAAGAAGATCGCAAAGCCATGGATATTAGGGAATATTGGCCAATGAATACCGCACTGTTTTATCTCGACCCGGACAGCGGCATGAGCCTACAGCACCAGATTCGGGCCAAGCTGATCGAAGCCATTATGGATGGCACACTCCCAGTGGGAGTGCGCCTGCCCTCCAGTCGTCAATTGGCAAAGCAGTTGGATGTATCACGGAATACGGTGATATCTGCTTACCAGCAATTGATTGATGAAAACTACCTGATTACCCAGGAACGCAGTGGCTGCTATATCAACCCGGATATTCTGAAAGGCCACCTGGGTGTTTCTGACAACGAAGAAGAATGCCACAAGGACAATCAGTTCTGGCGGGAGCGCATTCGCTTCAAAGAACCTATAAAACGCAGCAGTGGCTATCCACCCAACTGGTCGCGATTCCCCTATCCCTTCGTGGACAGCCAATTTGACCCAGACCTTTTCCCGGTGGCCGAGTGGCGCGAGTGTGTACGTATTACCCAAACTGGCCAGGAGATTTACGAGTGGGCTGGAGATTGCGGAGAAAGTGACGACCCAATCCTGATTGAACAAATCCGCACCAAGCTGTTGCCCCGGCGTGGTATCAGCGCCCAAGCGGATGAAATCCTGGTCACCGTTGGCTCACAACAAGCGCTGTTTATGATTGCTCATATGCTGTTTGATAAAAACACCTGTGTGGGTGTGGAAAGGCCCGGATACGCAGATGCCGCCAATCTGTTTGAACTCTATGCCGGCAGCATTGAACACCTGGATGTAGACGGCGATGGTTTGGTGGTTGCCGACAGTCTCAACAAATGCGATTACGTCTACACCACTCCCAGTCACCAATATCCCACCGCAGTTACTCTGTCTATGGAGCGGCGTCTGGAGTTGTTGCAGCGGGCGGAAGAGAACGACTTTGCCATTATCGAAGACGACTACGACTGTGAAGCAAACTATTGTGGCAACCCACGCCCAGCGTTAAAAAGCCTCGACAAATCCGGCAAGGTCATTTACGTCTCCAGTTTTTCAAAAATTTTATCACCGGGTTTGCGGTTGGGTTTTTTGGTCGCACCAAAAAGTTTTGTGCGCCAGGCAAAAGCGTTGCGTCGCCTGATGTATCAACACCCACCTACCAACAACCAACGAGCAGTGGGTTTTTTTCTGTCCCTTGGGCACTACGACGCACTGATGCGACGACTCAACAGGGTCCACGAAGAGCGCTGGTTTGAACTGCGCCGAGCAGTGAATGCCTGCTTCCCACAGCCGGGTTTTATGATTACTCCCTCAGTGGGTGGCACCGCCTGCTGGATAGAAGGGCCCGAAGACTTAGATGCGGCCGAATTGATCGAACTGGCGGCAGAGCGCGGTATCTTGCTAGAAGCCACTGATACTTATTCCTGCCGCCCCAATCAAAACAACTGCTTCCGGTTAAGTGTTACCAGCATTGGAACCGAACACATCAAACCAGGCATGGAACAACTGGCAAAATTAATTCGGGACATGCTCGGCAACTCCCGAGAAACCTATGATTCCTGCACCGGGCGCCCCCTTTCTATTCAGGAGCTAAGTAACTTGCTGCCAGGAGCCACGCTGAGGGGAGTCACCGCTTATGGAGAACCTTACGAATTCAAGCTGTGGACAGATGGCCATATGGATGGTGTGCTGGGTGACGATCAGGGGGAAAAAGACTTTGGCCGCTGGTGGTTCGACGGTGACTACTGGTGGCGCCAGTGGCACTCATGGAATTACGGTGAAAGCCGGGGTTTTCGCGCAGTACTGGATAAAAACATCATCAAATGGTTTGACGACCAAGGCGACCTGGTGGACACCGAAACACTGCTTCTGGAAAAAGATTTAACCGAATAACCCATTAATTTCTTAATAAAAAACTGGCTCCTTCTACTCTGTAAAATTGGCTCTGTGAGGCACAACCGACAATCTCTATGGTGTTGGTACACGCTTTAGCGTTTTACCACTACACGGCAGTCAATGGAGTTGTCTATGAGCCATTTTGGTGTTGTTGGATTACAACTGATCCTCGAAAATAAAAATAATCTTGAAACCATTGAGCAGGAAATACGCAAAGTAAGATCCTTATTCCCCTGGGCCGATATGGTGGTTGGTTCTGAGTTGAATTTATTGGGCAGCAATACAGATAACGCTTGCGAATTGCCTGGAGAAGTAGAGAAACGCCTTTGCCAAATAGCACAAGAAAACGCTCTTTGGCTGATGCCAGGTACCTTGTTTGAAAAGTCTGGCAGCAAGGTCTACAACACCGCGCTCGTCATTAATCCAGACGGCGAAGTGGTTACCCGATACCGAAAAATGTTTCCCTTCCAGCCTTACGAAAAAGGCGTCACTGAGGGCGACCAATGGGCTGTGTTTGACATACCGGATGTAGGGCGTTTTGGGGTTTCCATCTGTTACGACATGTGGTTTCCGGAAACCACGCGAACACTGGCATGGATGGGTGCAGAAGTCATCATCCACCCGACGTTGACCGGCACTATTGACCGCAATGTGGAACTGGCCATCGCTCGCTCCAATGCCGCCATAAATCAATGCTATTTTGTCGATATAAACGGTGCCGGTAACCTGGGCACTGGCCAATCCGTCATTATTGGCCCCGGTGGCGAAGTCATTCATCAAGCCGGGCGCAGCCGAGAAATTATTGCTGTTGAGCTCGATCTGAATCACGTTCGCCATTGCCGGGAACGAGGCTGGCAAGGGCTTGGCCAACCATTAAAGAGCTTTCGCGATAATCAAGTTGAGTTTCCGCCCTACCAACCAAGTGCGCTATCACCCGCCCTAAACGACCTTGGGCCACTGGCAATGCCAGATGCCTCTAGCAGCCAAGTCGGTTGAACAGCACCAAAAACAAACTGGCCTGCTGACCTTCATCAAACTGGTACTACTGACCCACAACCAGTTCGAGTAACTTAGAAATCACCAAAATACATAATAAGTATGCAACACATCAGGAGGGTGTATTTATGATCTACCCAGAGAAAGACGCTAACACCAACAATCCTCGACGCAACGCGCTGGCAGCTGCCATTGCCGCCAGCGTCACCATGATGTCTCTACCTGCCATGGCAGAAGAAGGTAGCGCAGACAAAAAATCCGAGCCTTCGGAAGAAATTGTAGTCACCGCCACCGGTCGGGAGCAGCGGATTCTAGAGATTCCATACAATATCTCTGCGAAATCCGGCGAAGATCTTGAGAAAGCACAAATTATTGAATCCGCCGACTTGATGCGTGCCATTGCTGGCGTTGCTGTGGTGGATCGCGGTCACCGCAATTCCGGAGTAATCAATGGTGTGATGATTCGTGGCCTCAACGTTGATGGCGCCGCACTTGGCGATTACTCCCTGTCAGCGGTTCCCACTGTCTCCACCTACGTAAACAGCACCCCGCTATACGCCAACTTTATCCTCAAGGATCTCGAACGAGTTGAAGTACTGCGTGGCCCGCAAGGCACCTTGTACGGCTCCGGTTCTCTCGGTGGCACCGTGCGCTACATTATGAAAGACCCGGAACTGGAAGAGTTTTCCGCCAAGATCGGTACCACTATGAGCCAGGTAGATGGCTCCGACGGTTATGGTCTGGCCGCGGATGTGACTCTCAATTTGCCCCTGAGCGAAACCATGGCATTGCGCTTTAACGGCGGCAAACTGGATTACGACGGCCTCACTGACTATGTCAATGTGTACGAGCTGGATGCCAATGGCATCCCCGTTGCACCCAACGGCGTACTGGCTCCAGATGCTGTATTTACCTCTGTGGAAGACGCCGACACCGTCGATATTGAATACGGTCGCTTATCACTGCTTTTTGAGCCCTCGGAAAGCACGCGATTTTTGCTGTCTTACCAAAAACAATCCGATGATATCGGCGGCCGCCGCCAACAAACCCTTGGCAGCGACGGTTTTGGCCGCCCCTACCAGGATTTTGAAAATGGCTCGGTACAATTGGAGCCCTCGTCCCGTGAAGTGGACTCAGTCAGTCTGGAAGCTGAAGTAGACCTGGGTTTTGCCACGCTCACCTCCAGCAGCTCTCACTACGACCACGAAGGCGATAGCATTAGCGAGAACACCGGTTTCTATGCTCAGGCAGGCTTCTTGGCCTTTTATTATAACTTCCCCCGCCCCATGGCCTCTGCGGTACGTACCTACGGCGATGAGGCCTTTATTCAGGAATTTCGTCTGGTTTCCAACACCGATGGCCCCATCGATTATGTGGCGGGCATTTACTACCAGGACCAGGATCTGCGATCCACCCAGGACAGTTTCCTAAGAGGCTTTAAAGCTTGGTGGGATGCGGCATTTCCCGCATTCACCGGAGCCGTGAGTGGCGACCGGGATTTTATTTACCGACGCGATGAAACTTTTAAAGACAAAGCCATTTACGGCGAAGTGACCTACCACTTGTCAGACACAGTTAAAGTCACCGGCGGCTTGCGTTACTTCGACAACGAATTTACCAACGACACGTTTATGGACATACCGGTGTATACCGCGTTGTCGGCACCGGCCAATCCGAACTTCGTGGTCGAAGAAGACGACGTATTGTTCAAGGGCAATATTTCATGGAATATCAATGATAGCCAGATGCTCTACGGTACGGTTTCCGAAGGCTACCGCCGCGGTGGTGCTAACGCAGTTCCTCTCACCGGTCGTTACGCGGAAGACCCAGGCTGGCAACGCTACGACTCTGACTCCGTGGTTAACTACGAAGTGGGCCTGAAAGGTAGCAATGATTATCAGAACTATACCGTGTCTCTGTTTTACGTGGACTGGGATAACGTACAGGTCAATACCGCTACCAACAACTGGGGCTTTTTTGCAGTTCGCAACGGCGGGGAAGCACGCACCAGAGGCCTGGAACTGGAGCTCAATGGGGACTTCACTGACAACCTCAGCTACGCCCTTGGTTACGCTTTTGTTGACGCCGAGCTGAAAGAAGCCGTTTTCCGACCAGGCTCGACAATTCCTATCGCCCTTGCCGGCGCCAAACTCCCAGGCACCGCCTCAAGCACCATCAATGCAGCGTTGGAATACAGCAGCGAGCTGAACAACGGCATGACCTGGAATAGCCGCATTGACGGTTACTACCAATCATCCACCCGCAACGCCATTAACAATACGCCCACATTCAATGTGCGCCTCGACTCCTTCCAGCTATGGAACCTGTCTACTGGCGTGTCTACGGATGATTGGAGTGCAACCTTGTTTATGCGCAACTTGTTTAACGAAGAAGGCGTCACCGGTGTATTTACCGAAGCCTATATGGGCACCCTCCCATCTGCAGGCTATTTCGGTAATGGCTCCAAGGAATTTATTGCCGTGCCCAGGTCTGTAGGTGTTGCCCTGAATTACAGTTTCAACTGATCTTTACTACCCTCCCACTCGGGTTATTTGTCCAGGCTGCGCAAGCAGCCTGTTTTTTTATTCGCTAGCACAAAGAAATACGATACATTCCCTAAAAAAGTTCCAATGGAATAGAGACAAGTCACTATGCCGACACAACCCACAGCGGATGCGCGCAGTTCAGCCAAACGCAAAGTGCTATCGTTACTTAAATCGAAACGGCTGGAAGAAGCCGAAGAGCGTTGTGCACAGTGGGTAAGCGAAGATACGGATTCGTTGGACGCACTGATGTTACATATCGACATACTCAAGCGTCAGGGCCGTTTCGACCTTATGTTGCAGCAGGCCAAACGTGCCTATCAACTCAAACCGCAAAACCCGGGTGTCTGCTTGCAAACGGCAGAAGCATATATTTACTGTGGCCAGGTAAATTCTGCTCTCAAGTTACTGCAATCATTGGAAGAGAGTGCCAACCGCAATCCGGAATTACTGCAACAAGTAGCAGGGCTTTACACTCACTGCGCCGCACACCAACAAGCGGCCCGCTGTCACCGACAGGCAGTGAATATCAACCCAAAGCACACGCCCTACCTTTACAATCTGGCGGCCTCGTTGATTGCCCTGGGAGACATGGAAGAAGCTGAGCAATTGTTAACAGACGTCATCCGTCACAATCCAAGAGATTACGACGCCTACCAAAACCGCTCTACCCTAAAAAAACAAAATACGGAAAAAAACCACATTGAAGAGCTGGAGAGGCAACTTCAGCAAGTAGGCAGTAATGGCAACGGTGAAGTGCAACTGTGTTACGCGTTGGCTAAAGAGCTGGAGGACATGGAGGACTACCAAAAATCCTTCCATTACCTGCAACGAGGCGCCAGCAGGCGTCGCTCACTGATGAAATATCAGGTAGAAAGCGACCTCAGTGCCATCACCACCATTCAAGAAACATTTTCAGAAAAATTACTGCAGCAAGCACCACCAATCAGTGATGAAAACGGACCGATTTTTATTTTGGGGCTGCCTCGCAGTGGCACCACGCTAGTAGATCGCATTATCAGCTCTCACAGCCAGGTACAGAGTTTGGGCGAAATTAACGATTTTGCGTTTTCCTTAATTCGCGGAATCGGGGGCAGTTTAAATAAACAGGAGATGATCAAAGCAGCTGCCAATATCGACTTTTCCAAACTAGGCGACACGTATTTAAACAGCGCCCGCAGCTACGGCGGCAGCGAACCCTGCTTTATCGATAAAACGCCATTGAACTTTCTCTATCTGGGGTTAATTCGCCTTGCCCTGCCACAAGCCCGTGTGATTCACCTGCGCCGCAACCCCATGGACAGTTGCTACGCCATGTACAAAACCCTGTTCCGCATGGGTTACCCATTTTCCTACCACCTGGAAGATTTGGCACGCTATTACAGCGCCTACCACCAGCTGATGGCTCATTGGCGAGAAACATTACCCGGATACTTTTTGGATGTGGATTACGAGGAGTTGGTGCAAAAGCCAGAAGAAGTTAGCCGAAAACTGATCACCCACTGCGGTTTGGAATGGCAAGACAGCTGCCTCCAATTTCACAAAAATAAGTCACCCGCCGCCACCGCCAGCGCTGCCCAGGTACGCCAACCGGTATACACCTCCTCCCTGCAACGGTGGCGCTGCTACGAACAGCAATTGGCACCGTTGGCGGAGTCTTTGCAAAAACACGGTATTAAATTGGAACCCTAACCGACCAATATCTGGTTCTACTATTTTACATCCCCCCTGTTAGATTAGAGTCTGGAAATTTCCAAGGCCGTTGGACTATGTCTCTGACCAACTTGCCACACAGCGCTGTTGCCTCTCGTCAACAATTCAGCACCAAGGCCGTCCCGCAGGTTCGGCCATGCGTGCTCTCGCACTCTGTGGAGGATCAGAAATGTCATTTATTACACAATGGCTTAAACGCCACTTTATCTGGGTATGCACTATTATCGTCCCCGTTACCACACAGGCTGACACCCTGCTCTACGATGATTTTCAGGATGGCAATGCCAACGGCTGGAGCTTCAGTGGCAGCGGTTATGGCTATGTGTCCTATTACGCTGGCAACTATTCGCTGCGCTTGAGCAAGAGCCGCCAGGCACAAACCAGCCTCTCTACTCAGGGCTACAGCAATGTCAGCATCAGCATAGATATGGCCGCTGCTTCTCTAGAAGGCAGTGATCGCTGTTTGGGTGAAGTATCGGTAAACGGCGGTGCCACCTGGCAAACGGTGGTGGAAGTGGTTAACGGCCAGGACAACGGCGTTACCCTTTACAACGGCACCGCGTCCCCTGCTGGCAGTGACGATAACCCCAACCTGCTGTTGCGACTGCGTGCGGCGGGTGGCCAGTGGAACGATAACTGCTGGGGAGACAATGTGTTGGTAACGGGCACCCCAGGAATCGCCACAGAGCCTGATATCAGTTTAAGTGGCAGCGGTAATTTTGGCGATGTTGCCATTCAAACCAGTTCTGACCAAATCATTACCCTCAGCAATATCGGGGATGCGAATTTGAATATCGGCACTATCACCGGTGCTAGTACTCCCTTTAGCTTGCCCATAGATAATTGCTCCAACCAAACGTTGGCACCCGCAACGCAATGCACATTAACTCTGCGCTTTGCGCCCACAATTACGGGCAACTATTCTGGCACGTTGGCTATCCCATCAAGTGATCCAGACCAACCCAGCCTAAACCTGGCTCTGAATGGCAACGGCATTAATGTTAGTGACAATTACGATCCGCTAAATGGCGACGGCAATGTCAGCCGCAGCCAGCTGACCTATAACTGGCTGACCAACGGCAATGACCCCGGTAGCCAGGTATCCATGAATGCCTTTGCGGTTCCCGCCAATGCCGCACAACCCATCAACAGTTTTCAGGGCTCCCTGCGCCTCAATGGCGAAGCCACGGGTGGCAGCTTCCAGGAAATTCGCGACGATTTTGACTACACCAGCGCCGCCGACACCACTCGCAAACACCTGCCAGAATTCGACTTTGAATTTATTCAAACTGGCACTCACATATTCCCTCTGCAACGGGGCTCAATACCCAGCAGCCACCCGGAGTGGGAGTATCTGTTGGAGCCGGGTCGGGTATGGCAAGAAAATGGCGATAACGGCTACAGCCGAGTAGCAATTCCGTTTTCGCTGCAGCAAAAAAACGCCAACTGCATGCATAACGGTGTGATGACATTTTTGTTCCAGGGCAACAGCCTGGTCTCCAAGGTCGCCTACCAGATCAGCAGTGAAACCTGCCTCTACTTCAAATTCGATATGTGGGGCTTACTGGACGCCGACTACAACGGCTACAGCATTGCCAACAGCCAGGCACTGAAAGCCAATTATCAGGCGGAAGTAGCCAATCGCATGCCCACGAAGCCTATCTCTGAACTGGCCACCGACTACGGTGCTGACCCCAGCCAGTTTGGCCACCCCAGCGAAACCGATCCGGATCATATGACGGTGTATGGTTTTGTGATTAACGGGGTCAACTACGTGGGGGGCTGCAACACCCGCCAGGGCACTTACCCCTATTGCGAAGTATTAAATCTGCCCTCTTACTCAACCGCCAAATCATCCTTCGCCGGTCTGGCTTTGATGCGCCTGGAGAAGCAATATCCCGGCGTCGCCAATCAAAGTATTGCCAGCCAGATTCCCGACTGCGCAGCCAATGGCAACTGGTTGGATGTAACCCTGGAAAACACCCTGGATATGGCCACTGGCAACTACGATTCGTCCAGCTATATGCAGGACGAGGGAGCTGGCCACACCAACGGTTTATTTTTGGCGGAAGATCACGCCAGTAAAATCAATTACAGCTGTAACCACTACAACCGCTTGGCCACCCCCGGCAGTACCTGGGTGTATCACACCTCCGATACTTATATCGTCGGCCGCGCCATGAACAACTACCTGAAAAGTACCGCGGGCAGTAGCCAGGATATTTTTACCAACACCTTAGTAGGTGATATCTGGGCACCCCTCAATGTCAGCCCCAGTGCCAAAGTCAGCCGTCGCACCTACGACAGCGTTGCCCAGCCTTTTGCCGGTTGGGGACTGACGTATCTGCACGACGATATTGCCAAACTCGGCCAGTTCCTCACCGCCGATGACGGCAAAATAAACGGCCAAAGCGTGTTGGATACCGACCTGTACGAAGCCGCCATGCAACGCCGCGCCAATGACCGCGGGCTGCAAGCAGGGGGTAATGAAATTCGCTACAACAACGGTTTTTGGGCCTACGAAAGCAGTCAGATTCTGAACTGCAGCAACCCCACCTGGGTGCCCTTTATGTCGGGTTTTGGCGGTGTTACCGTGCTGCTGATGCCCAACGACACGGTGTACTACTACGTCAGTGACAACGACACCTATCTCTGGGGACGGGCGGCTATTGAATCCAACAACATCAGTGGATATTGCCAATGAGAAAATGGCTAACAGCCATAATCACTGCACTCGGGCTGTCGCTTTGCGGTAGCTCGAATGCAATTACCTTGTTTGAAGAAGCTTTTCAGGATGGTAACGCCGACGGCTGGAAAGTCATTGGCAAAGGCACCGCGCAACTGACCCAATACAAAGGCAATTACGCCCTGCGTTTAACCGATAAAAAAATTGCCATTACCGCCTTGCCCATTAAAGACTACCGCGATGTAGAAGTGCGCCTGCAAATGGCTGCCGACTCATTAGAGAAGTTCGATAAATGCTACGGAGAAGTGTCCACTGATGCCGGTAAAAATTGGCATCAAGTGGTCAGCGTTGGCAACGGTCAGGACGATGGCATCAGTTTGCACAGTGGCAGCTATTTGTTAAAGCAACCCACCGATGGATTGTGGATACGATTTCGCGCCGCAGGAAAGGGCAACAGTGATTTTTGTTGGGGCGATAACGTTACTGTAACCGGGCAACCAAAAACGGCCGTTACCCAGACGTTGCAAAAACAGTTACCGGCAGACTGGCTGCATAGCGGCTCAGGCTTTTTGCAACCTGTTGCTATGTCGAGCTTTGCGGTACCAAAAACGGCCAAACCGGCACAACACATCTTTCGCGGCATCTTGAGTGTGCAACCCACTGCAAAACAGAGTTTTATTGAAGGCATTAAAGACACTTACGGCTTTTTACAAAGCCCGAATTCCCGTCACCGCCAGTTACCCTCTGTGGATATCCAGCTGATTCAACATGGTGGTGTATTAATTCCAGAAACTCGTGGAGCTATTGTTAGCGATCACCCAAACTGGGAATGGGTCTTTCAACCTGGCAAAGTCTGGCAACAAGCTGGAGATGGTGATTACAGCCGGGCAGCTCTACCCTTTGCTTTGCAGGAAAGAAATGCCAACTGCATACATAATGGTGTACTGAGTTTTTTATTTAAGTCCGACGGTTCTGTTTCCAACGCCGCCTATCAGATTAGCAGCGAAACCTGCGCTTATTTTCAGGCAAATTTATGGGGCATGCTGCAGGCCAGTTACCAGCCAAAAAAAATCAAACTCAACCAAAAAATTATTGCTGATTATCAGAAGAGTCAAACTCAACGCCTGCCGGTCAAGTCCATTGCCGAACTGGCAAACGATTACCCCAACGCCAACCCAAAAAACTTTGGCAGCCAAGAGGAAATCAATCCTGCGGATATGACGCTCTACGGCTTTGTGATTGACGGCACCCACTATGTGAGTGGCTGCAATACACGCCATGGCCGCTACCCTTATTGTGATGCCCTGGTACTGCCTTCTTACTCAACAGCAAAATCCCTGTTTGCTGGCTTGGCCTTGATGAATCTGGAACACCAGTACCCCGGTTTTTCTCAGCTACCTATCAATAAATACGTACCCGAATGCGACGGCAAGCAATGGCAAGGAGTAACCTTTGAGCACGCACTGGATATGGCCACCGGGAATTACGACACGATTGTGGCGGATGTGGATGAAGCGGCGCAACACACCATTGACGGGCTTTTTATACCAGAGCACCACAAGGATAAAATTAACTACAGCTGCAACCATTACCAACGCAAAAGTGCCCCCGGCGAAAGCTGGGTTTACCACACCTCTGATACTTATATTCTCGGCACCGCCATGAATGCAGCGCTGCGGGAACGCCAAGGGGAAAACAGCGATATTCATCGGGATATTTTGTGGCAACAGCTTTGGCAGTCCCTCGGTTTGAGCCCACTATCTACATCCACGCTGCGAACCTACGACAAAAATGCTCAACCCTTTACCGGCTGGGGGCTGATGTTTTCGCGAGGAGATATCGCCAAGCTGGCCTCGACCCTAAACGCTCAAGAAACTGCATTGCCTGTGGATACCTCCATGCTATCCGCAGCACTACAACAAAACCCGGTAGACAGAGGATTGCCCGCTCGTTCGCCACAATTTCGCTACAACAACGGTTTTTGGGGCCACGATATTGCCCCGTATTTGAACTGCAAAGAGCCAGTATGGGTGCCGTTTATGTCTGGCTATGGTGGCATTATCGTCGCCCTGTTTCCCAACGGCTCCAATTACTATTACGTTAGTGATGGTGGCGTGCACCGCTGGAAAAAAGCCATCCAGGAAGCTCATAACATTCAACCCTTTTGCCAGTAAGGCATTTACGTTTTAGGTAGAACTCTATGCAAGCAAACGCCCCGACAGTCAGTTCTAGTCGATTCCCGAAAGTGGCCCCCAACGGCGCGGTCGCTCGCCTGTTGCTCAGTTTTTTAACCACCGCGGGTTTTTTCTACATTAATCTGATGCCCGCCATGGTAGATGGTTTGGTGGAAGGCTTGGGCATGAGCAATAAAGAGGCTGGCTTAGTGAGCTCGGCCAATATTTATGGCACCGCTTTTGGGGCTTTGGCGATTGTATTTCTGATCAATAAAGTGGCCTGGAAGCCCATTTCCGCGGGCTTGCTAATAGCATTGGTGATGGCGGACTTTTTGTCCATACAGCTGAGCACCGCTGACAGCCTGATGGCCGTGCGGTTTATTCACGGCCTGATCAGCGGAACGTTAGTGGGTGTGGGTTTTGCCATTATCGCTCGCACCACGGAACCAGACCGTACTTTTGGTGTACTGCTGCTGGTGCAATTTGGCCTGGGCGGGTTGGGGGTTATGTTGCTGCCACCCCTGGTACCGGATTACGGCACAGCGGCATTATTTTTATCCTTGATTACGTTTGCCGTTATCAGTTTGTTCATGCTGGTATTTCTGCCCGATTACCCGGTTCAGGAAACAAAGAAAAACACTACAACTCAAGGCAACCACACTAGCAAAACTAAACTGCTGGTACTGACCCTGGTTACCATCTTCCTTTTTCAAGCAGCCAATATGGGCCTTTACGCCTTTATTATCGGCCTCGGAAAACACTTTGGTCTGAACAGTGAATTTATCAACCCAACGTTGGGTATTGCTGCCTGGACGGGAATTCTCGGCTCTCTACTGGTAATTGCCTTTGGCACCCGATATGGGCGGAAATTACCATTGCTTTTCGCGGTTTTACTGACGTTTTTAGGTACTTTCGCACTGCACTTTAGTGACAGCAAAACGCTGTTTTTTATTGCCAATGTCGGCGTCGGAGTCACCTGGGCCTTTGTAATGCCCTACCTGTTCGGTATGTGTGCGGAGTTTGATAGCAACGGGCGCATGGCAGCTCTGGGAGGCTTTGCCTCCAAGATGGGATTGGCGTCAGGCCCGCTGGTGGCGGCGCTGGTGCTGGGTGAAGATAACTACGGGTTGTTGATAAATATGGCTCTGCTGGGGCTGGCCATAACGGTCATTACCGCAGTAATACCCGCTTCATCATTGGATAAGCAAGGTAATTCAGAGGCATAAAACTGACAGGTATCAGTAATGAAAATCGATATATCCCTCGCTTTTCAAAAAACGTAGAACCCGTTGCGCAGCTGGTTCAACATCCATATTAGTAGTATCGATCACCACATCGGCATTCTCCGGCACCTCGTAGGGGTCGGAAATGCCGGTAAATTCTTTGATTGTTCCCGAACGCGCCTTGGCGTACAAACCTTTGCGGTCACGTCGTTCACACTCTTCAAGCGGGGTGGCCATATACACCAGCACAAAGCCACCTAGCGCTTCGACACTCTCTTTTACTTCCCGACGAATACGATCAAACGGCGCAATGGGCGCACAGATGGCTATGCCGCCATTTTTAGCGATTTCGGAAGCCACAAAACCAATGCGGCGGATATTAAGGTCACGATGCTCTCTGGAAAAACCCAACTCCGACGATAGGTTCTTACGCACAATATCCCCGTCCAGTAAGGTCACCGGACGATTGTCGTTTTCGAGAAACTTTACTCTGAGCACATTGGCAATGGTGGATTTGCCCGCGCCGGAAAGCCCAGTCAGAAATACACAAAAGCCTCTTTTATCTCGAGCAGGATAGCGTCTCTTTAACACATCCATCACCTCTGGAAAGCTCAGCCATTCCGGCACTTCAGCACCGCGCTGTAAACGATGGCGCAACTCAGAACCGGACACCTGTTGAGTTTGAACACCCTTGGGAATGTCCGCACTGGAGCAGTATCTACCCCACTGCTCCACATAACTGATTTGCGGAGTCGCACACAGAGTAATGCCCAATTCGGCCTGCCACTGCTCAAGCAGATGTTGCGCTTCAGAGGGTTCATAAAACGATTGTCCCTTGGCGTTTTTACCCGGTGATGCGTGATCGCGGCCAACAATCAAATGGCTACAACCGTAATTTTTACGAACAATGGCATGCAGCAATGCTTCCCTCGGACCAGCCATACGCATTGCCAGAGGCAGTAGAGACAACATGGCACTGCGTTGGGATCGAGAGTTTTGAGATTGAGAACCTTGAGAATAACGGGGCATCAGCGCGCGGTAGCAGCGCACACGAGTGTAGGCATCCACATCACCAACAACTGTTGGCCCAACAACCGGATGAATCAATAATTTGGCCCCATTCTGGTCAACCGCCTGCCGAGTGATTTCATAGTGAACCCGGTGCATGGGATTGCGAGTTTGAAACGCAACAACGTTTGACCAACCCATACGATGAAACTGTTCCCGCAACCGCGCTGGGGTATGGCGCAATTGCACAAAATCGTGATGTTGGGGTAACTGAATACCCTCGACCTGGCCCGCCACTGCATAGTCGTGCATATCCTGGAAACAGTGGCGTACGCCAGGGTGTGACTCATCGGTAGTACCCAAAAATCTTGCCGCGTAGTTATGTCTATCCCAGCGCCAGACTTCCGATATCTGCACAACGGCAAGTGCGACGCCTTCTTGATCGCGCAATACCAAGCGGCCGGAACGTTCTACTTGCTGGGCGGCTTTCTTATCGACGGTCAGCATTACCGGCAGTGGCCATGCCGTGCCACAGGGTAGACGCAGATTTTTGCCAATACTTTCAATGTCCGCTGAGCCCATAAATCCCATCAACGGAGAAAAGCCGCCATTGAGTAGCAACTCCAGATCACATTGCTGATGAGCATCCAAAAACCACTCCGGCCAGTCGACGGATTGCGCCAATAGCTCCTGGCGCCGCTGGGGGTTCACCAATAAGTCGACCAGTACCCCGCCATGGGCTTTGGGCAGTGCATCGTCCATACAATCTGTATCCTTTTGGTTTAACCGCTGGTTGAATGGAGTATCATTCCAGTAATGACTACTCTACCGGTTTTTCGAAATTATCCCGATTCGTATGTCCGATTTTGATACAAAATTATGCCAACTGGAAGATATCCAAGACGGCGACAGCAAGGAGTTTTACCCCAGTGGCGAAGCCCTGTTTGCGGTGCGTAAAGGAGAAGCGGTTTTTGTCTACCGCAACAGCTGTCCCCATACCGGCATGCCGTTAAACTGGCAGCCAGATCGGTTCTTTGATGTGGACAAACAATTTATTCAGTGCGCTGTTCACGCCGCTATTTTTCAGCCGGACACAGGGTTGTGCGTTGCCGGGCCCTGCAGCGGTGATTCTTTAACCACCATTCCCTGCCAAATAAAAAATGGCGCCGTATTTATTCATTTACCAGAGTCAACCGACCCCCAATGACTACCATCACTCTCCCTGTTTTGGAAAACCCGAATTCCGGGCCTTCGCTGTTCACGGAACAGTCGCTTTCACTGGAAGATTACAACGGGCTGATTATCTCGCCGAGAATCGATGCCTTGAATTTTCGCCACCGGGTCAGTGAGCCAGGTTACTTTAGCAACTGGCATGTGGCGGGGGATCCAACGCTGATTTTAATTCGCCGGGGAATACTGCGTATTGGCTTGCGGGATGGCAGCTATCGGGATTTTGCAGCGGGAGATGTGTTTATTGCCAAAGATAAATTAGATGACAATGAAAGCTTTAATGAACAGTTGCACGGGCATACTGCGCAGGTTATTGGCGATCAAACATTGATTGCGATACACATCAAGTTGGAAAGCCTGTAACGCTCAGCCCTGATACACCAACGGCACCCGGCTGGTAATTCCGGTCAGCAACACCCAGGGAATGGTGCCAGCTGCCTTAGCCACTTCGCTGGCACTCAGATGAGCGCCATTTTCTCCGTTGCCCCACAACACCACCGGGTCGCCGACTTTGGCGTCGGGCAGATGAGTTAAATCCACCGACAGCATATCCATTGAAACCCGCCCCAGCAGTTGGGAGCGCTGGCCATTTACCAAAATAGGCGTGCCGCTGGGCGCTTGACGAGGGTAGCCATCACCGTAACCCACAGCCACAGTGCCGACACGGGTTGGCTTTTCAGCGCGCCAAGCCTGCCCATAGCCCACCCCCTCACCCGGCTCAAGCTGGTGAATGGCCATCACCCGGGAATGCAGTGTCATTACCGGTCGCAATTTGTTGGCAATAGAGTGAGGAACCGAAAATGGTGAACAGCCATAGAGCACCAACCCGGGGCGTACCCAGTGACCGCGACTGCGTGGCCAAGCCAACAGCCCGGAGGAATTGGCCAAGCTAACCTCGCCTCGCAGATCCGCTGAGGCCTCATCAAAGCGATCCAGTTGTTGTTCTGTAAACGGGTTGTCCAGTTCATCGGCACAGGCCAAATGAGACATCAGGCGAATGGCACCAACGTTGGAGCTATCACCGAGATCATCGTAAGCGAGACGAAAGCGCTCCGCTGTAAAGCCAAGACGGTGCATACCGCTATCGTGTTTGAGCCACACGGTTACCGGCTTTTCCAACCTGGCTGCCAACAGTTTATCCAGTTGGTCACGACTGTGAATCACCACTTCAAAATCAAAGTGGGCAATTTCTTGTAACTCACTGGCCTCAAAAAAGCCTTCCAGCAGCAGCACCGGCTGACGAATACCAGACTCAACCAGCTCCAGTGCTTCTTCAATGCTGGCAACGCCAAAAATATCCGCCTCCGGCAGTGAACGAGCCACCTCTACTGCACCATGGCCGTAACCATTGGCCTTGATAACAGCCACCACACGGGCTGCTCCAGCCAGTGTTTTCACCAACTGAAAATTGTGTTGCAACGCAGAGAGACTGATATCTGCTTGGATAAATCTGGCCATATTGACGATCAATTTTAACGAGAAAGTGCCATTGTACTCTTAATTTTACTCTGCCCTTAGCGGCTTGTGCGGGTTAAACTTTGGAGATATTCGCAACATTTCACAGGGCGAGTTTTTGGAGAACACCATGCCACACAGCTGGGGCCAGTTTGACTGGCAAGATCCGTTTCTTTTGGAACAACAACTCACTGACGAAGAGCGAATGGTGCGCGATGCCGCTCGCCAGTACGCCCAGGAAAAACTGGCGCCCCGAGTTCGCGACGCCTTTCGCAACGAACACACAGATCGAAATATCTTTAACGAAATGGGTGAGATGGGCCTGCTGGGTTCCACCATTCAGGGCTACGATTGCCCAGGCGTCAACTACGTTTGCTACGGCTTGGTAGCCCGTGAGGTTGAGCGAGTAGACTCCGGTTATCGCTCCATGTTGAGTGTGCAGTCCAGCCTGGTGATGTACCCCATCTACACCTACGGTAGCGAAGAGCAAAAGCAAAAATACCTACCCAAACTGGCCAGCGGAGAATGGGTAGGCTGTTTTGGGCTCACCGAGCCAGACCACGGCTCCGACCCCGGCGGAATGAAGAGCCGTGCCAAAAAAGTCGATGGTGGTTACACGCTCAACGGCGCCAAAATGTGGATTACCAACTCGCCGTTTGCCGACGTGTTTGTGGTGTGGGCCAAAACCGAAGACGACGTAATTCGTGGCTTTATCCTCGACAAAGGCATGAAAGGGCTTTCGGCACCAAAGATCGAAGGCAAACTGGCACTGCGGGCCTCGGTCACTGGCGAAATTGTAATGGAAGATGTATTCGTACCGGAGGCCAACCTGCTGCCCGGTGTACAAGGCTTGCGCGGCCCCTTTGGTTGCCTGAACAGCGCTCGCTACGGCATCTCCTGGGGTGCCCTCGGTGCTGCCGAAGCCTGCTGGCACGCAGCGCGGGAATACGTTCTCGATCGCAAACAATTCAATCGCCCATTGGCGGGCAACCAGTTGATCCAGAAAAAACTGGCGGATATGCAAACAGAAATCAGTCTGGGTTTGCAGGGCTGTTTGCAAGCGGGCCGCCTTAAAGACGAAGGTAAGCTGGCACCGGAATTAATTTCACTGCTAAAGCGCAACAACGCCGGCAAAGCTCTGGAGATTGCCCGCTGGGCCCGTGATATGCACGGCGGCAATGGCTGCTCTGATGAGTACCCGATTATGCGCCATATGTTGAATCTGGAAGTAGTCAATACCTACGAAGGCACCCACGACGTGCACGCACTGATTTTGGGGCGGGCACAAACGGGGATTCAGGCGTTCTGTTAGGGCTTGCTGTGTAAGCCTTAATCAGGCTTACAATATTTTCAGTAGACCTCTTAAACTGAAAAAATCCCGGTAGGAAAACCTACCGGGATTTTTATTACAGCAATTTAAAGCGTGTTACTTAGAAGTCGTAAGACAAGCCCACCGAGTAGAAAGCACCATTGAAACCAAACGGTGCTGAACGGCGGGAGAACTGGAACACACCGCGACTATCCACAATCAGATCACCGTTAGGGCCGTTTTCAATAGCACCGGTACGGGAGTTACCGATCAGGTTTTCATCGGGCGTCACATCAAAGATGTTATTACCGGTGAAGTTCACGGTCATGCCATTGTCAAACTCGTAGGCCACTCGCAGATCAGTGAGAATTTCCGCTCCGTAAGTCTGACGACCACCGTCGGTCACCGTGTACTCACCATAGCGGTTCAAGGCCAGATTGACGCTCCAGGCGTCGCGCGTCCAAAGTGCATTGAAGCTGATACGATCTTCTGGCTGCCACTCTTCAATAATAGAAATATCCTGGGCGTTAAACACTTGATCCACAGGTACAGTTTCCAGGCCCGATCCCACTGGGGTGAACAAATTAACCACTTCGGTATCGGTAAAGTTGGCTGCCAATGTTAAATCCAGCTCACCACCACCTAACTCGATATCTGAATACGTAGACACAATATCCACACCGTCTGTTTCTGTGTCAGCACCGTTCAAGAAGAACTGCCCGGCACCGGCACCAGCCTGCACCAAGGCATCATCAAGAGCGGAGGAAAGCCCAGTTCCCAATCGGTTACTGATCACAATCCGGTTATCGATATCAATGGAGTAGTAGTCCACCGTAAGGCTGATACCGTCGGCCAAAGTGGCCACAAAGCCCAAACTGAAATTGTCAGACTCTTCCTCTTCCAGCGCAGGGATACCAATGGCCTGAGCCAGAGCACTGTCGTTACGGAAGGTACCCACTTCCTGGGCAATCAGTTCGTCGACGTTACCGTCGTTGTCCAAGTCATTGACATCAGTAACAAACTGGGTGCTGACATTATTGAAAAACAGCTGTTGCATGGACGGTGCCCGGAAGCCCGTACTGACAGCACCCCGCAGACGCAGGTTATCGGTCACCGCGAGGTTACCAGCAAACTTAAAGTTCACTGTACTGCCAAAGCCGTCGTAATCGTCATAGCGAGCAGCGGTGCTCAGTGTAAGCCCTTCGTTAACTTCGTATTCAAAGTCGGCGTAAAGGGAAACCACATCGCGACTTTCATCCACAGCGGACTGAGGACCAATACCCGGGAACCCCTGAATGCCACCACTGCGGTCTTCAGCAAACAAGCTCACGCCATTTTCTGTATCGAAGTCTCGGAAAGCATATTCTTCGCCAGCGATAATGCGGTAATCATCGGTGCGGAATTCGGCACCAAAGGCCACAAACAAATCGCCAAATGGGCGGCTGTAATCCAAATTAAAGGTATCCAGACTTAACTCCAGACCATAGGCTCGAGCTTCGCGAGGCACCGATGCACGAATCTCATCCGAAGTCATGCCTGAGGTAAAACGCTGGGCATTCGCAAACGACGAATTCAGAGAGTTGCTGGTGACATAGTCAATGGTGTTTTCACCAGTGGTGTAAGAGATATCCAGTTTGCCCTCATTGGCAAATTCCATGCGGTAGCCAATGTTGAAGGAAAGATCATCTATATCAGAATTGATTTTAGGCAAGAAGCCTTCTGGAATCGTGGCATCACCGTCGGCCAGTGGCGCATTACCACCAGTATTGCCATTGTGTCGGAAGAAAGCTGCTGACTCGTTTTCCCGTTGAGAGTAAGTAACAAAACCGTATACCTCACCAGCACCCACCTCATAGGCCGCATTCGCAGTAAAAGCAATTTGTTCAGACTCTGCATCGCCTATGCGGAATGTCTGGCGAGGAGCCGTTACTTCGCGGGGGTCTCCCGGCTCCAAAATGCCATCGTCATCGGTGTCAACACAACCTGGGAACTGACAAGAACCGTGCAATCCAGCCCGGTTGGTAAAACCTCTGTCGCGGTAATTAAAGGTGAAATCTGCGTAGCCACCGTCTCCCAGTGCAAAACCCTGGCTTAAATTAAAATTCGTGGTATCACCGTCGCCTTCAGAGTATTGCCCCTGAGAAATACTGACATGGCCAGCTTCTGGGTCGTCATCCAAAACAATATTGATCACCCCGGCAATGGCATCGGAACCATACTGCGCTGCCGCACCATCGCGAAGTACCTCAATGCGTTTAATGGAGGCGCCAGGAATCGCATTCATATCGGTACCTGCGGTACCGCGGCCAACGGAAGTATTAATATGAATCAGAGCAGCTTGGTGGCGACGCTTGCCGTTAATCAATACCAGTGTTTGGTCAGGCCCCAGGCCCCGTAATGTAGCTGGCCGTAGCGCATCAGTACCATCACTAATACTGGAACTGGAAAAGTTAAAGGACGGCGCCACTGCTTGTAGCATACGCCCTACCTCGGTTTGGCCAGTCGCTTCCAGTGTTTCTGAACTGAGCACATCTACGGGTACTGGCAAATTCTGAATACTGCGCCCCGGCGAACGGGAGCCAACAACCACCACTTCTTCTTCGACAGCGTTTTCTTGCTCAGATTGCGCGACTGCGGTTTCAGTGGCCAATACCAATGTACTGCCAACAGAAAGGGAAATTACCGTGGGAAGCAGTTTTTTATTCAGTGTTTTCATGTCTTCTCTATCCTCCTGTTTATCATTATCTGACGCGGCCCGATAAACGATCCCCGTGTCCGCCAGTAAAATTGTCAGACCCTGACTCACTGTGTAGCGCCCTTTGAGAGGCCCAACATTCAGTTTTTTCAGCTCCCGCACGGGAAACAGAAACGTCACATCTGCCTGGCGAGCAAATCGCACCAGCGCCTTGTCGGCTCTGAGCCTTGGGATATCAAACACGTACCCTTCTTGATCACTTTTAACTTGAGCAGCTACCGCCATTGTTATGGTGCAAAAACCCAAAACAATAGCTACAAGCCGCCGCAAAGCGAAAGAAAAAACGTCGTTTTTATGCAAGGCTCAACCTAATAGAGGAGTTAAAAAGAAATTTCCGCCATTCCCAGTAAAGTTTTTTTGCTGCACCTACCTCCGCTCACTTTTCGATGTTGGGGTTTGACTCAGCAGCCAGGTATTTCCAGACAACTGACTGTGAATACCAAAATTGTGCTTGAGCACAAACAATAATTGGTCGGTATCACCGGCTTTGAAAAAACCGCCCACTTCAATATTCTTTATGGTGTTGTCGACAATTTCAAAATCCGCCGACGTGTAGCGGCTGATCTCTGCCAGTACCTGTTCCAGGCTTTCTCCCTGAAACACCACCATGCCCTGCTGCCAGGCCAGGGATGTTTCAACATCCGACTCTTCAATCGTTGTCACAGGCCCGCGACCCGCCACATCCAACTGAACTTTTTGGCCAACGGTAAGGTAGATCGACTCCTTTTTTTCCGCTGGACCGGTTATGGCGTTGTGTACAGCAGCTTCAGCCTCTACAGAATCGCTGATGGCCACCTTTCCTTCAGTGACCAATACTTCCACAGCACTTTGGTCACGTAATTCAACATTAAACGCCGTACCAACAGCGGTAACCGACCTGCCACCAGCAACCACTACAAATGGCCGTTGAGGGTCCTTCGCCACATCAAAGTAAGCTTCACCAGACAGTAATTCCACGCTTCGAGCCGAAGCGGTATAAGTGACTTTTAATCGTGTATCGGTATTCAGTTTAAGTCGGCTTTGGTCTGGAAGTACTACCTCGGACTGTTCCCCCACTTGCGTTGTATGGGCCGCACTAAACCGCAGCTCTGGAGTAGAGGTAGAAGACCATGGCTCGAACAACACCAGGGCAGCGGTTACCAGCGATGCGGCTATGGCCGTTGTCAGCGCTGGAAACAGGTTGCGCCTTTTACTGGGTTTAGGGGGCACACTGAGAGGCAACAGCTCAGCGATAGGCGCGAGAATGTCCATCAAATCCCAAGCTGATGCATAATGAACCAGAGTTTCTGCATGCAATGAAGAAGCTGACAGCCAATCTCGCAACTCGTGCTTTTCCTGTGCTGACAAACCGCGATCCATCGCAGCAAGCCATTGTGCAGCCTGCTCCTGAACCCGTTCTCTGTTAGGCAATACCACCGTATTATTCATAACTATCGACTCACACCTTTTCTGCTAGCGCCCGGTGCAGAGGCATTGGTTTTAGCGACTTTTTTATCGCCAGAGCAATCTGTAGACAAGCTTTCATCCATGTAGCGAACGCTGTGTTGAATGCCTTTGGCAATGTGTTTTTCCACAGTGCTTTCACTGAGCCCCATATAACTGGCTATTTCTTTCTGGGAGTAGCCGTAAATCTTCCTCAAGATAAACGCTTTACGACACCTTGGCGGAAGCTGATTAATAGCGCGGCACAAGCGCTGAAATTGCTCCAGACTGATGCAGTGTTCTTCGGGGTTGCGCGCCTTTATATCGGCACCGTTAAGAAAAGAGAGTTCCGACTCAGGAAAATCCTCTATAGCGCCACCTGTTTCCAGACGGCTGTCTATTTTTTTCTGCTGATTGGCAAGACGCAACGCAGTCTTTACCATAAATGCTTTAGGAAAGCGGATTTCCTGCTTTAACGCCGATTGATAGGTGCGCAAGTAGGTTTCTTGCAAGATGTCTTCAACCTCTGGTGTACGCGCAAAGGTTACTTTACGCAGCAAGCCCGCAATCACCTTGCGATAATTGAGAAACTCTTTGGTAATCTTGTTCTGATCAGACATTGACGCACCGTCGATTAAACCCGAGTGTTACCGAGTCTCCCAAAAACCCAAGTGCAGGTCAATTTCATGCTCAGGCACGCAATACCAACAGGCCTTAAGGAAAACTCAACTGCGTCATCGATTTTTACGCGATACCGTTACTATCTCGAAGCGCCCATGGAGTTATCTCTTGAAACCAATGAATAGCGGGATATTAACGATTTTTTTGATGACCGTTGGGCTGTACAGCACAGCGGCCACAGAAACCGCCATCGACCAGTATCAGCAAGCCATAGATGAGCAGGAGGCGCTTTATGGGGCTTATGACTCTGGTTTGGCTGAACTGCACCTTAGCTTCGGTGAGGCATTGCAGACAGCTGGCGAGCACCAGCAGGCCATTGATATCTTTAAAAGGGCACTCCATATTCGCCGGGTCAATGATGGCATTACCAGCCTCAGCCAGGAGACAGCGCTGCGTGAGCTTAACCAAAGCTATCGGGCCACTGGGAATGTGTCAGCAACGGCAAGCAACTACCAAGACCTGATTAGCCTTTTACAAGTCAATCCCAGCAGTGATGCCAACAAACTGCCACCCTTGCTGTTGGAAGCCAGTAACTGGCACCGCCAACAATACTCTATGACTGTGACTAAGGAGGCTATCACCCACTTGATCGAAGCGGACCGGCTGCTGTCACAGGCAAAGAACAACCGCCTTAACTCGGATCAGGGCTTTCGAGAAGCCCTGCTGCAGGCTGAAATTCAAAACCGCTACTGGCGAATTCGCCATTATCAAAAATATGTTCCCACACCACCCCGCAGCTACGTAGAAAGAAACAGCTTTCGCTTTCGAGGGCGGTTGCGCGGGGAGTCCAGCTTCGAATATCAGCAGGCGTACAACGATTACTTGCGCAGACAAACCTCAAGGCTCGCTCGCACTTACCAAAAAGAGCAGATTCAGTGGGCGATTAACAGCGGATTGGGCGCTTACCAAAGGCTCGACAAGCTGTACCAAAATGACAACAACTCGCTGCAACAAGCTATCAACCTTGCAGAACAGGGGGATTGGCTGATGTTGTTCAACACTCAACCAGAGCAGGCTCATGCTCTCTATCGCCAAAGCTGGCAAGTACTCACAGAGCAAAATCAGATTGATACGCGAGCAAAGCTATTTGACAAACCACAACTGTTACCGACCTTTCATCAACCTGATGCAACCACTGCAACACAACTCGCACAAGTAACTGCCGATCTCACCCCGGATGGGCGCACCAACAACATCGTGGTTGTGAAGACAGAGCCCGACAACCCCAAAGTCGCCAAAAGAGCCGAACGACAGTTGCGTAACGCTCGCTTCCGAAACCGTATGGAAGCGGGCGAACCCGTTACCAGCAAAAACTTTGAGCTGAATTTTTTTGTTAATTAATGGAGCTTGCCGCAACCCTTTACCCATCTTTACACAGGCAGCCGCAATTATTTTTCCTTAAGACAGTCTATTACCTGGCCTTCGATCATGTACGGTATTAGTTGTACAGTTTTGCTGTTAATGCAGTGCATGGTTGAAGGCACCAATAACCTGCGTAAAAGCCATGAGGAATTTATTAACCCCGCTATTTCTGTCCGCCAGTGTCGCCATTGCTGCAGAACAGGAGTCGACTCAAACGCCATCAAGCTCGCTTCACACTGAAGCGAATACAGCTTCCTACGAAATACAAATTGAAGAGCAAGCAGCGTTGCTTGGCCCCTTCGATAGCTCCCTGGTCGAACTTTATCAACAGCAAGGCGAACAGCTAGCCAAGCAGGGTAACTATCGCGAGGCCATAAGCGCTCTTTCGCAAGCGTTACAAATCAGCAGGGTGAATCACGGCCCCTACGCACGTCAGCAAGAACCTGCCCTGCGTTCGCTGATCGACGCCACCGAAGCCAGTGGCGAATCAGTGCACATAGAACTACTCAGTAAGCGCCTATTGGATTTAAACAATCACACCCTGAATGGCAATGAGTCTATTGAAGACTTGGGGTTGTTGCTCAACAGCAGTTCATGGCACTTAAATCGTTATATCAACTTGCGCTCTGCAACCACACTGCCGCATTTACAAATGGCAGTGCGCTTGGCGAACAGTGCGGAAAAACTGCTCAGCAACCACCACTCTCCCGAGCACATTGCAGTGATTGATGCGTTAGAATTAGTTGCACGGGGCAATTTCTACCTCACTGCTCACTATCTCAATGATTTGCGTTTTTTCTTCAGCCAACGTCAATCATCACTGCATGAACAGTTGACCGAAAAAGTCTTTCAGGACGGCCTGGCAGCTCACCGCCGAATGATCAAAATCCATCAGAGCAACAACGCAACCGCCGGCCAAATAGCCAGCGCGCAAATAGAACTGGGAGACTACTTGCAGCGTTTTCAACTGACTAACGTATCCCACAAGGTTTATAAAAATGCTTGGCAAACCCTACATCAGGCTAACAACGAAGATTTGCTGGCATCGTGGCTAGGACAGCCTGTGCCCCTATTAGAAAGTAACTTAAGCGCAACGGGCAATGCTCCATTGGCTCGGATCAAAGCTCAGGTATCCGTTAATGGCAAAGCCGAGAAAGTGGAAATACTTGGCGACCCTGCCACACAGAGCCCCGAACTGGCTTCTGCTGCCGAAACGGCATTGCAAAAAGTTGTTTTTCGCACAGCCGTTATCGACGGTGAAGTGGTTCCTGGGATGGTGGAATTTGACCTGCCAATTAAGGAACCTGCCGCTCACCCTCAGTCACTTCATCGGCAGGAATAACCTTAAACCCAAGGTAACCATAAATGGCACTGATGATTGGACATAACCAGCAGAGGATTGCCCAAGGCGCATAGGCAAATGCCCCCAAACCGCTTCCCCAACCCCACGCAGTAACACCCAACACACCCGCCATATAAAGCGCGCAAGTATTCCAGGGTATCAGCACCGATGTAATGGTGCCTGCATCTTCCACAGCACGAGATAAATTCAGCGCATGTAAGCCTCGCTGACGATAGACGTTCTTGTACATTCTGGAAGGCATAACCACGGAAATGTACTGATCAGCACAAACCACATTGACACCAATACAGGTACTCAGTGTGGCGCCGATTAAACCGCCCACTGTTTTAACGCCCTTTAAAATTCCTTCAACTGCACGTTTGAGTAACCCTGCTCGTTCAAAAACACCACCAAAGGCAAGTGCGCACACAATCAAAAAAACCGTCGACAGCATATTCCCCATACCACCTTTAGAAAGCAGTGAGTCCACCATGCTATTGCCACTGTCGATACTAAAGCCGTCAAGCAAGGCGATAGCCACACCTTTAACCAAGCCTGCAGCGGTGTCATCCCCCCCAAGGGCCATCACTTGTTGCGGCTGAAAGAACAAGGCAACCACTACTCCGGCAATCATTCCCGCCAGCAATGCTGGCAAAACCGGTTTGCGCAAAACAGCCAATGTCAGTACAAGCAGTAATGGGATAAATACTGGAAAGCCAATGTAAAACTGCTCGGATATCAGCTGGTTTACCAACACAATATCACTGCTCACTTCACCGCTGCCGCCACCAACAATGGCATATACCAGAAGAGCAACCACAAAAGCTGGTATCGTTGTCCAGCCCATGTGTCGTATATGGCGAAACAAATCTGTACCTGTCACGCCGGATGCCAAATTAGTCGTGTCTGACAACGGGGACAGCTTATCGCCCAGGTAAGCACCGGAAATAATCGCTCCGGCTGTAATAGCGGGTGACAACCCCATCACTGACGCCACCCCCATCAAACCGACACCAAGAGCACCCACTACTGTCCAGGAACTGCCAATACTCAAACCCGCCACTGCACAAACCAATGCACTGGCGGGGAAAAACCACTGTGGTGATAACAGCTGCGTCCCCCAGTAAATCATTGCCGGAACCGTGCCCGCTAAAATCCAGCTTCCCACCAAGCCACCAACAATTAATAACACCAAAATTGCCTTGAGCCCGGAGGTCACCGAGCGAATCATGCCTTGCTCTAGCTGTTCCCAGAGAACACCGTTTTTCAACCCAATTAAACAAGCCGATACCGCGGCGAGAATTAATGCCAGCTGTGTATAACCACCTGCATCGTCTTTAAAACTGGCGATTAATACAGAGAGGCCAGCGACTAAAACAATGACTGGAACAAATACATCCAGCAAGCTGGGAGATTTTTCATCAACGGATTTCATTTACTGCCTTTTAAACTATTCTATTATTAGTATTGCCAGATCCAATTTTACACCCGGTCAACCAGCCGCTATTAATGGCGTTATGGCGATGTTAAGGGAAGTGACAAGCCGGTGTGTTTGTATGACTCGTTCACATGAACAGTGCGCACCAATTACTTCTATCCTTTTTGGAAATGAAGTAGAAAAGACCTGTGGTCGGAACCATACCACGGTTGCTAGTTCTAAGTTGTTAGTATTGATACGGCACCGAAAATTATGTTACTGCAAACAGCCCTATTACTGACCCTAGCTGTTGCCGACGCTCCGGCAACTACCCTACCTTCCACTGAGAATCAGGAGGGAGAGGCTTCTCACGACAACAGCACAGATCCGACCATATCTTGGGAAGTCGACAAACTGCGTGCAGTCATTGAGGATCAGGAAGCAGAGCACGGTGCCTATGGCGAAGTGATTTCTGAATCCTTACTCGGGCTTGGTAAGGCACTGCAACAAGAAGGCAAACACGAAGAAGCCATTGGCACACTGCAACACTCCATGCACATTTCCCGGGTTAATCACGGCATCTACAGTATCAATCAAGAACCTGCCCTGCGCTCCATGATCGAGAGCTACGAGCAACTTCAAGATTTACCCCTGGTCAGCCAAGCCTATACTCAACTGACCGGGTTGTATTCTTCCCACTACGGCCCCTCTGCACCGGAATTACTGCCTTTGCTTGAAGAAATGGCCGGATGGCACCGGCAGGCCTATATTGACAACCAGGCTCGTGACTCTATTGGCTACCTGACACTGTCCATATCAATTACCAACTCCGCACTGGCAATCGCCGAACAAAACCCCATGCAGTTTGCCAACAATATGATTGAGCTGTTGCGAGGCTCTGCATTCAGTTCCTGGCAAATGAATCAGCATTTCAGGCGTTACAAAAGTTTTGACCCCTCTGAAGGTGGCAGTTTTAACGCTGACAGAGAGGCGCGTGCGTTGAGGTCAGTTACCGCCACAAGCGGTCGCAATTACGATAGTCAGGAACACATTTTGATGGATTCCTATGTGATTGGCCGCAATGCCTATCAGCGTATTGTCGATATCCTTAACGATTCAGAAGCCCCGCATAGGGAACGTGCCAAAGCTCTGGTAGAACTTGGTAATTGGTTCAATATTTACAGTCGCCCCACATCGGCAAAAGACAGCTATCGCAAAGCTTGGCGCGTACTGGAGGAGCACAACGATACAGAGGGTATGGAACTGATTTTAGGCACTCCTGACAGCCTGCCAAACTTCTCCAGTGGCCCGCACAATACTGGTGCACTGGTGGAAACAACCATGACTATAGATCGCACTGGCCGGGCACGAAAAATCAAAGTACTGCGTACCCTGCCTGAAGACGACAAAAAATCCGCTCAGCGGGCGGTGCGTATTATCAAGAAAACCCGATTTCGGCCGCGATATGAAGACGGTGAACCGGTAGCCTACGAAGGCTACACATATAATTTAAGACTGATTGAATAAGCACGAGCAACTGATGATGAAAAGACACAACCTACTGGCCTTAACAGTTGCACTGAGTGCGGCAATAGCGGGCTGCCAGACTCAAAACCCGCAGAGCAGCAGCCAGCTGCCACAACCGCCGAGCTCGCCATCTTCTAGCTCACCGCCTTCACAACCGTCATCGCCAAGCTCGCCCAGCTCCAGCCCGTCGAGCCCATCACAGCCCAGCGGAGCACCGCCCTCTTTCCCAAGCTCCAGCCGCTCCGGGCCCGAATCCGCGCAGCAGAGCTCTCGTCAGAGCCGCGAACAACAAAACGACAGTAACTCTCCGGAAACCGCGGAAGAAATCTTTGGTGCCCGCACTGGCTCCGAATCCCGCCAGTCCGAAGAAATTCCCGACCTGGATGCCCAGCCCAGCGGCGATGGTGCCGAAGCCACCCACGAAGAGCTGCTGGATGTGCTCGCGGATATCGATGCCAGTTTGGAGCGAGCAGCAAACAACCCTGAAAACAGTCCACAAGAACAGGCGCGCATTGAACAATACCAAGACGTATTGGGTGACATTCGTGTCAGCGTGGAAAACGGCGAACTGGATCCCGCAGGGGAACAAGCATTATTGGACATTCTCGCCGACCTTGAAGCCAGTGTGGAAGCGGCAGAGCGCTCTGGCGAGAATGGCAACAACGGTGTACCGGTTACCATCACTGTAGAACAAGTCGCCATTTTGCAAGATTTGATCGATATTATCGGTATTCCCGGCACCACACCCGGTGTTGGCTTCCCCAGCATCCCCACGTTGCCAGGCACCAGCACCGCACGTACCGGCAGTGAAACCCTGGGCGATCTGGACGCCGCCCTGGAAGCTTCCATCGGTGTTTTCGATGGCATGATTCTCTCGGAGCGAGTGAATGCCCAAGGCAAGCCTGGCGAATTTGAGGGCGAAGGCAGTGAAGAATACACCGGAGGTGCCGAAGGACTGTTTGAAGAAGGCGATCTCAGCGAAGGCGAAGGCCAAGCCGGTGCAGGCGGCCAACAACAAGCCGAGTCAGAATCACCCCAGTTCCCCGGCGCCGAGCAGAATACACCACAGAATCAGAGCCAAGGCGGCGGTGGTGGCCGTGGTCAAGCAGGCAACAACGCTGCCATCCCCGATGACATCCCCGATGGCCGCGACGACGACATTGTCGCCCGCCAGATTCGCGAAGCCGCTCAAAACGAGCAGGACCCAGAGCTCAGGGAAAAACTTTGGGAAGAATACCGCCGTTACAAGCAAGGCAAATAACGCATTCAAAACAAGGCAAACACCATGATGAAATGGCTGACAACTCCCGGTTGCCTGGCGCTGGCCCTACTGCTCAGCGCCTGTAATACCAACCTGGTGACCACCACCTCCTACACACCTCTGGAACAGCAAAACATCAACGCTGAGTCCACGCGTGAGCTGTTGGACGTGGGCATTGTTCCCCTGGACCCAGGCCTCGACAAAGCCGATGAAAATGAAACCTTGCTGCCAGACCTGCGCAAGGCAGAAAGTCAGTTTCTCGCCCACCAAATCAGCCTGACTGTGCAGAACAGCGCCGCTTGGGGCGCAGTGCGAGTGATTCCCGGCACCACCACCGTTACCGACGTCTATGTAGAGGGCACCATCCTCGAATCCAACGGCAAAACTCTGGAATTGGAAGTGCGTGTCAGCGACAGCAGCGGCCGCCACTGGTACACCGAAACCTATTCTGAAACCGTGGGCAAATACGCCTACGAACGCCGCCAACGGGGGCGAGACCCATTTCAGGGCGTGTTTAACCGTATCGCCAACGACCTGATGCGTTTTCACGAACAACTGCCAGAAAGTCGCAGCGCCGAATTGCGCACCATATCCGAGCTGCGCTTTGCCCGCGATTTCTCTCCGCAAGCCTTTGACCGCCATATAGCAGAAGACAAAAACGGCCAACTGACGGTGGCGTCACTGCCCGCAGAAAATGACTCCATTTTGCAGCGCGTAAGGCCTATTCGCGAACGGGATTACCTGTATATCGACACCATGCAAGAGCACTACCAAACGTTTTCCAAGCGTATGAACAAACCCTATCAGGACTGGCGCGCCACCAGCTACGACGACATTATTGCCATCGAAAAGCTGCGCAAAAGTTCCATTAATCGCGGCATTATCGGCGGCCTCGCCATCGTCGGCGGCATACTCGCCGCTGGCAGCGACAACGGCTCCAGCCAACTTGGCGGCCTGGTAGCAGCAGGGGCTGGCGGTGTATTGCTCAAAGACGCACTGGGTCGGCGCCAGGAAGCACAAACCCATGTGGACGCCCTGGTGGAACTGGGCTCCTCCCTGGAAGTCGATATAGAACCACAGGTGATTGACCTGGAAGACCGCACCATTACCCTGACTGGTAATGTTGAAACCCAATACGAGGAGTGGAAAAAACTCCTGCAACAAATCTATGAACAAGAACGTGGACTGGAATGAGCCAACAATCGCCTACTGACCCCATACAACCGAAAGACATTCCCCTAACCCAGCCCCAACCCGCCGTCGCCAACGACGACTCACAATCCCGGCCCAAGCCGCTGGTGTTTGTGGGTCTGGCGGTCACCGGTTTGCTGGCCCTGGCGGTGATTTTTGTGTTACCCGAACTGGTGTCTGACCGCAAA
Organism: bacterium SCSIO 12696; assembly: GCA_024397955.1. NCBI lineage: Bacteria > bacterium SCSIO 12696. Next base: position 1,510,639 of record CP073744.1, read on the forward strand.
ATCGAGCTGCCCGAGGAACAGCAGGCCGAGGCCAGCAAACCCTCTGCTGCGCCTCAGGTTCTGGAATCACCGTTCCAGGAAGCCCAGCTGGCGCAAGCCCGCCGCAATGCCCAGGATATTCTCGCCAAATTGCTGGAATCGCAGAAATTCCTGCAGAGCAAATCGGTGGAATTGTGGGCTGCGGAGCGTTACCAACAAGCCACCGATCGCGCTGCGGAAGCCGACGTCGCATTTCGCGAGCGACTGTTCGATGACGCCCTGACAGGCTATCAGGATGCGCTGGCCACCTTGACGGAACTGGAACAACAAGTCGAAAGTACCCTGGCTAACGCATTGGAACAGGGTATGCACGCCATCGACAGTGGCGATGCCAATGTCGCCCAGGAAAATTTCCAGCTGGCTCTGGCCATTGAACCAGGCAACAACTCTGCCAGCACTGGCCTGGCGCGCGCTGCCACTCTGGACACAGTTTTGGAAACTCTGGCTAAAGCTCAACTGGCCTGGGAAAACGGCGAGCTGGATCAGGCAGTAGAACACGTCAACAGCGCCCTGGCACTGGATAGCAAGCACCGCGGTGCCCAACAAACTCTGGCGGATCTACGCCAGCAAATTCTCGAACGGGATTACATCAGTGCCTTGAGCCGGGGCTACAGTCACCTGGAAAACGGCATGCTGAGCAACGCCAGCAACGCCTTTAAACAGGCCCTGGCACTGCGCCCCAGCAGCAGTGAAGCCCAACGCGGCCTGACTCAAGCGAAAAACCGCCAAACCCGAAAAACCCTGCAACAGCAATTATCAGTGGCCGCGCAGCGGGAACAGGAAGAAAACTGGCAAGCGGCGGAAACCCTGTACAACCAGGTGCTGAACAAAGACAGCTCCGTGGTAGAAGCCCGTTCCGGACAGATTCGCAGCAGCGTGCGTGCGGAATTGGATGAGAATTTGCAAAACCTGATCGACAATTCCATGCGACTGACCAGCTCTAATGTCTATCAGGACGCCACTCAATTACTCCAGCAGGCCCGCGGCATCGACGCACGGGGCCCCAGGCTCAACCGGCAAATTGCCTCACTGCAAACCGCACTTATCAAGGCCGCCACTCCGTGGCCAGTGGAACTGCAATCGGACAACGCCACCAAAGTCACCTTGTTTCGGGTGGGCGAGTTGGGCAGCTTCAGCACCAAGACCTTAAAACTCAAACCCGGCCGTTACGTGGCAACCGGCAGCCGTAAAGGCTACCGTGATGTACGCATCGAATTTACCATTACTGGCACCGCTCCCAGCGGCCCCATTATCATCAAGTGCAAGGACATCATCTAACGTGGCCGACAACCCTTCACCCCACACATCACAGCAGACCATTGCACCCACCGAATTTACCCCGCTCGATGGCCCTATTGTGCGCCGCAAGCGGGTTCACCCGGTGGCCATTGCCATTGCTGTTGCCCTGCTGGTGGCCGGCGTTGCCCTGTGGTTTCTACTCACTGCGCGGGCGGTGTTTTTTGATACCGAACCCGGCGGTGTCGAAGTGGAAATCGATGCCTCTTTACTTTTTCAGGTGTCAGACAGCTACCTGATTCGCCCTGGCACCTACCCGGTTCGGGCAACCGCCGAAGGGTATTTCCCGTTAGAGCAAGACATTGAAGTCACCGGCGACGACAATCAGCGCTTTGCACTGGTTTTAGAGAAAAAACCCGGTCATTTGCAACTCAATAGCCAACCACAGGGCGCCACCATTACCTTGAATGGCGAACCTGCGGGTACCACCCCTGCCCTGCTCAGCGATTTGCCTGCCGGGGAACATCAGATTCAACTGGAAGCGCCGCGCCACTTCGCCCGCTCGCTCACAGTGGATATCACTGGCCTGGATAAAACCCAGGACCTGCAAGCCCAACTCGACCCCGCCTGGGGCGACCTGCAAATCACTTCCGAGCCCGCCGGGGCTGACGTATTTGTTTCCGGCGAAAAACGCGGTGTGACCCCATTGTCCACAGAACTGCTGACCTGGGGTGAAGAGGTAAAGCTACAGCTGCCCGGGCACAAATCCTGGCACAAAAAGCTGCAAGTGGAAGCCGGTGAAGTATTGGCCGTGGACACTGTTCAACTGGATAAAGTCGACGGCCTGTTGCGCCTCAGCAGCAGCCCGGCGGGTGCCACCGTTACCGTCAACGGTACCTTTCGCGGCCAGACCCCGCTGGAGCTGGAATTACAACCAGATGCCAAACACAATTTGTCCCTGTTCCTTGAAGGCTACCTGACCAGCCGTCGCTCAGTCACCATTCCCTCCGGTAACGAAAAGCGATTGTCTGTATCGTTGAAACCGGAAACTGGAACCCTGCAAGTCTCCACCACTCCTGGCGACGCTCAGGTCTATATCAACGGCAAACTGCGCGGTAAAGGCGGTGACAGCTTTCCGCTGCCGGCCAAACCTCACCGTATTGAAGTGCGCCGCAAAGGCTACGCCAGCCAAACCCGCAGTTTCACGCCCCGCCCAGGCATAGAACAGCTAATGCAGTTCAAGCTGCTCACCGAAACCGAAGCCCGCTGGGCGGCGACCCCCACAGAAATCAAAACCGACTTGGGCCAGACCTTGAAACTGTTTCGCCCAGAAGGCCTGCTCGCCATGGGCGCATCCCGCCGCGAGCCGGGGCGCAGAGCTAACGAAGTTCAGCGCCAGGTGATCCTCAAACGGCCTTTTTACCTGGCCACTCACGAAGTCACCAACAAAGACTTTATGGCGTTTGACTCCTCGCACTTCTCCCGCCAAACCGGAGGGGTAACCCTGTCCAGCACCAAACAACCGGTGGTTAATGTCAGCTGGGAGCAAGCAGCACTGTACTGCAACTGGCTCAGCGCCAAACAGGGCCTGCCGCTGTTTTATCAAACCAAAGACAACAAAGTCACTGGCATTAATCCCAAAGCCACCGGTTACCGACTGCCCACCGAAGCAGAGTGGGCCTGGGTTGCCCGACACACCGGCAACTACCCGCTGAAATACAGCTGGGGCAACACCTACCCTCCCGCTGGCGGCTCCGGCAACTTCGCCGATAATTCAGCGGCGAAAATCGTTGCCAGTGTGGTCAAAGGCTACAACGACAGTCACCCGGTAACCGCTCCGATTGGCCGTTTCTCCGCCAACCACAATGGCATTTATGACCTCAGCGGCAATGCGGCGGAATGGGTTAACGATTACTACGGCATTGAAATCAGTTTGGGCGGCAAAAAAGTGGTTGACCCCACTGGCCCGGAAAGTGGCGAATTTCATGTTATTCGCGGTTCCAGCTGGCGCCACAGCAGCATCACCGAACTGCGCCTGTCGTTCCGGGATTACGGCAACGAACCCCGTGACGATGTGGGTTTCCGCATCGCCCGTTACGTTGAATAACCACCGATTTTAAAAAAGGCACTGGCCATGAAAACCATTTTGCATTTATTCGTCGCAAGCGCATTGGCAATGCCGGTTATGGCTGCCGAGCAGCCGGACGAAAAACCCAAAGAAAAACAAGATCAGCAGGAACAAACCGCCAAAAAAGACGACGACAAAAAAGAAAAGCCGGTGATTTTTAAACCCACCGAAGAGTTGTCCGAAGACTTTTCCGTTCCTTTCCCCACCGATATTTAACCCCACAGGCGATTCGATCCCATGAGACAACAAGCCTCAAGAGAATTTATTTTTCAGATATTTGCCCTGATTCTGTCACTGATTGTGGTACACGCCATTTACGTGGCGCTGATTCGACCCAACGCAGACGCCATTATGGAGCGCCAACTGGAGCGAGAAGCGGCTGGTGAAGTGGTGGTGGCAGAGCGTTCGCTGTACGTGGTGATCAAGGATTTCGAGCAGGAAGCCTGTTTTATCCTGATGTTCTGGGCCATGGCGATTATGGGCTACAAAGCGCGTCGGTCAATAAGCGAACGCAGCCTGTTGCAACTAAAACTGATCCAAGTGGATGAAGGCACACGGATCTTACCGGAAGACGCACGCCAGCTGGTTCGGCCGATTCAGGCTCTGCCTAACGAACAGCAAGACTATTTGCTACCGCGCCTGCTCACCGCCGCCCTGCAACGCTTCAGCACCACCCGCAATATCCAGGGGGTATCAGATGTCAGCAACGAGACCTGCGACAAAGAATCTGATCGACTGGATTCGGAGCTCTCCATGATCCGCTACATCGCCTGGGCCATTCCCTCCATTGGGTTTATCGGCACCGTGCGCGGTATCGGTGAAGCACTGGGCCAGGCGGACAAGGCCGTACAAGGGGATATCGCCGGTGTTACCGCTGCCCTGGGTGTTGCCTTCAACTCCACCCTGATCGCCCTGGTAATCAGCATCGTGGTGATGTTTCTGGTGCACCAACTGCAGCTGCTGCAGGAACGCCTGGTACTGGACACCCACAGCTACGTGGACAGCAAACTGCTGCGCCACCTGAAAACCGATTAAAACCGGGCTAATCAAACAAGGCGGCACCCCACATGACACTGGCAGTATTCGACCTCAATGACAGCGCCATCGGCCACGGCAACAACGCCGAAAGCTGGCAATACAGCCCTGGATTTGCGCTGTTGGCAGACGGCCGCATTATTACCGGCGAAGAGGCGCGCAACAAAGCCTGGCTCAACCCGCAACAGAGCTTTCAGCAATACTGGCATCAGCTCAACTTATCGCCACTGGCCGTGCACAACAACAGTGCCCGCCACCACGCGGATCTTGCTTACGCCCAGCTGCAGCAACTGTATCGCGACAGCGGCGAACCCCAACAAGTGATTCTGGCGGTACCCGGCAGCTTTAACCGCGAACAACTGGGGCTGCTTTTGGGCCTGGTAAAGCCACTTCCCTTCAGTGCCATCGGACTGGTAGATAGCGCCGTGGCAGCGGTCAGCACACAACCGCCCAGTGGCTCTGCTCTCCATCTGGATATCCAGCAGCACCAGTCTCTGATTACCCGATTGGATAACCATGGTGAATTACACAGCACTGGCCTGGAAGCAGTGAGCAACCTGGGCATGAAGCAGCTGCTGGATCACTGGGCTCACTATGTGGCCGACCAGTTCATCCGCCAGTACCGCTACGACCCGCTGCACACCGCCTCAGGTGAACAACAACTGTACGACCAACTGCCCCAATGGCTGGCTACTGCCCGTGAGGAGCCACAGATTGCTGTTTCCCTCGATACCCCCAAGGGCGACTTCCACCTGAACCTGATGCGCGACGACCTGTTGGCCTGCGCGCAGCCTCGATTAAAGCAACTGCGGCAAGCGGTGGAGGCACAGCGACTCAATGGCGAAAGCCTGTACCTGAGCCATCGCGCGGCGCACATACTGGGCCTGCCGCAACAGTTGGGCGATCACCGGGTACTCCCTGCCAGCGCAGTGCTACAGGGCTGTCTGAACAACCGCTCACAGATTTGTACCGACAGCGACTCTCTGGGTTTTGTATCCGCACTAACCCTTGAGGCAAGCACCACCGCGGATGCGCCACCAGCGGCCGTCAGTGCGGTTTCTCCAAGCCACCTGCTGGTGGGCCATCGTGCACTGCCCTTAGGCCGACAGCTGGGCCTGCGCAACACCGCAGCAGGTATCGAAGCCTGCGACAGTGACCAGGCCGAAGTGGTACTGGATAACCGCGGCTCACAGTTACAGATACAAACCGTTTCCGGGGTCAGCTTGAGCGCCCCTGATTCATTGCAGGCTGGCGCGGTGATCGAATGGCAGCAGCAGCGCCTGCAACTGATTGTCGTGGCTGAAGGGTAGCGCCAATGGCCAGAAAGAAACGCGGCTTTAGCCCATTCAGCCTGTCGTTCCTCGATATCATGGCCTGTGGCTTTGGTGCCGTAACCCTGCTGTTTCTGATTCTCAAACACGACCCCACCACCATTACCACTGCCGACCCCAACATTGCCGCAGAAGTAAAGCTGCTGCAGGAAGACATCCGCCAGGGCAAAGAAGATCTGGTGATACTGCGCAATTCACTGGCTGACGTGGAAGACAACACCGACGACGCCCAGGGCCTCTCAGAACGTATTGTCGAGCGCATTAAACAGCTACAACGGGAACTCAGCGCCCAGAAAGACCCGGAACAGGAAGTGGCCACCCTGCGCAAACAGGTGGAAGAACTGGAAGAAGAAATTTCCACACTGGAAGAGCAATCCCGTGATTCAGACACCCGACAATTTGTGGGCCAGGGCGACCGCCAGTACCTCACCGGCCTCAAGCTCGGCGGCCGCAACGTACTGATCCTTCTGGATGCCTCCGCCAGTATGCTGGCGGAAGACATCGTCAACACCGTCATCCGTCGCAACCAGAGCGATGAGGTGAAAAAACGTGCCGACAAATGGCAGCGAGCGGTGAAAACTGTGGAGTGGTTGGTGTCGCAGATGCCCCCATCAACTCAAGTCCAGGTAGTTACTTTTAACACCACCACCAACACCATGGTGGAACTGGAAAACAGCGATTACGCCAGCGTGGCCGATGCCGAAGAACTGGATCAGCTGTTCACCAACCTCGGTGATGTGGTACCCGGTGACGGCACCAGCCTGGTTAATGCCTTTCAGTCCATCAACCAGCTAGAACCACGGCCGGACAACCTGTTTCTGATTACCGACGGTCTGCCCACCCAGGGCGATTCAGCACCGCGGCGCGCCACCATTACCGGCCGCGACCGGGAACGCCTGTTCAGCCGCGCTTTGGAAGCCCTGCCCAACAATTTGCCGGTGAATGTGGTGCTGTTCCCCTTTGAAGGCGACCCCACTGCTGCCGCTGCATTCTGGCGCCTGGCGCTGGCCACCCAGGGTTCGTTTATGAGCCCGTCGAAAGACTGGCCTTAATCGGGAGAATCGTTATGAAGAAAAAACGCAATTCCGTCGCCGAAATGAACATCTCCTTCCTGGATGTGATCAGCTGTGGCTTTGGCGCTATCGTGCTGCTGCTGTTAATCGCCAAAACTGTGGAGAGCACCGCCTTTGAAGAATCGGTGGACCTGGACGGCTCGTTCAAAGATTTGCAAAAGGAGTTATTTGAAATTCGCGGCGAAACCACCGTACTCAACCGCCAACTGAAATCCCGGGAAGAACAATTATCAAATTTGCGGGTAAAAATCGCCCGCCTTCAGGAACAGTTGGCCAGCGTGGAGAAACAACGCAAGGCCGTGGCCCAGGTAGATACCACCGAACAAGAGGAATTAACCCTGGCCCTGCAAATTCTCACCGAGGAAATGCAACGCTTGCTGGGCCAGGATCACAAACGTACCGACGATACCGTGGGCGGCATTCCAGTAGACAGCGAATACGTGATTTTTGTGGTGGATACCTCCGGCAGTATGCAAACCGCCTGGAATCGGGTGCGCCGGGAAATGATTAATATCCTCAACATCTACCCCCAGGTAAAAGGCATTCAGGTAATGAATGACCAGGGCGGCTATATGTTTACCAGTTTCAGAAACCGCTGGATCGAAGATACCCCAACCCGCCGCCGCGCCATTGTGCAACGGCTGGCCACCTGGACACCGTTCAGTAATTCCAGCCCGGTAGAAGGCATTCAACGAGCGATTCGCTCATTTTACGACCGGGACAAAAAAATCAGTATTTACGTATTTGGCGACGACTATCAGGGCCAGTCAGTACGGCGCGTCCTCGATGTCGTTGACCGCCTTAACGCGCAACGCAACGGCGAGCGCCTGGTGCGTATACACGCTGTGGGCTTCCCGGTACACATGGTCGGACGCGGCGGTGTTTCCGCATCGGCGGTGCGTTTCGCCAACTTGATGCGCGAGATGAGTTACCGCAATGGAGGAACCTTTGTGGGGCTCAATGGCCTTAATTAAAGGCTTGTTACAAACAGGGTGAACTACACTTGTATAGTGCCCTCAGGAAATAGATCGCTATGGCAATACAAAAACTCAAAAAACTGCTGCCCTTGCTGGGGTTATTCCTGCTGCCAGCCTGTTCCACCAATGTGTTTGTAAAAGGCGACTACCCCACTCCGCTGACCAAGGAAATCCCCTATAAAGTCGGCGTGGTTTTCGACCAGGATTTTAGTGAATACACATTCACTCGCGATAAAATTGAAATCAATTTGGGCGACGCACAAACCCGCATGTACGACAACTTGTTCCAGGGCATGTTTGCCAACAGCACCACTCTGGAATCCAAAGAAAGCGTCGACGGCCAAGACATGGTGATTATTCCCAAAGTGGAAGAGGTGCAAATCGCCACCCCCAAAGATAACCGCCTGAAAGTCTATGAAGTCTGGATTAAATACAACATGCAGGTCTTCGACAGCGAAGGTAACTCCATCGCTGACTGGCTGATGACCTGCTATGGAAAAACTCCCACCGCTACCCTGAAATCAAAAGCGACCGCACTCAACCTCGCCAGCGTGGTTGCCCTTCGTGATGCCGGCGCACGCATGGCCACCGGCTTTGTGCGCGTACCCGAAGTACAGGGCTGGCTGATTCGCCAGGCGGGTAAGGCAGGCGCTGACAGCGATGCTCCCGCCCAGGAGGCAACCTCCCCCAATACCAATACAAGTACCAGTGAGGGCCAAACATGACCGTAAAATCCACCCTCTACGCACTGGCCATGGCTGCAGCCACGCTGGCCATCAGCGCCTGCTCTACCACCACAACCATCGACGAATACCGTGAGAGCGGCGTGCGCGATATCACCTTGGGCGACAACGAGAAAATGGTCATTCTGGGTCGCCGCCATCTTGGCGATCATGAAACCGAACCCGGCCTTATCAGTTGCATCGGCAAGCGCCTTAATCGCAAAGTCGATGCCGACATCATCGAAGAACCGGAATTCCTGAACCAACTCTACCCCTGGTTTGAACCACGCACCGCACCACTGAAACTGCGCCGTATGCAAGTATTGATGGGCGACGAACAAATCGCCAACCAGATAGCCGCCATGGGTGTGCGTTACATGGTTTGGGTAGATGGCAACACGGAAACCACCGACAGTAATGGCTCTCTCAGCTGCACACTCAGCCCGGCAGGGGGCGGCTGTTTTGGCTTCGCCACCTGGGACAGACTTTCCTCTTACGAAGCGATTATCTGGGACATCCAGGAAATGGAAGAAAAAGGCCGAGTACGGGTGGATACCGAAGGCACCTCTTACCTGGTAGCCGTTGTCGCCCCGGTACCCTTTATCGCTCAGGTGCAAAGCGAAGCCTGCGAAGGCATGGGCAACCAGCTGGCGACCTTTTTTGACGGTGAAGTGAATGAATAAACCCTGTTCTGTATTGCTTGCTGCCAGCCTGCTGGTATTTGCCACCAGCAGTCAGGCCTGGTCGAAAAAAGACGCCCGCATCGGCAAGGAAATTTACGACCAAACTCTGGCGGAGAGCCCGATTTACGAAGACACAAAATTGGTAGACTACGTGAATAAGGTAGGCCAGCGCATTGTGGCCGCCTCAGATCGCCCAGACGAAGAGTACACCTTTACCGTTATCGATAGCCCCAACATTAACGCCTTTGCCACTCCCGGCGGCTACGTATACATCAACCGGGGCCTGATTACCTACATGACCAGCGAGGCGCAACTGGCGGCAGTGCTGGCCCATGAGGTTGGTCACATTACTGGTCGGCATTCCGCACGGCAGCAACGCACAGCCAACACCAGCAACATTGTTTCCGGCATCCTCGGTGCTATCACCCGCAGCTCTGATGTGGCCGAAGCCAGCTCCTTGTGGGGCGCGACAGTGGTGCGTGGCTATGGCCGGGATATGGAACTGGAGGCGGATCAACTGGGCGCCAAATTTCTGTTCCGCGCTGGCTACCCGCCGCAAGCCATGATCGAAGTGATTTCCCTACTCAAAGACAACGAGAACCTGGAAAAGCGCAAAGCCCGCGCCACCGGCCGCCAAACTCAGTCTTATCATGGGCTGTTCGCTACTCACCCACGCAACGACAAACGCCTGCTGGAAGTGGTTGCTGAAGCGGGAAAACTATCTGAAGATCAAACCGACGCCGACGCCAACGTAGTGCCGTTTCGCATTGCCACCAGTGGCTTGCCCTGGGGCACCAATTTTCGCGAGCCACCACCGCGCAAAGATCGCTTTATCGAGCGCAAACTCAAATTCCGTTTCGACCATCCGGAAGATTGGCAGTTTACTGGCCAAGACAGAACCTTCAGCGGCCAGGATGCAGAACAGCTTTACCAAATGACGATTGAGGCCCAAGGGCGCACCAACGACACACCGCGCATGTACATCCAAAACAAACTTGGCCATCAACTGAAAAAAGCCGAAGATTTTACCCAGGGCAACCTCAATGGCAGCCGTGGGTTTATCACCACAGAAGATGGCAAAGAGCAGCGTATAGCGGTGATCTACTACAGCCGTTACGCCTATGTGTTCCGCGGCGATGTGCTGGAAGGTGGTGATGCCAAAACCGGTGATGAGCACTTTCTAAAAGTCATTAACAGCTTCCGTCCACTGTCGGCTCGGGCCTTCCGAACTGGAAAAACCCAAGCCCTCAGTTATGTTAAAGCCAAAGAAGGGGTTACCTTTAAAAAGTTGGCCCAGTTTTTACAACTGGGCGAGTTTGGCGAACAGGAATTGCGCATTATCAATGGCTACCCATCCCGTGGAGAGCCCAAACCTGGCGAATGGATAAAGATCATTCGTTAAGAGGCAGCCCCCCTGAACGCCAGGCTTTGATGCCACCATCCAAGTGAATCACATTTTTAAAACCGAGCTCCCTGAATAATTTCAGGGAGCGGCCACTGCGGACACCAGATCGGCAGTGCAATAAATACGTGGTGTCTTTATCAAGCTTTGCCAGATTCTGTTTGTAGTCGCTGGCGTAGTAATCGATATTTAATGCTCCAGCAATGTGCGCGTCATTAAATTCTTTTGGTGTGCGAATATCCAACACCACCACATCCGGATACTGCTGCACCACTTGCCCAGCCTGCGCAGCGTTTACATGGCGAATGCCATCTTTTAATTTTCCTACAGTAACATCAGCATTGGCACCAACGCCAAACATCAGCGCCAGTGCCAGGCAGCTTTTTTGGATGATTTTAAACATAGTGATTTCTCTGTGTTTGCGAGTAAAAATTTGTCTCGTTATTAGCTCTACACCGTCATTCCCGCGCAGGCGGGAATCCGTATACCTCGGTATTTACAGACTGTAGTGGCAGCTTAAACATGGATCCCCGCGTTGTACGGCTTGCGCCTCAACCTTACGGTTGCCCAAATCAAAGATTTGTCGCGGGGATGACAATTTTTGAGCGCTGGAATCTGAAAATTTACTCTGCCTCAAATTGAATCTTGTCTTTGTCTTTAATCAACTGTCCCCAATAACGATTATAGGGGTGAATAGCGTTGGTGTGATCCTCGTAATCATCTACCAGATCCCGCTTTTCGTTATGCCATTGGAACAAGCCGCCAACCAGGTTATAGGCGTTGTCGAGCTGCGGAACCGCCTGTTCCAATTGAGAGACCAGTGCTGAAGAACGGCGCCCCACAGAACAGTAAAATACCGCTGTTTTGCCCGCCAATTGATCGCCGTGCAAACGCATAAACTCCTGCGGAGAAATACCCGGCTCCACCAATACCGCACCATCGATATGGCTCACCTGATATTCATCCTCTTCGCGAACATCGAATACCACCAGCTCATCCCGATTCAGGTTTTCAAATTGTGCCCCTGACAAGTGGGCAACCTTGTCATAATCCGCGATAATTTTTTGATGAATTTTTTCCAGGCTCGGGCGTTTTTCAAGCACTACTGCAATCACCAACCCAACAACTACAGCGGCAAATAAAAAGTAATGGGTTTTACTCATGGGCCGTTACCTCAGAAGACTTTTGTGAAGAACGGGAAGGCTGAAAAAAAGGCAATGCCAAACACCACCACAATGAGGCGGGACGTCGATCCTGCCAAGACGCAAGGCCAATGGTCATGCCCTGATGACCATCGCGAGGTTGAGGGATATAGGTGCCGAACAGGCGATCCCAAATGGACAGAAAAAAGCCGTAATTGCTGTCGGTTTCACGGGGAATAATCGAATGGTGTACCCGATGCATATCCGGGGTAACCACCAAACGGCGCACAACCGAATCCAATTTCAGGGGCAAACGCACATTGGCGTGGTTAAACATGGCAGCACCATTGAGAATCACCTCAAACAGAATCACTGCCACTGCCGGAGCACCCAGCAAAATTACGCAGGCAAACTTGTAGAACATGGAAAATAGAATTTCCAGCGGATGAAAACGGGCGCCAGTGGTGACATCAATATCCCGGTCTACATGATGTACCCGGTGCAGCCGCCATAACAGCGGTACTTTATGGGACAGCACATGCTGAACATAAATCAGCAAATCCAGGACAATCACCGCCAGGGTTAGTTCTAGCCACCATGGCAGCGAGATCACATTCAACAAGCCCCAGCCTTTTTGCGCGGCAACAATAGCCATACCGACCGCCAAAAAAGGTAGGGCAAACCGTAAAACCAAGGAATCGACAATAACCAGCAGCCAATTAGTCAACCAACGGCCAGGGCGAGGCAAAGTGCGTTGCTTGCGGGGAAATACCGCCTCCAGCACAGCCATCAGTATAAATACACCAGCAAAAATACTGAGGCGAATGGCGGTTTCGTTGGTTTCGAGGAAAGACATTGAGAACTACTTCTATGATTTGTTGTTAATAGACAGCAGATCTATATACTCGTTCTTTTTCTCGTAAAAAATCAACTTCTCAAAGACCCTAAACCTAAAACTTACTTTTTTTAGTTTTATCTATCGAAAGCTCTTTTAAGATAGCATATGCATTAGAATCGGCCTCAATCACATAACCGATCAAAAAACCTATATCCTGGACAGGCCTTACTCGAATAATTGTTACATCATTTTTTATCAGTTCTCTTTTAACTAGCTCGTAGGCAATGTTAATTTTTAAATTTGAACTACCTTTAATATTTTTAGATTTCGCACTCATCAAAAAAACGATAGTCCCGCCATCATTACCAGAAATTTTAACATCAACATCACGAATCCTTATTTTTCTTTTGGCGCCAAAAAAACTAGAGCAATCTTGAGTTAGTTCATAAGGCTTCTTACAGCTCATCCTCAAAGCGGATATAGAATCTTGATCAACAGAATCTTTAACATAGTTAGGCGATGTACAACCGCAAAAAATCAAACACAAAAAAGAAAAGATTAATAAACTTATCTTTTTGTCAAAGAAACTAATCATCAAACTCTTCCATTACCTTAGCAACGACCTCATCAACAACATATCTAGGTGACTTTCTGGCTAGAGACGATCTATTCGAAGAAGCATAAAGTAGCAAGTTGTCACTATGCAAATCAAGTAAAGTTACTTGAAAATCAGTTATATACCACCCAACATCCCACCACCATTGAACATCATACTCCACAAGCACATCTGAGTATTCTGGAACACCTTGGATACTACCTAACTCTACAGAAAATCCTCTAGCCCTAAAGCTTTCGGCCAAAATTTCTGACAAGTCTTTTTTATCATCAGGATTTTTGACAACAAAAATTTTTGAATTAGCATCAAACTTAGCATCGGGAAATTTATAAGAATTCTGATTTGAAATACAACCTGAAACAGCAAGGAACGCCACAAGCATAAAAAATTTAGTAAAAAGTAAATATATTCTCATCACAAAACCTATATTTATTTAAGAAGGACTATGAATACTCTTAAAAAGAGCAGCTATTCCCCAGCTTCGTCCGCCTCAACCACTTCAGTTTCCGCCTCTCCATCTTTCACCCACGATTTAATATCCGCGTCATTCAACACATGCCGCATATATTCGCCAGGCTCGCCATCAAGGTTGACGCCATAGGTGTAAAAGCGCAGCACCACCGGTGCATACATTGCATCGGCAATAGTAAAGTGGCCAAATAGCCAGGGGCCACTGTGACCGTATTTTTGGCGGCACTCTGCCCAAATGGTACTTACTCTGGCGATATCGCTTTCCAACTCTGGTGTCATCGGCACCTTGCGACCGGTAGCACGAACGTTCATTGGCATAGCATTGCGCAAGTGCGGGAAGCCGGAATGCATTTCTGCACTGATAGCTCGGGCACGGCCCCGATCAGCACAGTCTGCTGGCCAAAGCTGGCCTTCTGCCATGGATTCATTAATGTATTCGCAGATAGCGAGAGAGTCCCAAACCCTGTGAGCACCATCAATCAACACCGGTACTTTTCGAGCGGGAGAATAGCGGCCAATTTCCCGGGCAAACTCTTCGGTGTCCAAAGGCAGGCGTTTGAGGTCAAATTCAACCCCTGCTTTACGAATAGCCAACCACGGCCTCAGTGACCAGGATGAGTAATTTTTATTACCGATAACCAGAAGTGGTTTTGTTTTGTGGTTCATTGACTGCTCCAAGTTTCCGTTTCCCACAGGAAAGAAGCATAGAACAAAACCGGGAAGATAAAATCCTTATGGTTAAACCAACAGGCCAACCTGTTTTGAAATCAACCAGCTAAGGCCACTCATAAACAGAATGACCAACCAAACCGCCAGCAGTAATCGCCAGAACCGAAATGGCTGGCGCTTCACAGAATGAATGCCGCTTGAGGTGACTTTGCGCACCCGCTCAAGGTCTTCGGGGTAGAGTTCGTCTTCGCTTCGCATGATATTCAAGTATTTACCAATCGGGCTTACAACTATGGCAGTCCACACTACAGCAGTTACAGCAGTGGCTCAATATCCAGGTACTGGCCAATGTTCTCCGGCGTGGGTGAATCGAGAAAAGGCACCGTTCCCAACAATGGCGCAGGTAGTTGCTGTTGCAGGGTTTGCAAATTTTCCTCAAAACAATCCATAGATGCCTGAGTACGGTTTGCCACCCAACCCGCAAGTTGCAAACCGTCGCGGCGGATGGCTTCAGCAGTCAACAAAGCGTGGTTAATGCAGCCCAGCTTCATGGCCACCACCAGTATCACCGGTGTTTGCAGTTGCCGGGGAATGTCGGCAAAGGTCTCTCGTTGGTTCAGGGGTACTCGCCAACCGCCCGCGCCTTCAATCACCGTAAAGTCTGCGCCCTGCATTAAGACCCCACGGCAAAAACCGGCAACCCGGTCCGCCTGCAGGCGCTGCCCTTTTTGCTGGGCAGCAATGTGCGGCGCTATCGCGGGCTCCAGAGCGACCGGATTCACCTGCTGATAAGGCAGTTGCAGCGTAGATTGTTGTTGCAGCAACAGAGCATCGCCATTGCGCAGCCCTTCGGCGGTTTGCTCACAACCTGCCGCTACTGGCTTCACAGCGACTGTGCTCAAGCCTTTTTGGCGAGCAGCAGCAAGCAGACCTGCAGCAATCTGGGTTTTGCCAACATCGGTATCCGTGCCGGTGATAAAAAAGGTTTTTTTCATAGTGCTGTTATCGGCGATGTATTACTTCCTCACCACCCCATACACCACTTGGTAAGTAGCGGGCAGACGACCCAGGTCATCGCGAAACGGTTCGTAGGCATCCACCAGAGCTCGCAGTTTTTGGCGCCCGGTCAAAGCACTGGGGCGGCCTCGATTGACGTTGTGCGCGCCAATTGCCTTGAGTTCTCGCATCAGCGTTTTCAAATCGTCATAGCGGGGGCACAGAGTCTCTACGGTCAGTTCGCACTGCAAGCCAGCGCTCTCCAATTGTTGCTGCAATTGCTCTACCGGAATAAAGCGATTGACGTGAACTTGGTCATCCACTTCCTGCCAGGCAGCGCGCAGCTCCGCCAATGTGCCCGGTGCAAAGGTACTAAACACCGCCACACCGCCATCGGTTAGCACGCGATCCAACTCTGCCCCCCACTGGCCCGGAGACTCGCACCATTGGTAGGTCAGGCTAGATACCACCAGGTCAACACTGTTGTTCGCCAGCGGTAACGCTTCAGCGTCGGCACACAACCAACGGTCTGCCACCGGGCGGTGAGTCTGAGCGTAGGCGATCATACCGGGGGCAAAGTCCAATGCGCTCAAATGCGCATCGGGGTATTTATTGCGCACTCCCGCCGACAGATAACCGGTGCCACAACCCACATCGAGAATGGACTGGGGTGCCACACCAGAGGGAATTTTTTCCAACAGGCGATCAGCCACCTTGCGCTGTAAAGCCGCCGCGCCATCGTAGCTGGCCGCCGCACGACTGAACGAATCCGCCACATTTTTTTTGTTCAGCTGAGCCTCTTCGGGCTCAACACGCAAAAACTGCCGCACGTTCTCTATCACTTGCTGCGCAGCAGACAGCTGCAAGCTATGGCCAGCATTGGCAATCACCTCAACTCGTTGCTGGCGGTTAAGGACAGCAATGTTTGCAGCGGCTTTGGCAGGTACCAATACGTCCTGCTCGCCAAACAGGTGTAAGCCCGGTACCGGCAACTCGGCTAAGGCACGACGATTATCCAACTCGCCGAGCAGTGCCAGTGCCTGGTTCCAATTTGAATTGGTCGCTGCCTGAGCAAAAGGGCGCAAGGTTTTTAACAACTGACGTTGCTGCTGATCTCCTTGGGCCTCAAGGCCAATAAACTGCTTCAAACAGGCTGCTGGGTCACGATCAAAGAACTGACAAAACTGTGCAAATGTGGTTTTTTCCATGGCTGAGTGCCAGGTATCACGAGCCACAAAGCAAACATTGGTAGCCAGGGTGATCAGTTTATTCACACGTTGAGGGCAACGGGCGCAAAAGGCGGTCGCCAGCATCCCCCCTAAAGACCAGCCCAGCAAGTTAAAGCGTTCCGGCAGTTGTTGCGATAACGCATTCAACAAGCTATCCAAGTCCACTTGTGGCCAAACATCGCTGCCACCAAATCCCGGAAAGTCCACCAACATCACAGGTTGTGTTTCGGCCAGTGCGCTGGCGAAATCGGTAAAAATACCGCTGTCTGCCCCCCAACCGTGGAGTAACACCAACGGTAGCTGATTTTCCGGGCCCGGCAAGTAGGCCAAATGCAGTGTAGGCGTAGTCAGTTGCAAAGCTGCTTCTGTCATTCTCAACTCTCTTATGGATTCCCGCCTGTGCGGGAATGACAGATGATTACTTTTTCCAATTCATCCAACAGCCGGTCAACCTGCTGCTCGCTGTGTTCAGCACTCAGGGTAATGCGCAGACGCCCGGTGCCTTTCGGCACAGTGGGAGGGCGAATAGCCCCCACCAGTATGCCTCGCTGCTTGAGCTGCTGGCCCACACGAACGGTGAGTTCATCATCGTTCAGCAACACCGGTTGTATCGGCGTTTGTGAATCCATTAACTGCAAGCCCAGCTGCTCGGCCCCATGGCGAAACCGCGCAATCAGTTGCTGTAACTTTTCCCGTCGCCAGTGCTCTGTTTGCAGCAAATGCAAACTGGTGCGGGTTGCCGCAGCCACGGCTGGGGGCATTGCCGTGGTAAAAATATAAGGGCGGGCGAACTGGATCAGGGTTTCAATCAACGCATCACTGCCCGCCACAAAAGCACCGAATGTGCCAAAGCCCTTCCCTAACGTGCCCACCAGTATTGGCAGCTGTGCAACGCCTAAACCAAAGTAGTCAGCACAGCCGCCACCTTGCTTGCCCAGTACGCCAAAACCGTGGGCATCATCCACCATCAGCCAGGCATCCTGCTGTTGGCACAGACTGGCCAGCTCAGGCAGTTCAGCCACATTGCCGTCCATGCTGAAAACCCCATCGGTAACCACCAGTTTGCGGCCCACCGGGGTATTGCTCAGGCGACGGCTCAATTCATCGAGGCTGCGGTAGCGGCAAAAATCCGCTCGGCTCAGCAGGCCGCCATCCAACAGGGAGGCGTGATTAAGCCGGTCTTCAAATACCGTATCGCCGCGATCCGCCAAGGCAGCAATGGTGCCCATATTGGCCATATAGCCAGTGGAAAACAGCAGTGCCCGAGGCCTGCCGGTAAAATCCGCCAACTCCTCTTCCAGAGCGTGGTGTTCCCGTGAATGGCCATAGATCAGGTGCGAAGCGCCACTGCCAACGCCATATTGGCCGGCACTGTTTTGCAGTGCTGCGGCCACCTCTGGGTGATTGGCCAAGCCCAGATAATCGTTGCTGCAAAACGCCAGATAGCGCTCGCCGTCTACCACCACTTCCGGCCCAGAGGCGGATTGAAGTTGGTAGCGCTGGCGGTAGAGATGCGCGGCTTTGCGCTGCTGCAAAGCGGGCTGTAAAACCCGGTCTAACGACATTGAGGAGCACTCATATTACGTCTCCCATTCCAGCGTTCAGTTACTTGGCCGCATCGTAGAAAAACTTGTCGTTCTCTGCGTCAGTGATGGCCTGGTGTAACTGCGCCGCCTCTTCTTCGTTGTCCCGCTCTACCCGGTATTCCTCCGGCTTGATGCCCAGCTTGTCAAACAGCTCCATGTCCTTGTTGGCTTTGGGGTTGGGGGTGGTCAGCAGTTTGTCGCAGTAAAAGATGGAGTTGGCACCGGCCATAAACGCCAGTGCCTGCATTTGCTCGTTCATGGTTTCCCGACCCGCCGACAGGCGCACATGGGATTTGGGCATCATAATGCGGGCGACGGCAATGGTGCGCAGGAATTCAAAATCGTCCAGGTCTTCCTGTTCTTCCATTGGGGTGCCGGCCACTTTCACCAACATATTGATGGGCACCGATTCCGGGTGTTGCGGCAGGTTGGCCAGTTGCATCAGCAACCCAGCGCGGTCTTTCTGGCCCTCACCCATACCGACAATGCCACCAGCACAGACTTTCATACCGGCATCGCGAACGTTAGCCAGGGTATCCAGGCGGTCTTGATAGGTACGGGTGGTAATAATGTCGCCGTAGTATTCCGGCGAGGTATCCAGATTGTGGTTGTAGTAATCGAGCCCAGCATCCGCCAGCTCTTTGGCCTGCTCATCGGTGAGCATTCCCAAAGTCATACAGGTTTCCATACCCAGTGCCTTTACCTCTTTGACCATTTCGGTCACTACTTTCAAGTCCCGAGCTTTGGGGGAGCGCCAGGCCGCGCCCATGCAAAAACGGGATGCACCGGATGCTTTAGCTAATTTGGCCTGTTCCACCACCTTTTCCACTTCCATCAGCTTTTCCCGCTCCAGGCCGGTGTCGTAACGAACACTCTGGGGGCAGTACTTGCAGTCCTCCGGGCAGGCCCCGGTTTTGATGGACAGCAATGTACTCAGCTGCACCTCATTGGGATTAAAGTGAGCGCGATGTACCAGCTGTGCCTGAAACAGCAGATCATTGAAGGGCAACGTAAACAGATCGAGAACCTGCTGGCGGGTCCAATCGTTGCGAACGGTACTCTGGTAAGGCATGCCCTGGTAAGAACTGGCGTATTGGCTGGCACTCATGGTGTATCCTTAATGGAAAATGGAAGCTAACTGAGCATCTTAGAGATCATCGGTTATCTGTCAACCCAAAACCCACCTCAAGGTTAACAGCGGATGTTTACCCTTCAGCGCCTCAAGCACTACTTGGCAGAACACATACCCAGCCGCTGCCTATTGTGCGACAACCCAACATCCCACCTATTACCCCTGTGCCACCCCTGCCAAATGGAGTTACCCTGGCTGCACCACCACTGTCAGCAATGCGCCCTACCCTTGATTCAGAATGATAAAGAGCAGCTATGCGGAGAATGCCTGAGTAGCACTCCACCGTGGCAACAATGCATCGCCGCCTTCGAATATCAACCACCCATCAGCCAGCTGATCTCTCACTACAAGCACAGCGCCAACTTTGCCGCCGGGCGGGTATTAGCTACACTGCTGCACACGAAAATCACCCTGAGCCTGGATGGGGCACTGCCGCAATTAATCTTGCCGGTACCACTGCACTGGCGCCGCCAATTGTCACGAGGGTTTAACCAGAGCTACGATCTGGCCCGGCAACTGTCAGCGCGGCTGGGGATTGCCTGCAATTACCGTTATTTACGCAAACACCACCACACACCGCCTCAGCAGGGCTTACCGCGCAAGCAGCGCCAAAAGAACTTGAAGGGGCAATTCAGTGTGGCCAAGCCGGTAACCGACCTGCATATCGCCCTGGTTGATGATGTGGTTACCACCGGCAGTACCGCGCGAGCCGTTGCCTCACTACTGGTGGCCTCCGGCGCGGCCAGAGTAGACTTGTGGTGTGTGGCACGAACACCGCCTCCGGGCCACTGAACTCTTGTGCTACCTATATGGTCGAACAACCTTCACTCTGCGGAGAACCACCATGAAACCCCTGATTGCCCTGTTTTTCTGCCTGCTGTTCAGCGCCGCTGCCCACAGCGAGCAAACACCCTTCGAAACCATCGAATTTCCATCCGCGGACGGCCTTACCATCAGTGCCGACCTGTACCAGCCACACCCCAAAAGCGCGCCGTTTATTGTGCTGTTTCATCAGGCGAAATGGAGCCGTGGTGAATATCGGGAAACCGCCCCCAAACTCAATGCATTGGGCTTTAACGCCATGGCGGTGGATCAGCGCTCCGGCAAAGGCGTGAATGACGTAGCCAACCTCACTGCACAACGACACGGAGAACCTGCCAGTTACCTGGAAGCCATACCCGATATGCTCGCCGCTATCGAGTACGCCAAACGCCACTACGCCAGCGGCAAGCTGATTATTTGGGGCAGCTCTTACTCATCGGCACTGTCACTCAAGATCGCTGGCGACCAACCGGATATAGCCGATGCTGTACTGGCTTTTTCTCCGGGTGAGTACTTTAAGAAAACTGGGCCAAACCGTGAGAAGTTTATTACTAACAGCGCCCAAAACATCGTAATACCCGCTTTTATTACCTCGGCCAAGCGAGAGGAAAAAAACTGGCGGCCTATCTACCAGGCCATACCTGGCAGCAAGAAGCAGGGCTTTGTGCCAGAGAGTGCTGGCAACCACGGCTCACGAGCACTGTGGGAGCAATTTGAGGATTCGGGGGCTTATTGGGAGGCGGTTAGGGGGTTTTTGCAAAGTTTGTAGGTTGTAGAGTAGACGCTACGCAGGTATCACGGTCTAAGGCGCGCTTTTTGCTCAGTGAATAACACCGCCCTGTTATTTCCCTTTTTGCTGAGTTGAACTGTTACTCTTAATGATTGAGTATGCCTTGATTAACACAACAACCTGAAAAGCAAGAATGGCAACCCAGCCAAACAGGTAAAACATTGTGCTATTTGCCATAAACTTTGCACCAGTTGAAATACTTTCGTCAGCCTTAGCCAAGCTATGATATAGCTTGGCTATCTCACTTTGAGACAACACCAACTCACCGCTTTCAATTCGTGCGGCTTTTTCCGTATATATGGCTGCGTTACTAAATTCCTCTGCGATAGCAAAAAAATGCCCGCGATACATAAAAAGTATTTGCAAGCTCAAGAAAAATGGAATTAAGACAATAAGTGAAAACTTTAGGATGTACGGCTTCATAAATTTTAGCTGAGTTTCAGCGCCTCGCCGCGGAGAAACGCACACAATGCACGATTCCCGCTTGAATAATTTGTTAGCCATGCATTGCAATCTCGGCAATTTTTTGTGCTTTTTCAATACTTATGCCGTTAGCCTGATCATGGTAAAGCTCATGATCTATTTCATGTAAAAAAATGTGTGGCCGAGCACCATCAGGCTGTTGATAGACGTCAGCTGCTAGTGAATGCGTGGATTCATAATACGGCAGCGCATTACAGAACCACCCAAAGTATCCGCGCTCTAAATCTGGCTCATCCCAAGTTTCAAAATAGTGCTCATAGCTTTCTTTGCTTAGGGATACCCATACTCCCCACATAAAGGGGTCAGAGACACCATGAATAGGAATTTCAATTACGACTCTTGCGAAATAATGTGTCCCATCTTCGTCTGTGTAATAGCAAAGATCGTCACTAGCTTTGCCCTTTTCTTTTATCTCATCCGGCTGACCCAACCAAGGATCAGGAGCCTTGAATCCAAAGCTCGGAGATCCTTCATGTTGCTCTTCGCAACATGAACATTTGAAACTGAAAATTCCTGCCATAAATCTGATTCTAATTTTTGGCTAACTCTTGAAACAACGGCAACTACGCAAGTAGTTTTCCTGTTGCCTACACTTGTTAGGGTTTGCCGCCCAAGTTTGAAAGTTTTTTATTAACAGTGCTTTTCTTGCCATTATAAATAACACGGGCTTCATATGTTTTTATATATTTTGCTGACTTATCAGCCTCATTAAGTATTTCGATTAGAGGCGCTGTTTTGTCATCATTTACGTTATAAGCATTAAATTTGTAGTGGACAAAAGCATTTCTTTGATCTGCTATTTGTAATATAAACTTAACATGTTTTTCGTTGAACTTAGGCAGCTCTAGAAGCTCTAGCACCCAAGTCAGCTTTGCTTTTAGGTTAGCGCTTCTTAAAATTTCATTCTTACTTTTCTTTGATATTTCTTTCTTTTCTAGCGCTCTGGTTATAACACTATTAATTGAATGTTCGAAAAACATAACATATACGACAATGGCTAATTCAACTTCATTTGAATCAATTAATGATTTAGCTTTTTTATATAGCGTTTCCCTATGGTCAGTAACCATATAAATGCCATCAGGATGATCTAGGATATATTCTTTGATTAAGCTTCCGACTTTTTCTAAATCTGATAACTCTTCTTCCTTTAAAAGGCCTGCTATATAAAGTTCCTTTGCAAAAAGTTTAACTAGTGTTTTTCCAAGATCTTTGGATTTCTTGTCTAATTCCATATCTCTAATAACTGATTACCTTAACGCCGTGCACACGGGCAGCCGAAACAACGCGTAGGCTGTCCGAGCGGCACAGTCGCGTTGTGCTGCACCTTGTTATATTTCATGATTTTGCTACGAGGGCTATCAAGCCTACGACTAAGGCACCAACAATTACACCCGCCCAAAATTTGTCTACTTTGATTTTTTCAGCGATTTTTTCGATTACAGAGTGCAGAAGTTCTGGAGACGATTTTATGTCGATTGCCTGATGCTTACCCACCCAACCAGGCAATTCTTCTGGTGTAATATCAATTAACACGGGAATAATTGTTTTTTTCTGTACTAACGATGCACCTAATTCTTGCTGAACTGCCGCCGAGCTAACAGAATTTTTAGTGGCCAAGAAAAATACCCATTCAGACTGTTCTAAGTTTTTAAAAATTGTTTCCGTCCAGTTGGAACCTGGTTCAAGAGAAATGCCAGCCAAAAAGGTTTCGATTCCTGCCATAGAAGTCATTTTGTGCAAGCCTTTTGCCATGTGCTCATCCTGAACAGAGTAGCTTATAAAAGCTGATGTCATTTATCACTCCTTATTCTATGAAATAGAACGCCCGTATTTGGGGCGGACTGAGCGACGCGAAGGCCGTCCCAGCCCCGCAGGGGCGACCAACATACGCTTGTTAAATGCCCATTACCTGCCATAGTTTTGAACTGCGTCGGCAAGTAATGCTTCGATAACAGCCTTGCTGCTAACGGTAATGCCAGCAAATGGTTGATTGCTTCCAGGCTTGGCTAAACACCAAGCCCCTTCAGTATTTTTCACATGATACTTTTGTTCAAAATCGTAACCATCAGCGGCATCCGATTTTAGAACTGAGCGTACAAACCTTGATGAGTGACGCTGATACTCACTTTGCTCACCAGCGGACAATCTATTGAAAGTACCAGTATCTACCATAATTTTTCCCTGAGCATTTAACATTTGTATATCGCGCATGCGCGCTTTGCCAAATAAGATTGTCTCTTATTCGAATTTAACTCACTGAGCCGAAAGGAATTTTTTAGAGCGGGCCAAATTCCTTTTTGGTGCATATGAGGGGTTTCGAAAACAAGCATAATAGGTTTCCCCATATTTTTACAGAGAACACACAACTCACTGATTTATATATTAAAAAAACACCTTAGGCTTATATATGAGCATTCTGCAGTTTACATGTGAGCATCCGCTACAGTTTGCACTGCCTTTTACGGCGTTTATTGGGAAGCCATATCGGATTTTCTGGCGTGTTTTATGAAATAATGCGCGCCTGTTTTATACCGTTGTGTTCACATGCCTCTTCTACAACTCACCGACATCTCCCTCGCCTTTGGCAGCCACATCCTGCTGGATGAGGAAAACCTGACCATTCATCGCGGCCAGCGCATTGGCATTCTGGGCCGCAACGGTGCGGGCAAATCCACTTTTATGAAGCTGTTGGATAGCCAAATTATCCCGGACAGTGGCGAATTTTGGCTGCGCCCGGGAACGACGGTGAGCTACCTGAACCAGGAGCTACCCGCTGCCGACAGCACCAGTGTGTACGACACCGTAGCCTCTGGCCTGGCTGGACTGGGAGAGCTGTTGAAGCGATTCCACCATTTGTCTGCCGAAGCTCAGGATGACGCCAGCCTGAAAAAGCTCTCCCGGGTGCAGGAGCAAATCGAAGCCCAGGACGGCTGGCGCTTTGGTCAAAAAGTCGATGCCGTACTCGACACGCTAGAGCTACCTGCCGACACCCCCATGAAGTCACTCTCTGGTGGTTGGCGTCGCCGGGTGGCACTGGCGCGGGCATTGGTGAGCGAACCGGATATTCTGTTGCTGGATGAGCCCACTAACCATCTGGACATTCCTACCATTCAATGGCTGGAAAAGCAGCTGGAGAACTTTCGCGGCGCCCTGCTGGTGATTACCCACGACCGCGCCTTTTTGCAGCGTATGGCCACATCTATTATTGAAATAGACCGGGGCAAACTGCGCTGCTGGGATGGGGACTATCAAGGCTTTTTAACATTCCAGGAGCAGCAACTGGCGGCAGAGCAGCGGGCCAATGAGCTGTTTGATAAAAAACTGGCTCAAGAAGAAGTCTGGATTCGCCAGGGTATTAAAGCTCGCCGTACCCGCAACGAAGGTCGGGTGCGGGACCTGGAAAAAATGCGCGCGGAGCGATCAGAACGCCGCGAACGCCAGGGCAACGCCAGCTTTGGTATGGAGAGCGCATCACAGTCTGGCAAAGTGGTCGCCGAGGCGAAAAGCCTCAGCAAAAGTTACGATGGCCAGGCCATCGCCAACAACTTCTCGCTGAAAATCCTGCGCGGCGATCGTATTGGCTTTATTGGTGCCAACGGTATGGGCAAAACCACCCTGCTGCGCATGTTGCTGGGTGAAGAAGCCTCCGACAGCGGCTCTGTGAAGCTGGGCACCAAACTGGAGATTGCGTACTTCGACCAGCTGCGCAATCAATTGGACGGCGAAAAAACCGTTATTGATAATTTGGCCGAAGGCCGTGAATTTATCACCATCAACGGCAAAGATCGCCACGTTATCAGTTACCTGCAAGACTTTTTGTTCACACCGGATCGCTGCCGGCAACCGGTTAAATCCCTGTCCGGCGGTGAACAAAACCGGCTGATTCTGGCACGCCTGTTCAGCAAGCCTGCCAATGTTCTGGTACTGGACGAACCCACCAACGACCTGGATATGGAAACTCTGGAACTGCTGGAAGAGATTCTGTTGCAGTTCGACGGTACCATTTTATTGGTGAGCCACGACCGGGAATTTTTGGATAACGTAGTCACCAGCTGCCTGGTATTTGAAGGCGACGGCTTGGTTAACGAGTACGTCGGCGGCTACAAAGATTGGTCACAACGGGGTAAATCATTGCCGTCGCTTAATAAAAAAGCGACCGTTGAAGGCACCACCAAAACAGATACCGACGTGGCCACAGAAGCAAAGCCAGCACCCAAAAAGAAAAAGCTTTCCTACAAATACCAACTGGAATTGGATCAGCTGCCAGAAAAGATCGAAGCCTTGGAAGCCAAAGTGGCTGAACTGACGGCACAAACATCTGCAGCGGATTTTTACAGCCAGCCTCACGATGCTACTCAACCGGTACTGGATGCACTCGGCAGCGCTCAGCAAGAGCTGGACGAAGCCATTGAGCGATGGGCCGAACTGGAAGAACAGTGTTCCTAAAAAATACCCTAAGGCGTCAACCAATCGCTCAGTTAACGGTTTAACCAGCCACTTTTACAGCAACCATAAGGACATATTGCCCATGTACCGTTATACAAAGGCACTCGCTATTGCATTAGTGCTCGCAACAACCGCTGCTTGCAGTAACAAAGCGAAGCAAGAGACTGCGTTTTCACTGTGGGTCAACAGTACCAAGGTTCCCTGCGAAGGCGTAGCTCCTATGCAATGTCTGCAAGTGCAGCGGGGTAATAATGATCCCGCAGTGGAAAAATGGGAGTACTTTTACAGCTCTATCGAAGGCTTTAACTTTGAGCCCGGCTACATTTACCAGTTATCTGTAATCGAACGTCAACTGGAACCGGAAAACACACCGGCGGATGCACCGTCAAGCAGCTACCACCTGGTGAAAGTTATTCAGAAAAAAGTCCCAGCTGAATTACCACTCAATGATATCTGGGCATTGCAACAACTGGCAGGTGCAGAGATTGAAATTCCTGATGACGGATTGTCACAGCGCCCGACCTTGGAAATCAATGTTGCAGAGAGACGCTTCAACGGCAACGACAGCTGCAATCAGATATTTGGCACTATCGACACATTAGACACTCAGGCCATTATTTTTGGCAATGCTGCCAGCACCAAAATGGCCTGCCCAGAAATGGCACTGGCTGACCGTTTTCACAATGCGCTGGAAACCGTTCGCGGCTATCGCATTAAAGGCTTGGAACTGCACTTGCAAGACGAAAGCGGCAATACTCAGCTGGTTTTCAAGAAGGTGGATTAGCCACCTTAGCCATGCCACACTGGAGGCTTTAAGGGCATATCACAGGAGTGATTAACGTGGCAGACATATCCCTTCAATGCCAGTGTGGCGCTGTCAAAGGCCGCGCCACATCGGTTTCCCCAAAGTCGGGCAACCACATTGTTTGTTACTGCAGCCATTGCCAGCAATTTATGAAACAGCTGGACAAACAAACGTGGCTGGACAGTAATGGCGGCTCTTCCATTTTCCAATTGGCCCCGTGCCGCCTGGCCATTACCCAAGGCAGTGACCAATTGCGCTGTTTAAGGCTTACCCCAAAAGGCCCCCTGCGTTGGTACACCGCCTGTTGCCACAG
Source organism: bacterium SCSIO 12696 (assembly GCA_024397955.1). Lineage (NCBI taxonomy): Bacteria > bacterium SCSIO 12696. The sequence continues at coordinate 1,537,606 of CP073744.1, forward strand.
CCCAGTGGCCAATGCGTTCAGTGCTAGCATGCCTTTGGTGGGCTTAATAACCAGCTTTATTGCCAGCGAAGCTGAGCGCCAAGAATTAGGCCAGGTGAAATATTTTGTACAGGGACAAGACGCTATTGGCACACCGCCTCATCCTGAAGTAGCTCCCAAATTCCCCGGCAAGCTAATACGCAAAATTATGAGGCAGGCGTTGATAGGAAAGATCTGCGGCCGTCATAAACCCAACCCTTTTTTCACAGAGCAAGGTAAGCCGGTTTCTAAGCCTGGCCGACTGTCTTCGTAAAAGCTCTCTTTAACCGGGGCAACCAGGATTCGGCTGATCACCCAAGTAACCCGAATCATCTTTTTGCACGTTAAAAGTAAGAATAAAAAAACAAAGATAATAGATATGAAGTACTTTTTTACAATACTCGTCATAACAGCTCTAGCAGGGTGCACTACTCTCTCGACTGTAGATACCCAATCGCGCAATGGCAGTTACTACCAAAGCTCACAACCCACTACCGATACGCAAGAAAGTCTGTTTAGCTCTGACGCTGTGCTGTCCGATCAAGAGATCTCTCGAATACTGACTTACCAATTAAAGCTTCCAAATCAAAGTCGACTGGCCATCCTGAAATTATCCCAAGACAACCTGTGGCGCTCTTACTCGAACGATTTCAATCAACTTACAGACAGCATGGCTGCTGATTTTATTAGTGAGTTGAGATCATCACCACGTATTTACGATGCTTCTTTTCTGCCGTCACTGCTGACACCGGAAGTGCGAACCGTGCCTTACTTAAGAGAGGCAGCAGCACGTTACCAGGCAGATTTACTATTGGCCTATCGCACCCAATGCCAGACATTCCAAAAATATCGAGTTATCAACCCCAATATAACCAAAGCGTATTGCACGGTAGAAACAGTGATGTTAGATGTTCGTACCGGCATAGTGCCTTTTACAGCGGTCTCCACCAGCGAGTTCTCTGCGACAAAACAAAAAGACGATATTAACTTTTCAGAAACCATCAAAAGAGCAGAGTTAAAAGCAGTTTCTGAATCGTTGGCTGAAGTGGCTGCCAGCCTCAAAAAATTTTTAAAAAGTGCAGCGGCACTTTAAACACGCTTTCCCAGCATCCGCCGCAATGTGCCGTCTTTATCTGCCACGTGGTGTTTAACAGCTCCGGCCACATGCAGAACCACACCAGCAATAATGCAGTAGCCTGCAATCCAGTGAATTGAGTGAGCAGTACTGGCAAGCCCCGGGTTTATGGGCAGCACGCGCCCAGGGTTGTTCGGGTCTGGGTTGTGATGAAACAATTCAAAACCAAATACTGCCACCCCATGACCACCCATAGCAGACATCAGAAAGCCAGACACTGGCATCACTAAGGTGCCGACAATCAATAGATAGTGGACCAATTTGGCCAGCAGAATTTCCAGAGCGGTATAGCTGCCTACATGCTGTGGCCAGCCCTGCTTTATCCGCCAGATAATTCGGGCAACCACAAACAAGGCAATAACGACTCCAAAAGACTTGTGCCAATCATAAAGCCAGTAAGAACTTGTTTGCTCCATGTAGACCCCTGTGGACAACAGGCCAATCATTAAAATGGCAACGACCCAGTGCAGGGAAATCGTGGTTTTGCTTAACTGCTGGCGGGTATCTGCTTGCATCACTCACCTCTCCATCGTTTATTTGCAAACGGCTGTTATTGGTGTGCAAGGCTGGCGCAGATATGAGCGAGAGTCAATGCCATAGCCTCGCTTTTAGCGGGGCTATGGCCGAACAAGTAAGGTCTTTTTTACAGAATTGCCGCACCAATGGCGAGAATCGCAAACCAGGACACCAGGTAAACTGGCGTGCGCAGGTAGGGAACACCCAACAGGTAAACCACGGCATGGGCGATGCGGGCAATAAAAAATACCTGCGCCCATTGGGCGACGGTAGCACCGACTTCCTGACCAGCCAAAAAGCCTGCAGCGACAACAACGGCAATAAATGCCGGCAGGGTCTCCACCATATTTAAGTGGGCTCGATGAGCGCGCTGCGCCCACAGTGGCGGCTCAGGCTGTTTGGCCGGAAAGCCTTCCGGGTAGTTGTTCAAAAATGTGGGCAACTTCCACACCATCACCCGGGCCAGAATATAGGGAACCCACAGCAGTACGGTAAGCATGCCACTCAGGGCCAAATAATAATAAGCAGTTTGCATGATTGTTCTCCTTAAACAATTTGTTGTCATCGCGAGTCCAGTGCAGCGATCTCGATAAGGCTGGCAGGGGGGCGACTGGGAAGTGTCAGCGCCTGTGGCCTCGCAATAACGGTTTAATGGTTCGCTACGCAGAAAAACCGTTGTGAATAGCTTCCAGCTTGTTGCCAAACGGGTCGCGCACAAAGGCGGTGTAGACATCGGGTTTGGGGTAGCCCGGCCGTGGGCCGGGAGCGCCCTCACACTGGCCACCTTTGGCTATGGCGTATTGGTGAAAGGCATCCACCGATGCCTGACTGGGGGCGGCAAAGCAAATGTGTGTGCCATTGCCGGCGCTGTAATCCTCGCCATCTGCGGGCTTCATTACCAAAAACTGCACAGCGCCATTGCCGTAGGCAGCAAAGCCTTCGGTAGATGCCAACAAGCTGCTGCCCAGGGTTTCCATCAAACCGTTATAAAACTCACAGGCGCGGTCGATGCAGGGCACGCCCAGGCTCAGGTGGTCGATAATATTCATTGGGTATCTCCTCAGATTCGGTCATTCAAAACGACGTAAAAAAGGCGCAGTGAATACTGCGCCTTTGGGGGACGAGCCTTACAGGTCGGTAGCGGCTGTACTGCGAATTTTTTTCCAATTGGCCTTGGCTTTTTTGATGGTGCCCTTGCGGTCTTTTTGGAAGGCGTTATAGATTTCTTCATTGAGGAACAGGTAAAGCTTGTTGTCGACGACCGCCGCGTAGCGAGGGTTGCCATCAAACTTCTTACCCACGGAAACTCCAAAGGTGCAGAAGCCGCCGTTTTGAGGCATGTACTTCTTGGGGTTTTTCTTAAAAGCGTCGCGGTTTTGTGCGCTGTTGAAGTAGTACGCCGCACCGTCGTAAACCTCTGTATAGGCCGCAGTGCCCGCAGAGCGATTACCGGTATTTACAAAAGCAACCGGGTCAACACCGTGAACAGCCAACGGTGCACCAGCAGCGGTTAAGCCGCCACTCACATTGTATTCATCCGCTGCCAGCGCCGGCAGGGTGGCCGCGCTGGCGGCAAAAGCGATAGCGGAAACGGCGATAACTTTTCGAATTGCGTTAGACATGGTCATTTTCCTTTCAGTGATTGATAACGTGATTTGGTGCCCGTTGACACTGAAAGCGATACTGCGCCCGCCGGTACGATGAATCAATTACCGACCAATATAAAGGGATTTTCTGCAAATAAATCAGTACGATTTGCAAAGAAATTTGACTTTTAAGGATTTTTTAAAGATGAAAAAGGCACTGCAATGAGTGCCTTTAAAGGAATCAAGCGAGCTTGTTAGGCCACACTTTTGCGATACTCTTTAGGCGCAACGCCAAACTTGCCGCAAAACGCGCGGCTAAACGCCGCCGGTGATTGATAGCCAATCTGACTGGCCACCTGCTGCACACTGATGCGAGTGTCATCCAACAGGGCCAATGCCTTCTGCAAACGCCATTCAGACAGGTAAGACATGGGTGCCGTATCCAGCAACTCTCGAAACCGATCTGAAAAACGGCTGCGCGACATAGCCGCTTCTGAGGCCAGCCGCTCCACGGTCCAGGGCTCTTCCGGGCGAGTGTGAATCAACTGCAAGGCGCGGCCAATTTTGGGATCACTGAACGCCTCCAAAGCGGATTCAATCTGCGGATTTGCACCGATACCTGCGCGCAGTAATTCGATAAACACAATTTCCGACAAGCGTGTGACCGCGGTGGTAGAACCGGGAGCGTCGGAGAAAATCCGCCGTACAATCAGCCGCAAAGTTTCGTCCAACAACGGCTGTTTGGCGCGGTCTGCCGCAGACGTTATCAGGTAATCCGGCAGCGAGCGCAGAATAGGATGACTGGCGCCATCGCGAAAACTGAAGTGGCCGCACACCATTTGCGTAGAGGCATTGGCGTTACCAGAACCCAGCGCCAATACACCACAGCCGTTATAACCGGCGTCTTTGAGTACGGTTTCCAGGGGCGGAGCTGTTTTGTCCGGTGCATCGGAAAGAACATGAGAGGCCCCACGGGGAATCAGCACCAGGTCTCCTGGGCCCAACTCCAAAGCTTGGCCGGATGGCAATTGCACATGGCAACGCCCTTGTACAACCAGGTGAAAGCGCGCGGCCTCTTCAAAACTCGGCACCTCAACCGCCCAGGGCGAAGAAAAATCGGTGCGAAAATACAACGTGCCTTTCAGGTTTAGGGTATCGAGAATATCGTCAAGTACATCCATGGGTTGCCTGCATCAACATTGTGCAACTTACTCTGAGCGTTATCGCTGCAGTGAGTTCCACAACCCAGGCAGATTAATCCGGTGCCAGCCTCTCACTGCGGCGGCCGTGCTGCAAAATTTCGTACACTGCTACGCCCAAAATGATTGCACCACCAGCAATCACCCAAATACTGGCGGACTCCCCAAGTACCAGCCAGGCTACCACCGCGCCCAGTACCGGCTGCGAACAACCGATGATAGACACAGTTTTGACCGGCAAGCGTTTCAGGCTTACTGCCAACAGCGTATGAGCACCGGCGGTGGTCAACAAACCCAGCATTAGCAGCAATAGCCAGTGTTGGCCGGTCATTTGCGGCAACGATTGAAAATCCATAAACGGCAGCAGCACCAGTGCCACCGCCAACACTTGATGCAAAATCAATTTACTGCTGGCCACGTGGGAGTAACGATGCTTTAGCAACAAATTGCGCACTGCAAACAGTAGAGCCGACAGAACTCCCCAAAAACACCCCATCAGTACCGGGCCACCAAAGGATGTGCTCAACTCTTCCCACACCATCACTGTCAGCCCCAATAACACCAGCACACCGGCCAGCAGATCGGTGAATTTAAGGCGCTGTCCATGAGCAGCGATCCACGGCTCCAGCAGTATGGCGATCACCGGGTAACTGAACAGCGCCAGCATACCAATAGCGACCGTGGACACCTGCATAGCGTGAAAATAGGTGACCCAGTGCAACGCCAGCAACACGCCCAGTGCGTAAACGCCTGCGCCTTGGCGCCAATTGCCCAAGCGCCAATTACTGCCCTGCAGCCAGCAAAACAGCAGCAACCCAATAAACGCCACCACACTGCGCAGCTGCGAAATAGTGGTGGCATCCATGGGAATCAGTTTGGCAAACAGGCCATTGAAAGACAGCAGCGCGATCTTGCCGTAAAGGGCCAAAAAGCCTTTTCGATCAGAGTGCATAAAGGGTTGCCCTCAGGCTGTTGGCGGTTTAAATTTTTCTACAATCAAGTTCGCGAAAATGCATTACGGGCACTTCTAAAAATAGTGATATTTTCGCGAGAGCAAGACGGCGGCGCACGGAGACCCGCAGTGTATAAGGGATACATGAGGAGTCGAGTACGACGCCAACGCCGCTATCGTGGAAATAGTGCATTTTTTGAGGTGTCCTTATGGCAAAGGTTCTGGTATTCCAACATGTTCCCTACGAGCCCTTGGGGTTGTTGGACCCAATGTTGCGCAGCCATCGCCACCGGATTCGCTACGTCAATTTTGCCCGCGGTGATGCCACTATCCCGGCCCTGGATAACTACGCCGCCCTGATCGTACTGGGTGGGCCAATGAATATTTGCCAAGAGGCACAATACCCTCACCTGGCGTTGGAAAAGCAGGCTATTTTACAGGCTATGGAGCAGCAAATCCCGGTTCTGGGTATTTGCCTGGGGGCGCAATTGATTGCCAGCGCTCTTGGAGCAAAGGTGTTCCCGGCAAGCACAGTAGAAATTGGTTGGCACCCAGTGCACGCCAGCGAATACGCAGCGAATGACGCTCTTGGTCAACATTTTGCCAATACTGAAACCATCTTCCAGTGGCACGGCCACACCTTCGATTTGCCCGCTAATGCGGTACCGCTAAGCTATGGTGATCGGTGCCGTAACCAGGCATTTCGGGTAGGCACCAACACTTACGGCTTGCAATTTCACCTAGAGGCCTGTGAATCCGTTATCGAACGTTGGTTAACCGTGCCCCAACATCAGGATGATTTGTCCCGGCTGGCACCTGGGGCTGCGGAAGACGTTCGCCAGCAAAACATCAATGCCCTACCCCGCTCACAACAATTGGCGGAACAGGTATTTGGTGCGTTTATTGAACTGCTGCCTCCAGTGCGAAGGCAGCATCAATTGAGTTCGCGATAAAAATAGCTGCGGGCAGCTAGCTTCGGGCGGCGAGCAGTACCGCGCGAGTGTTACCCTGAGGAGAACAACTACATAAGGATCTCAGAATCGGAAACCTGTGAGATACTTATGCGGCTGCGCCGCTCAGAATAACGGAATTCAGTACTCAATATAGCAATTACGCTGGATCTGCCCGCAGTCCGTAGCCCGCCGCTCGCAGCTAACTCCCATCCACCATACGGCCAATCCCCCCCAACACTGACCCTTCACCCTTGTCGGAGCCACCGTGGCTCGGCGCGCTCTCGATAATACGATCCGCGAGGCGCGAGAATGGCAAGCTCTGCACCCAAACCGTACCTGTGCCCTTTAAGGTCGCCAGGAATAATCCCTCACCCCCAAACACCATGGATTTAAGATTACCCGCCCGCTCAATGCTGTAATCAATACCTTGGGAAAAGGCCACCAAACAGCCGGTATCAACCCGCAGGGTTTCGCCGTTCAACTCCTTGCGCACCAAAGTGCCACCGGCGTGGACAAAGGCCATGCCGTCGCCTTCGATGGTTTGCAAAATAAAACCTTCACCGCCAAAGAAACCCGCACCCAAGCGCTTGTTAAAGGTAATGCTGATTTTGGTACCCAGTGCTGCAGCCAGAAATGCATCCTTCTGGCAGGTAATTTTGCCGCCTTCTTTTTCCATATCCAGAGCGACAATGGTGCCGGGGTAAGGGGCGGAAAACGCCACCCGCTTTTTACCCACGCCAGTATTGGTAAAGTGGGTGGTAAAAATCGACTCGCCTGTGAGCATACGCTTGCCAGCGCTGAACAGCTTGCCCATGATTCCCTGATCCGGATCAGAGCCATCCCCCATCTTGGTTTTAAAGTCGATGCTTTCCTCCATGTAGGTCATGGCTCCGGCTTCGGCAATAACGGTTTCGCCGGGATCCAGCTCCACTTCCACCAGCTGAATATCATGGCCTTTGATGTCGTAATCTACTTCGTGGCAATGCTGCGGCATATTCCGTCCCTCTATGTATTTCGGCATGCGTAAAAACAAAAAGCCCCGCGACGGCGGGGCTATTATTGAATATCAGAAATTCTCTACACTCAAGTATTGATCAATCGTCTTGAGGCAGTGAAAACCAGCGCAGTTTTTCCGCGCTAGGCGGTAACTCCAGAGCAAACACAGTGGCATCTCGCTCTTGCTTGGTAAGCTCTGCTTCAGCAATATCAAGGAAGTGCTGCAAAGGGTTTTCCTCTTTGCCCAGGCGGTGATCTGAAGCCTGAAAACTGCCGGATTCATAGCTGATCGCTTCCAGATCCACCGCAATCGGCATGCGGCGGTTCTGGTAGAGCCACACTCCGTGGCTGGATTCAAAGCGGTAATAAGGCAGCAGTTTGTAACCGTGCTCTGCCACCAGCTCCACCGCTCTCACCAAATACTCAAAAGTCTCTTCATCAATAAAGTAATTGAAGTTCATGCGAATCCAGCCCGGCCGCAGAATCATCAAACCTTTATCCATTTCCGCTTCCAGGGCTTTGCTGTACGCCATGTCCATGCCCAGCAATTCATGACCGTAAGGCCCGGCACAAGAACAACCGCCACGGGACTGAATGCCAAACAGATCGTTGAGCACAGCTACCACAAACCCGTAATGCAGGTTTTTACCCTTGTGCTTGAGTTGCAGGGAAATGATGGACAGGCGATCGGAGTCCGGGCAACCCAGAATTTCGATATCCGGGTGCTGACGCCAGCGGGCAATGGCGCGGGTGATAAAGTCATGTTCCCGGCGCTCGATTTCGTCGGTGCCCACCGCCGCCTGCAGCTGGAACACCAGACCCGCACGAATGGACTCCACAATGGCCGGAGTCCCCCCCTCTTCGCGGCGCTCCAGATCATCTGTGTACAGGTGATCTTCCGGGGTAACGTATTTTACAGTTCCGCCGCCGACAATGGCCGGTACCCGGTTCGACAGAATTGACCGCTTTGCCACCAGAATTCCCGGCGTACCCGGGCCGCCAACAAATTTATGGGGAGAGATAAACACCGCATCCTTATGAGCATCGTCGGCGCCATTCATATCAATGCCCACGTAGGGCGAAGCCGCGGCGTAATCCCAAAACGACAGGGCATTGTGAGCGTGCAGCAAGCGCGCCACCCTATCAACGTCGGTTTTCAAGCCGGTGACATTGGAAGCTGCTGAGAAGCTGCCAATCTTGAGTGGCCTGTCCGCGTACTCTTTCAACGACGCCTCTAACCTTTCCAGGTTCATTGCCCCGCTGTCTCTGAGCGGAATGGTCACCACATCGGCAATGGTTTCCCGCCAGGGCAACTCGTTGGAATGGTGCTCGTAAGGGCCGATAAACACCACCGGGCGCTGATCCTGGGGGATTTGAGCCAACAATTGATGACGCTCACTGAGGTCGGCGGGAAGACGCAGGTTGAGAATATCGATCAACTTGTCTACGGCAGCCGTGGCACCGGGGCCGGAGAACAACACCAGGTCATCGTCACCGCAATTCAGGGATCGCTTGATAATATCCCGGGCCTGCTCTCGCAGCAGGGTTGTCTGCATGCCAGTGTACGAGGTTTCCGTATGGGTATTGGCGTAGTACGGCAACACCCGCTGGCGAATAAAATCTTCAATAAAGTCCAGGGAGCGACCAGAGGCGGTGTAATCCGCGTACACCAGTGGTTTAACACCAAAAGCGGTTTCAATCTGCTGGCGCTCGCCAATCACCGATTGGTTGATCGACTCTATAAGTTGCTGCATCAAAAGAACCTTTTGCCTTCAAAGGGGAGAAATACCGTCGAAGACGGGATTTTAGTTTAACGCCCGAGAAATTTCGTTGCTAAATCTGCAATTGCACACAATGATTTAGATCAAAGTTTCAGTATCTTTAACTTCTGCGAAACAGAAAAAACGCGCAACCATCGGCAAAACATTCGCCAACAGCATTTGAGAGGTAAGCGCCCACTGCACACAAGAAAAACAAAGTCGTGATTTGCAGCGTTCTATAAGGCAATATACGCAACACTGTTTCAAAAAATCAGCTAATCGAAAAACAATATCACTGTATCGGGGATGTGCTCAACCATGGACAAATTCGACAAAGCCATTTTGGAGACCCTGCAACGGGACGCAACCCTCTCCGTCGCTGAAATCGCCGACCGCATATCCTTGTCAAAAACCGCTTGTTGGCGGCGGATTCAAAAGCTTGAAAGCGAGGGGGTGGTCAAATCACGGGTCGCCCTTTTGGACCCAGAGAAACTCAACCTTTCTCTGACCGTGTTTATTTCCATTCGCACCAACCAGCACAACCAGAACTGGCTGCACGAGTTTCGTCAGGTGGTCAGTGGTATTGCCGAAGTCTTGGAGGTATACCGCATGAGTGGTGAGTTGGATTACCTGGTACGTGCGGTGGTTTCCGACATGGTGGGTTTTGACAAGCTGTATCAGGAACTGATTAAAGCGGATTTATTCGATGTCAGTTCCAGTTTTGTGATGGAAACCATCAAGCACACCACTGAACTGCCATTGGATAATATTTAAAGCACTGTTTTACTGGGAACTTTGCATTTATCGGCAATCTAATTAGGTTGCTTTTTCTCAACAGGGATTTTCATTATGAAAACGGTTACCGCTGCATTTACCACGTTGCTCCTGCTGCTATACGGCACTCTGAGCTTTGCCGGATTGGCTGAATCTTCTGCCGACACCAACCCACTGAAGGCTGGCGAAGCCATTCCCAATGTGACGTTAGCTTCGTCCACTCAGAATAACGTCAATCTTGCGCAACTGGAAAAACCGACCATCGCCATTTTTTACCGTGGCGGCTGGTGCCCCTACTGCAACCGTCACTTGCGCGAAATTCAGGGCATTCAGCAACAACTATTGGATATGGGCTACGACATTGTGGGTATCAGCCCGGACATGCCAGAGAAATTAAAAACCACAGTGAACGGCGAACAACTGCAATATCAACTGCTGTCGGATAACCGCGGCGAAGCCGCAAGAGCCTTTGGCATCGCCTTCGACGCCGCCAAAGAGTACAAAGAAAAGTACGGTGACCGCATCATCACATTACTGGAAGGCTTTTCCGGTGAATCTCACCACCAGTTGCCGGTACCCTCGGTGTTTATCCTCAAGGGTGACAAAATTGCCTACACCTACTCGAACCCGGATTACACCACACGTCTATCCGCCGATGAACTGCTGGCAGCGGCCAAGGCTGCGAAATAAATCATTCGCTCCGGGCAGCTGGCGGCTAGCTACGGGCTGCCCAAGCAAGTTTCATGTGCAAACCATGAATTAAATGGGTAAAAAAGCAAAAACCGAGCTCTAATACAGAGCTCGGTTTTTTTATTTGGCACAAACTGCTCGTAGCCCGCAGCAAGAAGCTCGCAGCTAACTCTAAATATGAATCGCATGCCCCAATGAAGCCAGCGCCGCTTCAAAAGTACCCTCAGTCAGGGTGGGGTGCACATGAATGGTGCCCGCAATATCTTCCAGTCGCGCGCCCATCTCCAATGCCAGGGCAAATTCACCAGAGAGTTCCGACACATGGGCACCCACTGCGTGAATACCCACAATTACATGGCTGTCTTTACGCGCGGTAATGCGTACAAAACCACCATCGGCACCGGCGTCCATGGCCAGAGCCCGGCCACTGGCAGCGAAAGGAAATTTGCCGGTAACCACATCGATACCCTGAGCACTGGCCTCATCCGGTGTTAAACCCACACCACAAATTTCCGGCTCGGTAAAACACACTGCGGGAATCGCCACCGGATCAAACTCCCGGCGCTGGCCAGCGATAATTTCCGCCACCATTTCTCCCTGTGCAGACGCTTTGTGAGCCAGCAGAGGCTCACCCACCAAATCGCCAATGGCCCATACGTTTTTCATGGAGGTGCGGCACTGGTTGTCTACCTTTACAAAGCCGCCTTCCATATCCACACACATGTTTTCCAGGCCCCAGCCCTGGGTATTGGGTTTTCGGCCGACGGTCACCAATACTTTATCGGCAATCACTTCCTGGTCATTGCCATTGCTGTCCTGATATTGCAGGTAAGTTTTACCAGCTTTGTCCACCACCCCTTTGGCTTTCGCCGCCAGGTGAACATCCACCTGATGCTTTTTCAGCCAGGTTTCAATGGGGCGGGTCATCTCTTTATCGTAGATCGGCAGAATGCGATCCAGGGCTTCAACAAAAGTGACGTTAGCGCCCAATTTGCGCATCGCCATTCCCAGTTCAAGGCCAATATAGCCAGCCCCCACCACCGCCAAGTTCTCGGGCACTTCGTTCAGTTGCAAGGCTTCGGTGGAGGAAATCACATTGCCACCGTAGGGCATAAATGGCAGTTCTGTGGAAACCGACCCATTGGCCAAAATAACGTGCTCCGCATGAACAGTAACGGTGCCGGCCTCGGTTTCTACATCACAGGTTTTAGCGTCGCGAAAGGTGGCCCAACCTTCAACCCGCTCCACTTTGGCTTTTTTCAGCAGCTGGCCAATACCACTGGTCAGCTTTTGCACAATGCCGTTTTTCCAATCGACCACAGCAGCCATATCCAGCTCAGGCTTGCTGGCAACGCTGATGCCCATATGAGGCTCGCCAAAGTGCTTGTTCAATTCTTCAAAACGGGTCGCGGCGTGAATCATCGCTTTGGAGGGAATACAGCCCACATTGAGGCAGGTACCACCGGGGCGAGCGGCTTCCACAATCACTGTATCCAAGCCTAACTGGCCAGCTCGAATAGCAGCTACGTAACCGCCAGGGCCTGCACCGACAACCAGAACTTTGCAGCGTTTTTTCATCAATACAATCTCATTAGCTGACTTTTCGTCATGCCCGCGAAGGGCATCAAACAAACAGGGTGGCAGGGTATTCCAACAGCTGTCGCAACCGCTGGATCATTTGCGCAGCCTCGTAACCATCAATTACCCGGTGGTCGAACGACGAGGAAATATTCATCATTTTGCGCACTACGATATCACCGTCACGAACCACCGGGCGCTCGACCATGTTATTGGTGCCGATAATCGCCACTTCCGGATAATTAATCACCGGGGTGTGAACCAGGCCACCCAGTGGGCCAAGACTGGTAATAGTGATAGTGCCACCGGTTAGCTCATCTTTGCTGGCGGTGTTGTTCTTGGCGGCAGTCGCCACGCGCATCATCTCGCTGGCCAGACCCCAAACATCCAGAGCTTCGGCGTGCTTGACCACCGGTACCTTGAGGCCATCGTCGGTTTGGGCCGCTATGCCCAGATGCACGCCGTGGTGACGCAAAATAACGTCGTTGGCGTCATCGTAGATGGCATTAAACTGGGGGAATTCGGCCATCACTTTGGTGACGCCCTGCATGATGTACGCCAACAACGACAGTTTAGGCTGGTCGCTATGGCGAGTTGCATTCATGTGCTGGCGCAGTGCCTCAAGCTCAGTAACGTCCACTTCTTCCACGTAAGTAAAGTGGGGAATCTGACGCTTGGACTGCTGCATTTTCTGGGCAATCATGCGGCGCAAGCCGCGCACCGGAATTTCGGTTACCCCGGTTCTCTTTCTGCAAATGTGGGTCGCTGCCGACCCTTGGCCACCGGAGAGAAAGGCATCCAGGTCACCGTGTTCGATACGGCCAACGGGGCCAGTACCGGTCACATCCGACAGATCCACTTCCGCTTCCAAAGCACGGCGACGAACCGCTGGCGAAGCCAGCACCGGGCCGCTGTGGCTACTAACAGGTACCGATGTGGCAACAGAAACTGACGGCGGCGCTGAAACAGGCCTGGGCTCTGATACCGCGGGTGCCACAGCGGGCTTTTCAATCGCGGCTGGTGGAGCCTGGTTCGTAGCATTGCTGCTTGCGGTATCGATGGCTCCTTCTGTGGCAAAGGTAATCAATTCAGAGCCCACCGCAATCACATCCCCAGCAGCGCCAGCCAGGGAGGTAACGGTACCTGACACTGGCGCAGTGAGTTCGACTGTGGCTTTATCGGTCATGACATCGGCAATCACCTGATCTTGCTTCACCGAATCGCCAACCGACACGTGCCATTCCACGATTTCCGATTCAACCGTGCCCTCTCCCAAATCCGGCAACTTAAAGACGAACCTGCCCGCTGCGGGGGCACTGGCGATGCTTTCTGTTTCAGGCTCGGTAGCTGCTGGCTCGGCAGTCGGTGCTTGCTCACTGGGAGCGGCCTCCACCGCAGCGGCATTACCTTCACCTTCAACCTCAAAGCGAATCAGTTCAGAGCCGACCGCAATCACATCGCCCGCATTACCAGCCAGGGAAACCACCACGCCAGCCACTGGAGCGGTGAGCTCCACATTGGCTTTGTCGGTCATCACATCGGCAATGTGCTGGTCTTGCACCACCACTTCACCGGGTTTGACATACCACTCGACAATTTCCGATTCGACAGTGCCTTCGCCGAGATCCGGCAATTTGAATACGTATTGGCCCACCTGTGCCCCCTATCGGTTGTCCAGAGTTTTATGAATGGCGTCTATGATGCGCTGTTGGCCAGGAAAGTAATCCCATTCCATGGCGTGTGGGTAAGGCGTATCCCAACCAGTTACTCGCTCGATGGGTGCCTCCAGGCGCCAGAAGCTGGCTTCCTGAATCTGCGTCACCAGCTCAGCTCCAAAACCGCTGGTTCGGGTTGCCTCGTGCACCACCACACAGCGACCGGTTTTGTTGACTGACTCGGCAATGGTGTCGATGTCCAGCGGCAACAGAGTGCGCACATCAATCACTTCGGCATCGATACCTGCGGCCTCCACGGCGGCTTCAGCCACATGCACCATGGTGCCGTAGGTGACAATGGTTACGTCGTTGCCCGGACGGCTGACTTCCGCCACACCGATATCCAGTTTGTAATACCCTTCCGGCACTTCCCCTTTGGGATGGGTATTCCAGCCCACAGCCGCCTGGTGAGGGTCACCATCAAAGGGGCCGTTATACAGCCGCTTGGGTTCGAAAAAGATCACCGGGTCATCGTCTTCAATGGCCGCAATCAGCAAGCCTTTGGCATCGTAAGGATTCGATGGCATCACCACTTTGAGCCCGGCCACGTGGGTGAAAATGGCTTCGGGGCTTTGGGAGTGGGTCTGACCGCCGCGAATACCACCACCACAAGGAGTGCGAATGGTGACCGGCGCGGTAAACATGCCGTTGCTTCGATAGCGCAACTTGGCCAGTTCAGACACGATCTGGTCATAGGCGGGGTAGATGTAATCGGCAAACTGGATTTCCACCACCGGGCGCAAACCGTTTACTCCCATACCGATGGCGGTACCGACAATGCCGCCCTCGGAGATCGGGGCATCAAATACGCGCTGCTTGCCGTACTTTTCCTGCAAGCCAGCGGTTACCCGGAAAACCCCACCAAAATAGCCCACATCCTCGCCGTAAATAATCACACTGGGGTCTTTCGCCAGCAGATTGTCCTGGGCGGAGTTGAGGGCCTGAATCATATTCATTTGAGCCATGGTCACTGTCTCACTCATATAGAGGCCTATCGGCCCAGTTCCTGGCGTTGTTTGCGCAGGTGCGGCGGCATTTCTTTATAGACCTGCTCAAACAGCGCGGCACTGTGGGTATCACTGCAATCCGGGTCATTAATACAACCCAGGGCATCGGCTTTTTTCCAGCACTCGGTCACGTAGTCTTCCAGTTCATCGGCGAGCTCATCCTGTTGTTGCTGAGTCCATTCGCCAATGTGTATCAGGTGATTTTTCAAGCGTTCAATAGGATCACCCAGAGGCCAGTGCTCCGGCTCATTGCGCGGGCGATAGCCGGTGGGATCATCGCTGGTGGAGTGGCCCTCTACCCGGTAGGTATAAAGCTCGATCACCGTTGCGCCCAAACCGGCGCGGGCGCGTTCCGCGGCCCATTGAGTCGCCGCGTACACCGCCAGGAAGTCATTGCCATCCACGCGCAGAGCCGGCAAACCATAGCCAACGCCGCGAGCAGCAAAGGTGGTGTTTTCACCGCCGGCAATGGTTTGCGGCGAGGATATCGCCCACTGGTTATTGACCACGGTCAAAATGCAGGGGGCGCGATAGGTCGCCGCAAACTGCAGAGCGTAGTGAAAGTCCCCTTCAGCGGTAGAGCCATCGCCAGTCCAGGCCAGAGCAATGTCTTTTTCGCCTTTATAAGCGGAGGCCATGGCCCAACCCACCGCTTGTGGGTAATGGGTCGTCAGCGGACCGGAAATGGAAAAGAAACCCTTCTCTGCCGAGGAGTATTTAATCGGCAGCTGCTTGCCCTGCATGGGGTCCAGCTCATTGTTCATTACCTGGCACATCATTTCGCTGAACAGGTCTGCGCCACGGGCGATGAACGCGCCTTGCTGGCGGTAGGTAGGAAACAGCATATCGTTGGGCTTCAGAGCCATGGTGGATGCCACTGCCACCGCTTCTTCACCGGTGCACTTGAGATAAAACGACATTTTCGCCTGACGCTGCATACGGAACATGCGCTCATCGTACTTGCGGGTCAGTAACATGGTCCGCAAGCCCTGGCGCAATACCTCGGGCTGCAAGGTGGGGTTCCAGGTACCGTGAGCGGCACCGTCGTCGTCCAGCACTCGAATCAGAGAGTGGGCCAGGTGGGCAATATCGGCGGGTTCACAATCTGTTTGCGGGCGCTCAACAGCGCCGGGGGTGCCGATATCCAGGTGAGAGAAATCCGGTTTATCCCCTGGTCGAAAGGGAGCGTCTGGAATATGGAGCCGATTCTCGTTGGGTTTAGCCATAGGAGCAGCCCTGTTGTTATAGAGTAACGTTATCTGCCTGACCCTAACTGCCTTTGGACAGCTTTTATTTATGGCACTTTCCTTTGCTTTGCTTTTTACTGGCCACAGACAACTTGTGTAGGACGCTCATTATTCTCTCCTACCCCCGGTGGAGTAAACCGCTAATTTGGGTAGGAAACACCCAAAGCACAGTCAAAAGAGACAGAAATCGGCTTATTTCAGACAGAATGATGGGATTTTAAGAAAAATTAGACAGGGAGGGCCAGAATTGTATGGCCCTCCCCAGAGGAGAAATTAAAACAGTTTTTTGAGTTTTTCAGCAGCTTTGTCTTTGAGGTCCTGCTTTTTATCGTCCAGTTTCTGTTTGGCTTGGTTCTTTAACTCACCCAGTTTGCCGGACTCAAGAACAGCCCCCTTGGCGCGCTCAGTGAGCTCGCCCAGCAACACTTCCGCCACTTCGGCAGCGGTTGCCCCATTGGTTTTTTCACCTATACCGGTAAGGTGAATTTCAGGCAGGTTCACATCCAGAGATTCTTCCCCAAGCAGCTGGCTGGTGACCGAAATCAAACCGTCAGTAACTTTAAAATCCCGAATAATCAGTTTTTTGGCAGTGCCTGAATCTTCTTCAGTGTCGGTGCTTGGCCCCACAGCTTTTTCAATATTGCGCTGCAGGGTTTGCAGGTTGGTTCCCGCTGAGTTCTGCTCAAAGAAGATCTGCGGCGCCACCACATTGATGCTGTTCACCACGATGGTGTCACTGGTTACGCTGTTGAGGTCCAGATCCACCGCAATCTCACCCAGGGAAAAGGCATTGGGCTGAGAGAAGCCGGTTGGGTTACCCACGTTCAAATCTGCCAGCGCCAGATTGCCGGACAACAGGGACAGATCCACACCACCCAACGACACTTTGGATTGAGTGTATTCCGGAGCTACTGTTTCCACAGCCTCAGTAACCAAAGTATCCACTTTGGACGCCACCACCAAGCCAGCAGCAACCACCAACACCACCAATACAATCAATATGCGAAAAACCCACTTCATGGCTCAATCTCCATTACAATTCGCCCGTTACTCTACCCCCTTGGAACGCTATTTAACACCAGGACCCTGTAAAACTATGGTTACCAACACCGTCGGCTCCACACTATCCGGCCCCAGCTATCTACTCAAAGGCTTAAAATTACTTGGCCATCGCCGCATTCGCCTGTTCGCCATTGTTCCGGTGCTGATTAATATTCTGCTTTTTATCTGGCTCACCACTCTGGCGGTGAATGGCTTTGAAGGTGCCATGGCCTGGATGGAGGGCTGGCTCACCGGCTGGCCAGCCTGGATCCAATGGTTTTTTGACTTTCTCAGCTGGCTGCTATGGGCAGCTTTTGTGGTGTTGCTGCTCATCCTTTATGCCTACACCTTTACCCTGTTCAGTAATTTGATTGGCACGCCCTTCTACGGGCTGTTGGCAGAACGGGTTCAGGAAGTACTGACCGGGCAAGTAGACAGCCGCGGTATGACCTTTAAACGAGCCACCGCTATTGCCATCAGCGCCATCAAACGCACTTTTACCATGCTCGCCTACACCCTGCCCCGAGCGATTGGGGTTGGCCTGGCATCGCTGGTATTGCTGTTTACCCCGCTGGGGTTTGTGGGCTCGATAATCAGCTTTTTGTGGGGCGCCTGGTCACTGGCGTTGGAGTATCTGGACTATACGTCAGATAACAACGAACAGAGCTTCCCCGCGCTGCTCAGCGAATGCCGCGAACAACGCAACCGCTGCCTGGGCTTTGGTGCCTCCGCATTAGCAGCTACGTCGATACCGGTATTAAATATCATTGTGGCTCCAGCAGCGGTGGCTGCAGGTGCAGCGATGTGGATAGATCGGTTTGGCAGCGGGCAGCGGGAATAGCTGCTGCGAGCAACGTGCTTCGAGCAGCGAGCAGTAAGGTGGTTGCGGGTTGAGGGCAGATTGGAGTAAAGCAATGGAAATAAAAAATTATTTTAAAGGCCGTGCCATCAAGAAATTTATGGCAAAACTATCCCAAGGATTACAGTCTCGCTACGGCAGTTCTGAAAGCTATACAGTTGGTCAAGTCCAGAAAACAGTTGATGCCCTTAAACTCAATAGTAAATATATTGATTTCGCAATTTTTGTATTCTGCGACCCAGAAGAACACAAAAAGAGCGGCTTTCATTTGGAAAAAATTAACAAATATGAAGGCTACGCAGATAAATTTTTCTATGGTGCTTGTGGTGCCAGTAGCTGTGGCTCTTCTATCGGAGGGGAAGGCTCCTGTGGCGGAGGGAGCGATTAGCTGTACTAATAGCCTCATACTGCTCGCAGCTCGTAGCACGCAACTCGAAGCCCAACCAAAACGGCCACCGCAAGGTGGCCGTTTTGGTTGCAGGCGTGCACTGCTCGCTACGCGAGCAGTTCCTCCGGAGGCTGTTCGCATTCCAGCTTGTTGCCCAACAGTTTTTCAATGGGCTCCAGCAGAAAGGCGTCGTCTTCGCAGGCGAAGCTGATGGAGGTACCGGTTTTACCGGCGCGGCCGGTGCGGCCAATGCGGTGAACGTAATCTTCCGGCTCTTCTGGCAACGTAAAGTTGACCACGTGGCTGATGCCATCCACGTGAATACCCCGGCCGGCAACGTCGGTAGCCACCAGCACTTTGAGTTTGCCGGATTTAAAATCTTCCAGGGTACGTACCCGTTTGTTTTGCGGCACATCACCGGACAACAGGCCTACCTGGAAACCCTTCTTCTGCAGGCGTTCCTGCAGGCGACGACACTGATCGCGACGGTTGGCAAACACGATAATGCTGTCCACATTATCTTGCTTGATGATGTTGTCCAGCAGCGCGAACTTGTCTTCGGTGGCGGTGATATAGACTTTTTGATCCACGGTATCCGCAGCGGTATTTTCCGCTTCGATCTCAATCATCACCGGCTCTCGGGTCCACTGCTCAGACAGAGACATTACCTCCGGAGTGAAGGTGGCACTGAACAGCAGAGTCTGGCGGTATTCTTTTTTGGGTGTCTGGCGCACGATGCGACGCACCTGGGGGATAAAGCCCATATCCAGCATGCGATCGGCCTCGTCGATCACCAGCACTTCTACCTGGTCGAGATAAACGTCGTGACTACCGGCGAAGTCAATCAGGCGTCCCGGTGTCGCCACCAGAATATCTGCCAAATTGTCGTGCAATTTTTTCTGCTGTTTGCCGTAGTCCATCCCTCCCACCAGAGTATGGATCGTCAACCCGGTGTGTTTGCACAGAGCCAGAGCGTCGTCGGCAATCTGCATCACCAGCTCGCGGGTAGGTGCAATAATCAGAGCACGGGGCTCGCCAGCGTAACGCTCCTCCGCAGGGATTGGGTTCTTCAGCAAATCATCAATAATGGTGACCAAAAACGCGGCGGTTTTGCCGGTACCGGTCTGCGCCTTACCCACCACATCGTGGCCGCACAGGCTGTGTGGCAGGGAATGCGCCTGAATCGGCGAGGCGTATTTAAAGCCCACATCGGCAATGCCGTGCATCAATGGCAACTCAAGATCGAGATCGTGAAAACGCAGCTTTCCCGCCTCTGGCGACACTTCAAATTGAGACAGGCTCCAGGTTTTTTTGGCGTTGCGATGGCCGCCTGAACGGCGCCGGCGCCGGTTGTGGGAGCGGCGTTTGGAATCTGGGCCCTTAGTTTCGGACGGGCTGTCTTGCTTGTTGTCTTGGGACATAAACGGTATTGCTCAAAGAAAGCTGTTCAAAAATTAGCCAATTTGGCGAAGCGGCGGATTATAGCAGGAATGGGGCAAGGAGGAGACAACAAAAAAGCCGCCCGAAGGCGGCTTTAGATGAGCAGGTAATTATTTCTGTTCTTTACAGAAAACCTTACACAGCCAATAGTCGGCACTGGCGTAACGTCCACCACCGGTAAACATCAGGCTCAACAGCATGATGAAATAGGTAGCAGCGAACTCGATACCATTGTTGAGAATGGTGACACTGCCACGGCCGGTCAACCAAGAGTAGTTACCGTGCTGTCTCAAAATGGATTTGATGGCGTCTTTACGTTCCGCCGCTTCCATCACACGATCGT
Organism: bacterium SCSIO 12696; assembly: GCA_024397955.1. Taxonomy (NCBI): domain Bacteria; species bacterium SCSIO 12696. The sequence goes on from CP073744.1 coordinate 1,557,803, forward strand.
TGGCCAACCAGCTGGACGAATCAGATACCGCCAACCAGCCGTTTTCCCAGTGCACCGCAAAAATGGCCACCAGCATAGTTACCATCAGTGGAATGGCGACGACTCGGGTTGCCAAGCCAATCAACAGCATAATGCCGCCAATCAACTCCGCACCAATTGCCAGAGCTGCCATCAGTTCAGGCATTGGCAGGCCCAGACCCCAATCGGCATTGCCAAACCAGGATACCGTACCTTGCCAGCCATCCAGCTTGTTCCAGCCAGCTTGAATCATGACCGGAGCCAGGTATACGCGAAACAGCAGAGGTGCGAGAAAATCCACCTTGCTGGCACCGTTCATAAAGCCGTTGTGTAGGCTAAACAGTTTGTTCATTGGTTGCTCTCCAGAATATTTGCGCCACCTTTGAGGGTAAAGCTGGCAAATAATTCCCTCAATAAACGGCCGAAATGCAATTTACTTGATCACTTCTGCATAGAAATCGGTTAAATAATGTTAATCCATGAATTTCACTGCCTGATGACGATTGCGATACAAGGCTTCCAATGTTTCTGAATAACCCGGCTCAATCACCATGCGAGCGTGATTGCGATTCAGCTGGCGAGGTTCCGACACACCACAGGTATGAGCGATGACCCCCACCTCGTGCACCATATGGTGAGCGTAACTGGAAACCCGGTTGGCTTTATTAAACGGGTCGAGGCCCTGCTGAAGTTTTTCATTGTGGGTGGTAATACCGGTGGGGCAGGTATTTTTGTTGCACTGCAATGCCTGTATGCACCCCAGCGCGAACATAAAGCCTCGCGCTGAAACCACAAAATCCGCTCCGGCACACAGTGCCCAGGCCACATCCACCGGATTAACCAATTTGCCCGTGGCAACCAGCCGAATACGTTGGCGCAAACCGTAGTACTCCAGTTTATCCGCCAGCCAAGGCAGGCTTTCACGAATCGGCAAACCGGCGTGATCCATCAAACTTTGCGGGGCAGCACCGGTGCCACCATCCGCGCTGTCCAAGCTAATAAAGTCCGGCGCCCAATAAGCGCCGCGTTCATTAATTGCCGTGCACAGGTTGTCAAAAAAGTTGGTGCCACCCATGACCATTTTGATACCCACCGGCTTACCGGTGACTTCGCGGATACGCCCGAGAGTATCCAGCAAGTCATTGACTGAACGAATCTCCGGGTGCCCATTGGGGCTGATGGAGTCCTGCCCAGCGGCAATACCACGGATGGCCGCAATCTCATCGGTCACCTTGATCGCTGGCAAAATACCGCCTTTACCCGGCTTCGCGCCCTGGCTGATTTTTAACTCAAACATACGCACCTGAGGGTGGGCCGCCACTTCGCGCAATTTGTCGTCGCTGAGATTGCCTGCCTCATCACGCACACCGTACTTGGCGGTGCCGATCTGCATCACAATATCGCACCCCCCTTCAAGGTGGTGCGGGCTGAGGCCACCTTCGCCGGTATTCAGCCAACAACCTGCATCCTTGGCGCCTTTGGAAAGGGCCTGCACTGCGGGCTTGGACAACGCGCCATAACTCATGCCAGATATATTAAAAAATGACCGAGCGTTGTACGGAATGCGGCACTGGGGGCCGATCACCAATGGTTGCGGCTCGCAGGCGTCTTCACTGAGGGTGGGGAAAGGCGTGCTAACAAACAGTACTGCACCAGGCTTGTCCAGAGGTGCGGTGGAGCCAAACGCCAGAGTACTGTCCACATCCTTGGCGGCCCGATACACCCAGGAACGCTGCGCCCTGTTGAAAGGCATCTCCTCACGATCCAGGGAAAAGAAGTACTGGCGAAAGAATTCACCGATGTGTTCAAACCAGTAACGCAAACGGCCAATTACCGGATAATTGCGGCGAATGGTGTGGCTGGTCTGGTTCACATCAATGATATACAGCACTGCAATGGCGATCACGCCAAGTACTAATATCGCCAATACGGATGCGGCAAACAGCTGCATCACAAAGGTTAAAAAGCTGATTTTTTCTTCTGTCATGGTATCCCCAAGTGACCTGTGAATATCGCTTTGTGACAACAGCGATTGGCGATATGCTTCGCCACGGATAATAAACCCACCCAAATTTTCCTACCATGTCTAAAGCACCTCACTATCGCCAGCTTTGCGGCGAGGCGGTACGCCTTTTTCGCTTTGCCTTGCCACTGGTTATTGGCCAGGCAGCGGCGATGGGCATGGGCCTCACCGATGTATTTATGGCAGGTCAGGCCAGTGTAGACGACTTGGCCGGTGTGACGCTGGGCAACAGCATCAGCATTTTTGTGTTTCTGATATTGGGAGGCATTCTGTTTGCCAACGCCCCTCTGATCGGCCACCACTTTGGTGCCGATGACCGCAGCGCCTTGCGGCATCAATTTCACCAATGCCTGTGGCTGGCCCTGCCATTGGGGTTGATTGCCAGCGCTTCGATGGCAGGTGGCTTATGGCTGGTGGGGCAACTGGGGGCAGAACCCCAGGTAGTGGCGATCGCTCGCGGCTACATGGCTCCCATGATCGCCGCGGTGTTTGGCTTTCATTTGATGTTCTGGCTGCGCACCACTCTGGAAGCGGTGAGCCTGCCGCGCGCAGTGATGGTGGTCAACATCGCCGGCCTGGCATTGAATATTGTTCTGGATTACGCCCTGGTCTTCGGCCACTGGGGACTACCCAAACTCGGCGGCGTCGGCTGCGGCTGGGCCACCTTGATTGTGGTGACGTTTCAGGTATTGGCGTTTGCCTTGTGGCTGCAGCGCAGCCGCGCCACTCAAGCATTAAAGCTGTTTACCGAGCTGGCCAGACCGCAATTAAAAACCATGGGCAATATCCTGCGCCTGGGGTTGCCGATTTCAGTCGGTATTCTGTTTGAATTCAGCTTCTTCGGCATTATCCCGCTGGTTATCGCCAGCCTGGGAGCGGAAGTGGTCTCCGGTCACAGCATTGCCCACCAGTTCGATGGCCTGATGTTTATTGTCTCCCTGGGCATTGGTCAGGCATTAACGGTCGCCATTTCCCAGCACATCGGTGCTCAAAAACCCGGCAAGGCCTGGTTCAGCTGCCAGGCCGGACTGCTATTGATCGCCACCATCGCCTGCTTGCAGGTAGCGGTTTATTTAGTCTTCCCGGAAGCCATTGCCGGTTTTTTTAACGACGACCCTACGGTGCAAAAAATTGCGGTAGAGCTGCTGTTAATTGCGGCAATTTATCGTTTTTCCGATGCCATCGCAGTGGGTGCCATGAGTGCATTGCGGGGCTACAAAATTACCAAGGCACCCATGGTGGTGCAGTTCATCGCTTTTTGGGTGGTGGGTTTCCCGCTGGCTTACAGCTTGGGGATGACTAATTTTTGGGGACCAGCTATGGGGGTTCCCGGCTTTTGGGTTGGCGCTGCTGTTGCCTTGAGTGTGTCAGCCCTGTGCCTAATGGCCATGGTTTGGCAGAGAGGCAGACAAAGAGCTATCTTGGGAAAAGCTATCAAGCCCATTTAATCAATTAAATAGTTTTAATGACAGTTAGCCATTACAGTGCACAGCATCCAAACATCTTTTGAGGAGCAAACGATGAGTACCGACAGCACCCGTTACACTATTTTCGGCCACCAGGCATGTGGCTTCTGCCGCCAGGCAAAAGCCGTTATGGAGCAAAAAGACCTGCCCTACCGTTACGTAGATATTCATGAGGAAGGCATCAGTAAAGAGGATCTGTCAAAGACCATTGGCCACACCGTAAATACCGTGCCGCAAATTTTTTACGGCACCGAATACATCGGTGGTTTTGACGCTTTGCAGAAGCATTTAGCGGCTTGAACCTCACAACGTAGCCCGGGTAAGCGCAGCTGAGCCCGGGCTACAGCCCTCGCAACGACGCCCATCTTTCTATAAAATCCCGCCTCGAACACTTTACCCGAAAACCCATGCTCCGGATTTACGCTCCGGCTCGCACGAGGCAACAATATGACTACCCCACACATGGCCACTTCTGGCCAGTATGTCGTCTGCGCGATGTACAAATTCGTTACCCTGGAAAACCATCAACAACTCCGTGACCCGCTGTTGGCCACTATGGAAGCCAACCGCATTTGCGGCACCCTGCTGCTGGCCAGCGAAGGCATTAATGGCACTGTCGCCGGCTCTCGCAAGGGCATTGATAACCTGCTGCAATGGCTGCAACAACAGCCGGGCCTGGAAGGCATTGATTACAAAGAGTCCTACACCGACCACAAGCCTTTCCTGCGCACCAAAGTGAAGCTCAAAAAAGAGATTGTCACTATGGGTGTGGAGGGTATCGACCCGAAAAAAGTGGTGGGCACCTACGTCAAGCCGGAAGACTGGAACGCACTGATCAGCGACCCGGACGTGGTGCTGGTGGATACCCGTAACGATTACGAATACCAGGTGGGCACGTTCAAAAATGCGGTTAACCCCAATACCACCAGTTTTCGGGAATTCCCCCAGTACGTAAAAGACAACCTAGACCCGGCCAAGCACAAGAAAGTCGCCATGTTCTGCACCGGCGGCATTCGCTGCGAAAAATCCACGGCATACATGAAAGAACAGGGTTTTGACGAGGTCTATCATCTTCAAGGGGGTATTCTCAAATACCTGGAAGACGTACCTGCCGACGACACTTTGTGGGAAGGTGAATGTTTTGTGTTTGACGAGCGCGTCACCGTCAATCACAACCTGGAGCGAGGCGAGTACGACCAGTGCAACGCCTGCCGCATGCCCATCACCCAAGCAGACCAGCAGAGCGACCAATACCAGCGCGGCGTCAGCTGCCCACACTGCTACGACAAAACTTCCGCCGCCGACAAAGCCCGCTATCGGGAGCGGGAGAAGCAAATTCAGCTGGCCAAAGCCCGTAACGAAGTACATGTGGGCGGTGACGCTGATCAGTTAATTAAAGCCCGTAAGGCTGCCAAACAAGCTGCCAAAAAGTTGCAGAGCACCAAAGACCGGCAAGCTGCTAATCGCTAATTGCTGCTTGGATGTTCGTCATTCCCGCCTTCGCGGGAATGACGCCCCCTACCGTTAAACTGGCACACTCAGGGTGAATCAGATACCGAACAGCCGTATCTCTTCAGTTATATGGGAACCAACCGGCCACTTGTGACTCTCATGGGTACTTTAATTTTAGCCAAAACTCTTATCTAAAGAACGACCATGAGCTACCACAGCTTTTTACAGCAAATTCGCCGCAATTCAGTGGCATTGATCAGTTTGGCCATTGCCTTGGCAAGCCTGGGTTATAACACCTGGCGCAACGAAGTCACCGAGCAGAATCGCAATGTACGCACTGCGGGTTTCGCGTTGATAGAACGGCTGGCGGAATTAGACGAAGTGGCCATACACATGCGCTATGCTCGCCACGACATGACCGAAGCAGAATTGGAAAACTCTCGCAAACGCGGTTGGGTACAAGTGATTGCCATGCGTGACCTACGCTACTTCATGCCCGACAGCGTCAACGAGAAATCCACACAGCTTTACAGCAAGTGGCAAATGTATTCCGATGAACTGGGCGAAAAAGACTCCTATGATAAAGTCAATCACAGTATCGAAACGCTGCGAGAGAGTGTGCTGACCGCTATTGGCGAACTGGATTGACGCAGCAGCGATTTAGCGCCGCACATAAAAAAGCCCTGCAATATTCATTGCAGGGCTTTTTTGTACCGATGTGGTTTTGCTTACGTCCACTCAGTGATTTTATTGCCTTCCTTATCGGTAAAGGAGCCGATAATAATCATAATAAAATCAATCAGTGTCCAGATGCCAAAAGCACCCAGAGTCAGTAAGTGCAAAATTCCAGTGCCAATTTTGCCCGCGTAAAAACGGTGCGCCCCCAATGGCCCCAGAAAGAAGCACAGCAGAAACGCTGGCAGGATTCGCTTGCTTGTCGCTGAATCGGACATAGTTATTCTCCTTATGTTTCCCCCAGATTCGGGTGCGCATAGCATACTGCTAGCGCACCCGGGTTTCCAGCACAGAACGGTGCACCAATCGTGCACCCTGTCACACAAAAGTCACACTTTGCCGGTTTAATAGCGCCACTGGTGTATACCACTTAATGTGACTGATTCGAGCCATGACACAACTACTGCAACGCATTACCCGCCGGGGCCAAGGGTTTAGTTTCTGCCTGTTTGCCATGATTGCCGCCTTTTGTACGTACTCCTGTATGTACGCGTTTCGCAAACCCATCGCCGTTGGCCTCTACGAAGATATTGTCTACTGGGGCATCTCCATCAAGGTGCTTTACCTATCGGCACAAGTAGCCGGGTACGCGCTGTCAAAATTTATTGGCATCAAAGTAGTATCGGAGCAAAGTGGCAATGGCCGGGCCAAAGGCATTCTGACCTTGATCACTATTGCTGGCATCGCCCTGTTGCTGTTCGCGCTGTTGCCGCACCCCTGGAATATCGTGTGTATGTTCCTCAACGGCATTCCTCTGGGTATGGTTTGGGGTTACGTATTCAGCTACCTGGAAGGCCGCAAGGTGACCGAAGTGCTGGCCGCCGGCTTGTGCACCAGCTTTATCGCCTCCTCCGGCCTGGTAAAAACTGTGGGCAGCTACCTGATGCTCAACTGGGGCGTGGATGAGTTCTGGATGCCGGTAACCACCGCTGCGCTGTTTATGCCGCTGTTAATGCTAGCGGTGTATATGCTGGAGCAGCTACCACCCCCTAATACAGATGACATTCGCCTGCGCACCAAGCGCGAACCTATGGACGCTTCCGCCCGGCGGGCATTCTTCAAACAGTTCAGTACGGGTCTGTGCCTATTGATCGGCGGTTATGTGCTGCTGACCATTTTTCGGGATTTGCGTGATAACTTCACCGCTAATATATGGGACGAACTGGGCTACACCGACTCACCGGCCATTTTCAGCCTCACAGAAATTCCCATCGCGGTGGTTGTACTGATGATTATCGGCGCCATGATGCTGATTAAAAGCAACAGCCGGGCATTAATGGTCAATCATTTTTTGATTTTATTTGGCTTTGCCAGCTGCGGGTTATCTACCCTGGCTTACCAGGCTGGCTACCTAAGCCCAATCAGCTGGATGATTATTAACGGTTTTGGCCTTTACCTCGCTTACGTACCGTTCAACAGCGTACTGTTTGAACGCCTGATCGCTACGTTTAAGCAGGTTGGCAATGTGGGCTTTTTGATCTACTTGGCGGATTCGTTTGGCTATCTGGGCAGCGTTGGGGTGATGGTGTACAAAAACCTCGGCCAAGGGGGTATTCAGTGGCACAGCTTTATTATTTACACCAGTTATCTGGTGGCTGCGCTGGGGGTATTTTTTACGGTGGGCTCCTGGTGCTACTTTGCCAACAAACACCGGCGGCAGAAGGGGGAATCAGCACCGCTAGCAGGGGTAGCGGCCTAAAGTCACACGATCATTACCCGCCAGATCCTGGCGGGTTTGTACCGTTTGAAAGCCGTCATTCACCAACAGATTTCGCACCGCCGCCCCCTGGTCATAACCGTGTTCCAGCAATAGCCAACCATCCCTGTGCAAATAATTCGCAGCGGTCGTCACAATAGCGCGAATATCTGCCAGGCCCTCCTCGTCGGCGACCAGTGCCGAACTGGGCTCAAAGCGCACGTCACCCTGTTGCAAGTGAGCATCTTTCGGATCGATATAAGGGGGGTTGCTGACAATCAGGTGGTAGCTATTTTCAGGTACGTGCTCAAACCAATTGCTTTGCCAAACCCGCAAGTTGTTCAACCCCAGTCGCTCGCGATTATGCTCTGCCAAAGCCACCGCCTCGTCGACAACATCCACCGCATCCACCTGCCAATCCTGGCGCTCAGAAGCCAGCGCCAAGGCGATGGCACCGGTGCCAGTACCCAAATCCAGCACTTGGGCGTGTGCCGACAAAGGCAAGTCCAAGGCAAGCTCTACCAGCAGCTCAGTTTCCGGACGGGGAATAAGCGTGGAGGCATTCACCACCAAAGGCAGCGACCAGAATTCCCGCTCACCGACAATATGAGCTACCGGCTCTCCCCTTTTGCGACGATCTAATCCAGCCTCAAAATCGGCCTGCTGCTGTTCGCTCAAACAACGCTCTGGCCATGTGTAGAGATAAGAGCGATCACGCTGCAGAAAATGGCAAAGCAGAACTTCAATATCCAATCGCGGGGTATCACTGACGGAGGCCAGCTCATCCGCTCGTTTTAGCAGCTGAGCAATGGTGGGCATCAGCAAACATCCGTGGATACGCGAATCTCAATGGCGTCGTGCAGCCATAACTCTTCATCGTATTCCACAGCTGTTTGGTTCTGGTCGTAACGGGTACGGTGAATCGCAACACAGTAACTGCCATCGGCAACCGCCAGCTGCTCGGCCTGCTCCCTGCTCAGGGCCGTGGCATTAATGGTCACTTCTTCACGTACGACCTCTATGTTGTAGTGGTCGCGAAAAATACTGGTCAGGGAAGAGGACACATCCTGGTCGAGCAAGCGCTCAATACCAACACCATTGATGGTGATGTTTTCCAACAGCACGTGGCGGCCATCCAGGCTGCGGCGACGGCGCAGCTGGTACATAGGGTCGCCTCGCTTTAAGCCCAACTTGGCCCCTTGAGCGGCAGAACGGCAACGACTCTGGTGCGCTGATAACGCTTCCGTAGTCGGTACCCGGCCTTGCTCCCGGGCCAATACACTGAAGTTGCTACGCAAGGTGGGGTCAAACACCGGTTTGGGGGGGGTTACAAACCAACCCCGGCGATTGGAGCGATAAATAACCCCTTCCCGCTCCAGCTGAGACAAAGCAATGCGCAACGTCACCCGGGTAGTGGCAAATTCCGCCATCAGTTCTCGCTCGGAGGGCAATTTATCCCGATAGCGCGGCGCCTTGCGGTGAATCTGCCCCAGCATGGTGTGATAAATGGACGCGTAAAGCGGTGCGTTTAAAGAGGTCATGAGAACTCGTTGCCTTTTGCCCTGAGCAAAATAAAACGCAACTTAGAGCAGCCACTGGGGGTTTGCAAGCGCCGCGCCGGCAACTTCTACAAACTTGCGACCTAGAAAAAACTGGAATACACCAAAAAAACAGCTTTTATGACAACCTTAAATAAAACAGTCATATACTTTTGTTTTACTGCATAAAATTCAATTGACCTGCATATCAAACAGATTCAAAATCTGGAATATACCAGATATATCGGAGAAACCTTATGAATGCCCCCGTAAACACCAACCACTACCTGTTGCTGACTCCGGGCCCACTGACTACCAGCGACAGCGTGCGCCACTCCATGCTCAAAGACTGGTGTACCTGGGACGACGAATACAACAATCTGGTACAGAGCGTTCGCCACGACCTGGTGGCTCTGGCCACCCTCAGCGAAGGCTACACCGCTGTTCTGATGCAAGGCAGTGGCACCGCTTCGGTAGAGGCCACCATTGGCAGCGCCGTACCTGAAAATGGCAAGCTGTTGATTCTCAGCAACGGCGCTTATGGCGACCGCATTGTCGAGATTGCCAACTACCTGCGTATCGACTACGTGCAACAGGATCACCACGAGCTGGACGCCATCGACCTGGAGCGTCTGCAAGCCACACTGGCGGAAGACAGCGACATCACTCACGTAGCCGTGGTTCACTGCGAAACCACCACTGGTCGCCTCAACGACATCCCTGCAGTCAGCGCCTTGGTCAAGCAACACAACAAGGTACTTATCGTCGATGCCATGAGCAGTTTCGGTGGCTTACCCATGGATGTAGCAGCACTGAATATCGACTTTCTGGTGAGCTCTGCCAACAAATGCATTCAAGGGGTTCCCGGCTTCGGTTTTGTGATCGCGAAAACCGACGAAATGGAAAAACTGGAAGGCCGCGCTCGCTCCCTGAGCCTGGACCTTTACGACCAGTGGAAGACCATGGAAACCCAAAATGGCAAGTGGCGCTTTACCTCGCCCACCCATGTGGTACGCGCCTTTCGTCAAGCCCTGGATGAACTGAACCTGGAAACACTGGAACAGCGTTACCAGCGCTATCGCAACAATCAAAGCACATTGGCACAAGGCATGGCTGAACTGGGCTTTAAAACCATGATTGATGCCAGCGAACAGTCGCCGTTCATCACCTCGTTTTTCTACCCGGAATCGGAGCAGTTTGAATTTAACCGCTTTTACGAAGCTCTGAAACAGCAAGGTTTCGTGATCTACCCCGGCAAAGTCTCCAACGCCAGTTGCTTTCGAATTGGCACCATTGGTGAGGTGCAGGGGCACGATATTGAACGACTGCTCGGCGCCATCAAAAACAGCATGTACTGGGTATAAAGCTACTCGACTTTCAAACACCCAAACCACTTTTTAGATGAGCATCAGTAATGAGCAACAACATTGAAGCAGTTATTCTGGATTGGGCCGGCACCGTTGTGGATTACGGTTCTGTAGCCCCCACCACTATTTTTGTAGAAGCCTTTAAACAAGCCTACAACTTTGACATCAGCCTGGATGAAGCTCGCGGCCCCATGGGTATGGGCAAATGGGATCACATCAAGGCTCTGGGGCAAATGCCATCAGTGAATGAGCGCTGGACAGCCCAATTTGGTGCGCCCATGACCGACGTCACCGTGGACGAAATCTACAGCGCCTTTATGCCACTGCAGAAAGCCAAGGTCGTCGACCACGCCACCCCCATTGCCGGCGCCCTGGACAGCATTCACTGGATGCGGCAACAGGGTATTAAAATTGGCAGCTGCTCCGGATACCCGCGAGAAGTCATGGAAGTGCTGGTAACTGCCGCCGCCGCACAAGGCTATATCCCAGATCACTATGTGGCCTGCGATGACCTGGCAGCGGGCTCTCGTCCCGGCCCCTGGATGGCACTGCAAAATGTGATTGCACTGGGTGTCAATGACGTCGCCAACTGCATCAAATTCGACGACTCCGCCCCCGGTATCAGCGAAGGCCTGAATGCGGGCATGTGGACCATTGGCCTCAGCCTTACCGGCAATGCCGTGGGCCTGACCGAAGTGGAATGGAACGCGCTAAACGACATTCAAAAAGGGCAAATGCGCAGCGATGCCATCAGCGAACTGAGTGCCGCCGGCGCCCACTACGTGATCGACAGTCTGGCTGAAGCCCCACGGACTATTCAGGAGATCAGCGCCCGCCGGGCAAGAGGTGAAAGGCCCTAATGGACAACAACCACCTGCCGTTTTGGTTTAAGGAAGCACTGGCGACAGAACAACCTCAGTCCAACACCCCGCTCTGTGAACACAAAAGTGCCGACATCTGTATTGTCGGCGGTGGTTACACCGGACTGTGGAGCGCCATCAAAATCAAACAACAGGCACCGGAAAAGCAGGTGGTTGTTATTGACAAAGGTCTTTGTGGGGAAGGCGCATCTGGCCGCAACGGTGGCTGCATGCTCACCTTTTCCACCAAGTTCCCCACCTTGCGCCGCCTGCTGGGGGAAGCGGAAGCCATGGAGCTGGTTACCGCTTCTGAAAAAGCGGTATTTGCTATCCGCAACTTCTGCGACAAACACCGTATCGATGCCGATGTGCGCGTAGACGGTGCTCTGTACACCGCATCCAACCCCAGCCAGGTGGGCATTCTGCGCCCAGTCATTGCCGAGCTGGAGCGACTCGGCATCAACCGATGGCAAAAATGCACGGCAGAGCGATTGCAACAATTGTCTGGTTCCGGGCTCCACCTGGAGGGCCATTACAGCCCCGCCGCCGGTAGCCTGCAACCCGCCAAACTGGTACGTGGCCTGCGCCGGGTGGCCCAGGAAATGGGCGTGGAAATTTACGAACACACGCCCATGACCAAGCTGGACTATGGGCCCCAGGTTCAGGTTCACACCCCCACTGGCATTATCACTGCCGACAAGGTGATTCTGGCGATCAATGCCTGGATGGCCCGCAAATTCCGCTTCTTTCGCCGCAGCCTGGTACTGGTGTCATCGGATATGGTGATCACGGAGCCCATGCCGGAACAGCTGGACAAAATCGGCCTCAACCACGGCACCGCTGTAGTGGACTCGCGCACCTTTGTACACTACTACCGCAGCACCCCGGATGGCCGCTTGATGCTGGGCAAAGGGGGCAATTACTTTTCTTACGGTAACCGGGTATCGCCGGTATTCGATTCCCCCAGCCGTTACCGTGGGCAGCTGGACAACGCCCTGCAACGGTTTTTCCCAACACTGCCTCACAACATTCACCAGACCTGGACAGGTGCCTCGGATCGCTCGGTAACCGGGCTGCCATTTTTTGGCCATCTGCCCGGACAACCCAATGTACTCTACGGTTTCGGCTACTCTGGCAACGGTGTTGTACAGAGTCACCTGGGCGGCGACATCCTCACCGCCATGGCCCTGGAACTGGATAACTCCTGGCGTCACTCGCCACTGGCTCGAGGGTGTCGCGGCTACTTCCCGCCAGAGCCCCTTCGCACCGGTGGTGCGCTGATGGTACGCAACGCAATACGCCGAGTAGAAGCCCGCCAAGACGCCAACAAGACGCCATTTGTTGGCGATACCTGGCTGGCGGCGCTGGCAGGCAGTGCCGGCAAGGCTGACCGACTGTGAACGCTTGCGACCCAGGTAAAAGCATCGCGCAAATTCGCGAATTATTTGAAGAGTACGGCGAACGCCATTACGGCGAAGCCTGCACTCAGCTGGAGCACGCAATCAGCTGTGCCCAGCACGCGGTGCAAAGCAATATGCCAGAGCACATGGTGATTGCTGCCTTGCTGCACGATATAGGCCACTTTGTCGCGGATCGGCAGGGCTTACCGGGCTTTGATCAATGGGGGTATGCCGCTCACGACTCCCTGGGTGCCAATTACCTCCAGTCCTTAGGCTTCGGCAAGGCAGTGACCGAACCCATTCGACTACACGTCGCCGCCAAACGCTATCAGGCAACTTTGGAAAATACCGAACTGTCTGTAGCCAGCAGCGCAACGCTGCAACAACAAGGCGGCACCATGAGCAACCAGGAATGCCAACAATTCAAGAGCCACCCCTGGGCCAATGATGCGCTCAGGTTGCGCCAGTTGGACGACACGGGCAAGCCAGACAAGCTGGAAAATACCAATATTGAGCCCTGGCTTGAGAGAGCCAAAGTTTATTTACGGGCATCTCAGACAACCTGAAATAATTATTTCCAATTAATTCAATTCATTACCAAATAAATGATTTTTTCATTTAAAGCGTATTGGCTGTACCCGCCTATTATAAAGTTTTTCTGAAAAAATCATCTGGTATATTCCAGTTGTAAAATTAGTTTCATATTACATCGGTATTGTTCTCCCCAGAATCACCCAATACTGCGGGCAAAGCCCATTAACAACCCAGCTATATAGCTGAACATCAAGGGGAAACCAATGAACAAGCTCTCTCCACTCGCAGCCGCCATTGCGATTGCCAGCAGCCAGTTGGTTATGGCTGAAAGCAATAGCGATCAGGTTATCGAAGAAGTTCGTGTACTGGGCCACATTGTGCGTGGCCAGATGAAAGCACTCAGCGAACAGCGCAATTCCAACCGCATCGTCAATGTTGTGGCTGCGGACGGCATTGGCAAGCTGCCAGATCGCAACGCCGCCGAAGCAGTACAGCGAATTCCCGGCGTATCCATTGAACGTGACCAGGGCGAAGGCCGCTTTGTGGCCGTGCGCGGCCTGCCCTCTCAATGGGCATCAACCACCCTTAACGGCGACCGTCTACCCACCGCCGAAGAAGAAACCATCACTCGCGCCACTGCGTTTGACTTTTTCCCTTCAGAATTGATTGAGTCAGTGGAAGTTTCCAAAGCGGTTACTGCAGACATGGAAGGAGACGCCATTGGCGGCGCAGTAAACTTTATTACCCGCACCGCTCCAGAAGAAGAAGTATTGAGCTTCACCGCAGGCACCGGCTACAGCGAAAAAGCCGAAGACGGTGGGCACGCGTTGAACCTGACCTACGGCAACCGCATTCTCGACGACAAATTGGGCTTTATTGTTAACGTCTCCAAATGGGAACGCGACTGGGCCACAGACAACTTTGAACCCCGCCGCACCGGAAGCCTGGGCGGTATCCGCCGCCTGGAACTGCGTGACTACACCGGCACCCGCGACACGGTGGGCTTTAACGGCGCCATGGAATACGTATTCGACAACGGCGACACTGTGTTCGCCCGCGCCAACTACGGCACTCTGGACGACGACGAAACCCATTACAAGCATCGCTACCGCTTCGATAAAGATCGCGTGGAACTGCAAAACATCCACGATATTCTGATTACCGAATTAACCGGTTACCAGATTGGTGGTGAGCACCAGCTGGCTGAAACCACCCGCCTTAACTGGCAGCTTTCAACCTACGAAAATGAGTTCCGCTACGGTGATCTCCCTGACGCGGAAAACAATTCTTATTTCGTGACCCGTTTTGACCAAACCAATGTTGGCTATGTTGGCCTGGAAGATCGCGGCGACGGTAAAAACCTGGCTTACAACGTCATTGATGGCGGCACCGATGAGCCTTTTGGTGTGAACACCCACCTACCCAGTGGTTACGTAGCCGACCCCACTCAGGCCAGCCTCAAATCCGTTGAACTCTACAAGGTATTCGTCAACGAAAAAGACAAGGCGGTGCTGCAATTTGATCTGACCACCGAAGCCAGTGACACCGTGGAATGGAAGTACGGTTTTAAATACCGCGACAAAGAGCGTATATCTCGCTTCACCGACGAATTTTATGTGTGGAACGAAGACCGCGCCGGGCGCGCTGCACCACTACTGTCTGATTTCAATTTGATGGATCAGCCAGGCCGCAACGATTTTTTCTCCGGCGATATCGACACCAACGCCAGTGCCGACTTCTTCCAGGTTGTCTCCCGGGAAGAGCTGGTACAGTTTTGGGCGGATAACCAGCAATTCTTTGACCTGTCTCCCGAATCCGACGGCGACACTGTTCTGGTACCCAACGGCCGCAACTTCGACGTAGAAGAAGAGCAAATGGCGGTTTACGGTATGGCCACCTGGAACTACAGCGAAAACATCACCGTTGTCGGCGGCCTGCGTCTGGAGCAAACCACCACGGACGTATTCGGTCAGCAACGTGTTGTAACAGACAGCGGCGAGAGCATTGAAGACTTTTCAGACAGCAACGACTACCTGTCTGTGCTGCCATCACTGCACATCAAGTACGCCATTAACGACGACAGCAATGTGCGTTTTGCTCTGACCCGCACCTTTGCCCGCCCTGACTTCGGCTCATTGACTCCCAGTGCCACTCTGGACAGCGCCGATGGCGAAGTGGATATCGGCAACCCCAACCTGGACCCAACCTATTCCTGGAATCTGGATTTGTTGTATGAACGCTACCTGGGCAATCTGGGTGTGGTATCTGCCGGGTTGTTCCACAAGGAAATTTCAGACCCGATCTACTCATCTAGAGAGCAGGGGCAATTCCGTGGCAACGACGTTGATATTGTTTCTTTTGCCAACGGCGCCAGCGGATCACTGACCGGACTTGAGCTGGCCTTTAACAACAGCCTGGAGTTTATTGACCCAGCCTTGGAAAACTTTGGCTTCCAGACCAACCTGACGCTGATGGATTCTGAGTTCACCTTGCCAGACGGCCGCGTAGCCGCAGTGCCACGCCAGGCGGACGAGCTGTACAACATGGCGGTGTACTACGACAACGGTGTGTTTGCCGCCCGTATTGCCCTGAACCACAAGGGTGAGTACATCGAACAGTACGGTTCCGACGCCAACAGCGACCGCATCTACGGCGACTACACCAGCCTGGACGTGACCACCACCTGGAACATCACTGACAACATGCTGGTGTACCTGGAGGCCAACAACATCAACAACGAACCGCTGATTTACTTTATCGGTAACGAAGCACGCCCAGCCCAAGTGGAGTTCTACGGAACCCGCGCCCAGCTCGGCTTTAAATACTCGTTTTAACGTCCCCTATTGAGCGTGCTTCGGCACGCTCGCGCAAAAGAAAATGCCCCGATTCATCAGACCGGGGCATTTTTTTGATAAAAAGCAGCGAGCTTCGTGCTGCGAGCAGACCGAGTGTATTTGATTTTATTCGGGAAACTTTTGAATTGAGCAGACTTGTCGGACTAAAGCCCGACCTACAATAAAAATCCCACACCTTCCCCTGTAGATTGGCCTTTAGGCCGACAAATATCTATCAGGCGCTTTGATACTTCGTCAGGATTTCACTACAAGCTTTCTTTACATCTTCCCTATAAAAATTCACAACTTCCTTTAATTCTTTATCCGACCTTTCTAACAACATAGAGGAGCAATACTGTCTCACTTTTTCTGTGGGTAAATGGTCTGTATCAGATTCAATAACACCAAACACATGAAACTCAGTGCCCCAGCGCTCATCGTAAAAACTATTTCCAAGCCTCCAAAGCTCAATCACATTGTCCAAATAGTTAACATCTGAATCCAATAGTGCTTTGGCTAGTTCGCAAGCTTGCACTTTAATGTCTGTTTTATCTTCCATACTCGAGATAGCAGAATAAATTAAAAATTTTAACTTTCCATCATCGCAAACGAAACGCGGTGATTTCCAACCGAGCACTCCGAAGTCAGAAAATTGCCGCACCTCTTCGCGGCTCGCAATGGCGAGTAATACTCAAAGTACCAACTACCCTCGATCTGCTCGCAACCCGCAGCCCGAAACTCGCAGCACTTATTCCCCCGCCAACGCCGCCAGTTGATCCGCTTGATATTCCGTCACCAACGGTTGCACCACTTCTTCCAATTTGCCTTGCATAATTTCGTCTAATTTATAGAGCGTCAGATTGATGCGGTGGTCGGTGACTCGGCCTTGGGGGTAGTTGTAGGTGCGAATCCGCTCGGAGCGATCACCACTGCCCACCAACAAGCGACGGGTGTCGGACTGCTCTTTGGCAGCGGCTTCTTCCTGGGCCTGCTGCAGACGCGACTGCAAGTGCGCCAACGCCTTGGCTTTGTTTTTGTGCTGGGAACGTTCGTCCTGGCACTCCACCACTACGCCAGTGGGCAGGTGGGTAATGCGAATAGCCGAGTCGGTCTTGTTGACGTGCTGGCCACCGGCACCGGAGGCGCGAAAGGTATCAATGCGCAGCTCCGCCGGGTTGATTTCGATGGCATCCAGCGCGTCCGCTTCCGCCAAAATTGCCACGGTGCAAGCGGAGGTGTGAATGCGCCCTTGAGATTCGGTTTCCGGTACTCGCTGCACCCGGTGGGCACCGGACTCAAACTTCAGTTTGGAGTAAGCACCGGCCCCGACAACGCGACTGATCACTTCTTTAAAACCGCCGTGCTCACCGTCGCGGGCGCTGATCATTTCGATGCGCCAGCCCTGCAGTTCCGCGTAGCGGGAGTACATGCGAAACAAATCGCCGGAAAAAATCGCCGCTTCGTCACCACCAGTGCCAGCGCGAATTTCCAGGAACACGTTTTTGTCGTCGTTGGGGTCTTTGGGCAGCAGCAGTTTTTGCAGCTCGGTTTCCAACGGCTCCAGCGCTGCCTCACCCTGCTTCAATTCTTCCTGAGCCATTTCCCGCATATCCGGGTCGGCGTCCTTGAGCATGGCTTTAGCTTCGTCGATGTCCGCCAATACCTGCTGGTAACGACCATAGCTTTTTACCACCGGCTCCAGCTCGGCGTACTCGCGACTCAACGCCTGAAACTTTTTTTGATCGCCAATCACATCCGGATCGCCCAGGGAAATCCCCACTTCTTCGTAGCGTTCCATCAGGTGTTCCAGTTTGTCGAGAATGCTTTGTTTCATGGCAATTTGTATTCAGGTTTTATTGTTTTTAAATGAATGGCTGTCGAGAGCAAACAGTTTGCCCGCCAGCTGAATGTGTTCCTGGCGCCCTTCTTCGCCCGCTTGCTTGAGGCCAGTGGTGGGGCGATGCAAAAATTTGTTGGTAAGGTTGCGCGCCAGTTGCTGCAACAGCACTTCCGGGTCGTCGCCGCGTTGCAGCCCCTTAATGGCCTTTTCCAGTTCGTCGTCACGCAGTTGCTCCGTGGAAGAGCGCAAAGCACGAATGGCTTCCACTGCATCCAAACCGCGCAACTGACGCTGCCACTGTTCAACACCTTGCTCAATAATTTTTTCCGCTTTTAGAGCCGCGCTTTCCCGGGAGCGAATGTTTTCATCGATCACTTCTCGCAGGTCATCCACCGTGTACAAATACACATCGCTGAGCTGACCTACCTGGGGCTCGATATCCCTGGGCACCGCAATATCCACCATAAACATGGGCCGGTGCTTGCGTTTTTTCAGCGCTGACTCCACCGCACCCTTACCCAAAATCGGCAACTGGCTGGCAGTGGAAGAAATCACAATATCCGCACGGTGCAAATGGTCGGGAATATCCGACAGCAAAATTGCTTCAGCGCCAAACTGCTGAGCCAGGCCCTGAGCACGTTCCAGGGTACGGTTGGCCACAGTAATACCGCCAACGCCCTTCTCCAGAAGATGGCGAGCCACCAGTTCAATGGTTTCACCGGCACCGATTAACAGAGCGTGTTCGCGACTGAGGTCGGAAAATATCTGCTGCCCCAGGTTAACCGCTGCATAGGCAACAGACACCGGGTTTTCACCAATGGCCGTTTCGGTACGCACTTTCTTGGCCACCGAAAACACCTGCTGAAACGCCTGGTTGAGGGAACCACCAACCGTACCCGCCTCCTGGGCCACCGCAAATGCAGACTTCACCTGGCCGAGGATTTGCGGCTCACCCAGCACCATAGAATCCAACCCACAGGCCACCCGCATCATATGGCGGGCCATATCACTGCCGCTGAATAAATAGTGGCAGCTGGTCAGCTGCTGTTGGGTTAAAGAGTGGTAATCGGCAAACCAGTTCAACAGGCGGCTGGCTTCCCCCTGGCCGGAGCTGTATACCTCGGTGCGATTACAGGTGGAAATAATCACCACCTCATCCAGGTCAGCAACGTCTCGGGCCTGCTGCAGCGCTGCCACCATGCGTTCCGGGGCAAAGGCCACCCGCTCACGCACGTCCAGAGACGCGGTGCGGTGATTGATACCCAGGGCGAGAAATTTCATGGAATAGGCAAACTGCTGACGAAACCGTGAATTTTCGGTGATTGCAGGTAACAAACACAAGGGGCAAGCACTGTGGCGAGACAAAAATCACTAAAAACCGAGCCGAATGGCTGTGACAGTGGTCATAGAACGTGCCACTATTGGTATACATTGATTTAAGGCGGTACCCATGAGCAAACCCAGCGGCCCTCAAAAAACCCGCATTGTGCGGCAGGCCAGCGCAGTGCTGGTGCTGTTATCTCTACTATCCGGCTGTGCCAGCGTCCATCAGGATTCAGCAACCGTAGCCGACGCCGCACCGCAAGCCACACCCGAGCCAGCCGCTGACCCAGCCCCCAAACCGCCGCTGCGACCATTCGAGCCGGAAACCCTGTTCGACCTACTGGTGGCAGACTTTGCCGGTGCTAACCAACAATACGGGTTGCAGCTGAATCGCTACCGCAAACAGGCCTTGGCCACCCGCGACCCTGGGCTGGCGGCACAGGCCACTTGGTTGGCGGTGCAACTCAATGCCCCACAACAAGCTCTTGAGCTCTCCAAATTATGGGCAGAGCTGGAACCGCAAAGCCCGGAAGCCAATCGCATTGCCGGTTACTACCTGGCTTACGCCAAACAACTGCCTGAGGCGCTGCCTCACGCACTCACCGCTCTGCGCCAAGACGACAAAGAAGCCATTTACGCCGTTGCCCGGCTGATTCGCGCTGAAGACACTACCGATCAGCAGCGCCAGCAGCTGCACAGCGAGCTCACCCGGCTGATTGCCGATGGCCCCTTTAACGATTTGGCCGATCATCCTCAAATCGCGTTGCTGGATGCAAACCTGATGATATTGGCCGAGGACTATAAGGCCGCTATTGCACGGGCCAGCAACATTCTGGAACCAGACACCGAGCGCGACTCCGCACTGATACTGATCGCCAATGCCACCCTGCAACAGGACGGCCTGGAAGCAACACTCGAGTTTTTGCAAAACCGCGTTGAAGCCTACCCGGACAGCAAACGCCTGCGCTTGCAACTGGCTCGCCAATGGGCGGAGAAAGACTTGCAACGCAGCCGCAGCGAACTGGATAAGCTGGTGGCGAAATTCCCCGACGACCATCGCCTGCGCTATTCACTGGCACTGATCAATGCGCAGCTGGGCTTCTACGATGAAGCGCAAGATCTTTTGGGCACCTTGGTCGAGGTCGCCGAACTGAAAGACAACGCCCACTACCAGCTGGGTCAGGTGCACGAGGCGCAAGAGAATTACAGCGCCGCCATTGAGAACTACCAGAAAGTAGCCGCTGGCGAACACTACGGCAAAGCAGTCACTGGCCAGATTCGCCTGTTGGCAGAAACTGACCGGGATAACGACCTCAATGCCCTGATTGAACAAATGCTGGCCCTAGACCCGGAGAAAACCACCGACACTTACCTGGATATTGCCTCGGTGTTGGCGGCCAACCAACACACCGACAGAGCCATGGCGCTGATCAATACCGCGCTGGAAAAGGAGCCTCAAAACTGGGAACTGCTGTACAACCGCTCCTTACTGCACGAACAGCAAGGCAACACCGCTAGCTCTCACAAGGACTTACGTGTGGTTATCGGCCTGCAACCGGACAACCCAGACGCCCTCAACGCACTGGGCTATTCCCTGACCAACAGCAAAGATCCAGCAGACTACCCGGAAGCTTACGAACTGATCCGCAAAGCCCTGGAGTTGGATCCGGAAAACCCGGCGATTCTCGACAGCATGGGCTGGGCACTGTTTCGTCTGGAAAAGTTGGAGGAAGCGCTGCCCTACCTGAGCCGCGCCTTTGAACTCTACCCAGACCCGGAAGTGGCCGCCCACTTGGGCGAAGTGTTATGGCAACTGGGCAAGCGCACCGAAGCCTTGACCATATGGCAGGAAAACCTGGCCAAGAATCCCGGCGCAAAACACATTGTTGATACCATGGAGCGGCTGGGTGCTACCCAGGTAAGCCACAACCAGTCCACACCCTAACCGTGAATTACCGATTCCTAATTGCCGCTTCATTGCTGTTGCTGCTGGCGGCCTGCTCAACAACCCCTCGCCAAACTGCACCATTGAGCGATTGGCAACGGCATATGGAACAACACCAACGGCTCAATCAATGGCAGCTGAATGGCAAGCTGGCGTTCCGTTCACCGCAGGACTCCGGCAGTGCGGCCTTGCGTTGGCGTCAGCAGCAACAAGACTATCAGGTGCGACTCAGCGGCGTATTTGGCATTGGTACTACTTATATAGAAGGCAACAGCGAGCAAGTCACCCTGCGCCGGGGGAAAGAACAACTGGCCGCTGGCAACAGTCAACAACTGACCACCGAACTGCTGGGGGTTCCGCTGGCCGTGGAAGACCTGACTTACTGGGTGCGCGGCATCCCCAACCCAACAACCCCTAGCAGCGCACAAAGCCACGACCCACAAGGTATGCTTCAGCACCTCAGCCAAAATGGCTGGCAACTGGAATTTTCTCGCTATCGCCACTCTGGTGAATGGTTGCTGCCCAGCAAAATTGACGGCACCAAAGGTGATTTAAGCTTTAAGTTGGTGATTAAGCGCTGGGAGTTTGAGTAAGCGTCCCCGTCATTCCGAGGAGCGTAGCGACGCGGCAATCTCCTGACATTGGCGATCTGCAGATGGAGATCGCCGCAGTCGCTACGCTCCTTCGCGATGACGATGGCCCACAGCTTTGCTATGGTTCGCAACCATGACTCTTACCCTCCCCGCCCCCGCCAAGCTTAATCTGTTCCTGCACATTACCGGGCGCAGGAACGATGGTTATCACAACTTGCAGACCCTGTTTCAGTTACTGGATTACGGCGATGAACTGGGGTTTAGCCGCAGGGACGATGGCCAAATAACCATTACACCCACCATTGATGGGGTTCCGCTGGAACACAATTTAATCTGTAAAGCCGCCCGCTTATTGCAGCAGCACACCGGTTGTACCCTGGGTGCAGATATCCAACTTACCAAGCGCCTGCCCATGGGAGGTGGCCTGGGCGGTGGCAGTTCCAACGCAGCCACCGCACTGGCGGGCCTCAACCACCTGTGGCAACTCAACCTCGATGTGGATCAACTGGCGCAACTGGGGCTGAAACTGGGGGCCGATGTACCGGTGTTTGTGCGCGGCAGTACCGCTTGGGGCGAAGGCATTGGCGAGCAATTAACGCCTCTTGAAACCGCCCGTGACTGGTTCCTGGTGATCCACCCCAACTGCCATGTGGAAACCGCCAAAATTTTTTCCCATCAGGCATTGACAAGGGACACCCCAATCCTGAAAATACGCGCCTCTTTCGAGCAGGGCTGGCGCAATGACTGCCAGCAAGTTGTAGAAATGCTGCATCCCGAGGTACGAAATGCACGGGAATGGCTGCAAAAATACGACAAAAATGCTCGAATGACCGGAACCGGTGCTTGTGTATTTGCCCGTTTTGACTCCCAGCAAACTGCCTTGGCAGCACTGGAACAAAGGCCAACAAATACTCAGGGGTTCGTAGCCAGAGGTGTTAATCAGTCACCGCTCTACGACAACCGCTTCCAACCATAGCAACTGCCAACAAACAGTTAGCTATCTGCAGGGGTATCGCCAAGTGGCTAAGGCAGCGGCTTTTGATGCCGCCATTCGGAGGTTCGAGTCCTCCTACCCCTGCCATTTTTTCTTCCCTGAGAAACCCCGCAAGGTACGCGAGCAGGGGTTGCAACCGAGAATTTACCTATCAAGGATCTAACTGTGGCCAACTTGATGGTTTTCTCCGGAAACGCGAACCCGGAGCTGACGGCGGAAGTCGCCTCTATATTAGGCGTGCCTGTAGGCAATGCGGTGGTATCGCAATTTTCCGACGGCGAAATCAACATCGAAATCTGCGAGAACGTTCGCGGCAAAGAAGTGTTTATCGTCCAGTCTACCTGCCAGCCCACCAATAAGAATTTGATGGAACTGGTACTGATGGCGGACGCCTTGCGCCGTGCATCAGCCTCTATCGTAACTGCCGTCATCCCTTACTTTGGCTACGCTCGCCAGGATCGTCGGGTACGCTCCATTCGCGTACCCATCAGCGCCAAAGTGGTTGCGGACATGATCGCCAATGTGGGTGTTGAGCGGGTAGTAACGGTAGACCTGCACGCGGAGCAGATTCAGGGCTTCTTTAACTGCACTGTGGACAACGTATTCGGCACCCCGATTCTGCTGGAAGACATCCGCACTCAGCGCTACGACGACCTGATTGTGGTTTCACCGGATATCGGCGGCGTAGTAAGGGCCCGCGCTACTGCCAAATTGCTGGGTTGCGACCTGGCGATTATCGACAAGCGCCGCCCCAAGGCCAATGTGGCCGAAGTGATGCACTTGATCGGTGAAGTAGAAGGCAAAACCTGTCTGTTGGTCGACGACATGGTCGACACTGCCGGCACCCTGTGCGGTGCGGCGAACGCGCTGAAAGAAAACGGTGCCAAAAAAGTGGTTGCCTACTCCACCCACGCGGTGCTGTCTGGCAAAGCCCTGGAAAACATTGCCAGCTCACAGATGGATGAGTTGGTAGTAACCAACAGCATTCCAATGAGCGAAGAAGCCGCTCAACTGGGCAAAATTCGCCAGCTGTCACTGGCGCCGATGCTGGCGGAAACCATCCGCCGCATCAACAACGAAGAATCCATCAGCGCGATGTTTGAGCAGTAAGCTCAACCATTTGCTGGTACAAGCATCCCCGCCATAGCATTAATGGCGGGGATTTTTTAAATCCTCACCGCAATCGGTCGCAGAGAACGGTGAGCCACAATAGGAGATTCAGACCATGTCTGATGATTTTACCCTTAGCGTTAAGGTCCGCCAGGACGTTGGGAAAGGTGCGAGCCGCCGCCAACGCCGTCTGGCTGGCGAAATTCCAGGTATTGTTTACGGTGGTGTTCGTGAGCCAGTGATGATCAGCATCCCTCACAAAGACATTTCCAAAGCCCTGGAGAACGAAGCCTTTTACTCCCACGTGATTACACTGGATATTGAAGGCACCGAGCAGCCCGCGATCCTCAAGGACATTCAGCGTCACCCAGCCAAGCCGCTGGTTCTGCACGCCGACTTCCTGCGCGTAAACCCCAAGCGCACCCTGACTGTGAACGTACCATTGCACTTCATTAACGAAGACAGCTGTGTTGGCGTTAAACAAGAGGGCGGCATTATTGCTCACACCATGACTGAGCTGGAAATCAGCTGTCTGCCTGCCGACCTGCCAGAGTACCTGGAAGTGGACATGGCAGAAGTTGCTGTTGGCCAGAGCCTGCACATTTCTGACATCAAACTGCCGAAAGGCGTTGAGTCTGTGGCCCTGTCCCACGGCGAAGACCACGACCTGCCTATCGCTGCAGTGAACAAGCCGAAAGCAGCTAGCGAAGAAACCGACGAAGAAGCACCTGCTGAAGGCGAAGTGCCTACCGTTGGCGAAGACGAGGCAGCTGACGAAGAGTAATCTCTGTCAGCGTTACCTCTGAGAGGCCCCGACATTGGACGCACCGGTTGAATTGATTGTTGGTTTGGGAAACCCCGGACCAAAATATGACCGGACCCGTCACAATGCCGGGGCCGATTTCGTTGTGGAGCTGTGCCGCCAAGTCGGTGCCACACTGAAACCGGAAAGCAAGTTCTTTGGTGATACCGCACGCATTCGCATCGGCAACAGAGATGTGCGTCTGTTGATCCCTACCACCTTTATGAACCGCAGCGGCCAGGCCATTAGCGCCATGGCGCGGTTTTATCAAATCGCCCCTGAAGCCATTCTGGTGGCCCACGACGAACTGGATTTGCCACCCGGCACCGCGCGCTTTAAGAAAGGCGGCGGCCATGGTGGCCACAATGGTTTGCGAGACACCATCAGCAGCCTGGGCAACAACAAAGACTTTGCCCGTCTGCGCATTGGCATCGGCCACCCCGGCAGCGCTAAAGAAGTGGTTAATTTTGTACTCTGCAAAGCCAGTAAAAGTGATCAACAAAACATAGACGACAGTATCGACAACGCCCTACGCGCATTGCCCCTGGCAATAGACGGCAAATGGGAGTTGGCGATGACAGAATTGCATTCTGCGTAAGACGTTTAGCATATCGCCAGGTATGAGATACCTGGCGTCCGACCAGAGGTTTTAAAACATGGGCTTTAACTGCGGTATTGTCGGCCTGCCCAACGTGGGCAAATCCACCCTGTTTAACGCATTGACCAAAGCGGGCATCGACGCCGAGAACTTTCCGTTCTGCACCATCGAACCCAATACCGGCGTGGTGATGGTTCCCGATCCACGCCAGGACAAACTGGCCGAGATCGTCAAGCCGGAGAAGACCATCCCCACCACCATGGAATTTGTGGACATTGCCGGGCTGGTCGCCGGCGCCTCCAAAGGCGAAGGACTGGGCAATAAATTCCTTGCCAACATTCGCGAAACCGACGCCATCGCTCACGTAGTACGCTGTTTTGAAGACGACAATGTGGTGCACGTAGAAGGCCAGATCGATCCACTGGCTGACGTGGAGGTAATCAACACCGAGCTGGCTCTGGCGGATCTGGACACTGTGGAGCGCGCCCTGCAACGTTACACCCGCGCCGCCAAAGGTCAGGACAAGCACGCCATCGTGATGAAAGCGCTGTTGGAAAAAGTTCAGCCTCATCTAAACGAAGCCAAGCCACTGCGCTCCTTTGGTCTCAGCGATGACGAATTGGATAAGCTCAAAGAGCTAACTCTGCTCACCGTCAAACCCACCATGTACATCGCCAACGTGGACGAAGAGGGTTTTGACAATAACCCGCTGTTGGACAAGGTCAAAGCGATTGCCGGCGACGAAAACGCCGTGGTCGTGGCCATTTGCAACAAACTGGAAGCAGAAATCGCTGAGCTGGATGACGACGAAAAAGCTGAATTTCTGCAAGACCTGGGCATGGAAGAGCCGGGCCTGAATCGGGTGATTCGCGCCGGCTACGAACTGCTGGGCCTGCACACCTACTTTACCGCCGGACCAAAAGAAGTCCGCGCCTGGACAATCCCCTTGGGTGCCACC
This sequence comes from bacterium SCSIO 12696, assembly GCA_024397955.1. Lineage (NCBI taxonomy): Bacteria > bacterium SCSIO 12696. The sequence continues at coordinate 1,583,889 of CP073744.1, forward strand.
GCTCCCCAGGCCGCCGGTAAAATTCACACGGATTTTGAAAAAGGCTTTATCCGCGCCGAAGTGGTGGCCTACGACGATTTTGTCGCCAACAACGGCGAAGCCGGAGCCAAAGAAGCGGGCAAATGGCGCCTGGAAGGCAAAGACTACATCGTTAACGATGGCGATGTGGTGCACTTCAGATTTAACGTTTAAGTTACTTCCCCTGTCATCCTGAGCGCAGCGAAGGATGACAGCACCAAATGCCCTACCTCTCCCTATTCACCTCAGCCTTTCTCGCCGCCACCCTGTTGCCACTGGGCTCGGAAGTTTTACTGGGCGCGCTGGTTCTTGAAGGCTATTCACCCCTGTGGCTGTGGCTCACCGCCACTGCAGGAAATACTCTAGGCGCCGTGGTGAACTGGTACTTGGGGCTAAAGTTACTGCACTTCCAAGATCGCCGCTGGTTTCCCTTCAAGCCAGATAAACTGCAACGGGCCCAGGCGGGGTTTCAAAAATATGGCACCGCCTCCCTTTTATTTGCCTGGCTACCAATAGTCGGCGACCCGCTGACATTTGTGGCGGGGCTAATGAAAACCCGGCTATTGCCCTTTGTGATTCTGGTGGGCATTGGCAAAGGCGCGCGCTATGGCGTGGTGCTTGCTGTAGCGTTGAATTTACACAGCGGCTAACGAGCATTTTCCGCAGCCGACAAAGGCTGATTTACAATACGCCCCTTTTCACTTGGCTGTCCTCAGGAAGCGTAATGCCCCATAGCAATAACTGGAAAATCGGCTTGCCACTGACACTGGGCGCCGCACTGATGTGGGCCATTTTGCCGATTATGCTCAAAGGCATACTCAGCGATATGTCACCGGCGAGCTCCGCGTTTTACCGTTTTCTGATGGCAGGCATTATGCTGCTGGCGATTCTCAGCTTCCGCAAAAAAGACAACAATCTGAAAAAGCTGGCGCAACCCAAGCTGTTACTGGCAACCCTTTTTGCCGGGTTGATGCTGGCGGGCAATTACCTGTTCTTCGCCTGGGGGGTTAACCACATTACCCCCAGTGCTTCACAAGTCTTGATTCAGCTGGCGCCCGTTATGCTCCTTCTGGGTAGCATCTTGCTCTACAAAGAGCCTTTTTCACCGCGACAGTGGTTGGGTTGTGCAATCTTTGTGTTCGGCTTGCTGCTGTTTTTTCACCATCGCCTGGAATCGTTACTGGCCGACCCCGGTGATTATGGCCTGGGCATTCTGCTGATCGTAGTGGCCGCCTTGGTTTGGGCGATTTACGCACTGGTTCAAAAGCGTATTCTCAAACACATTGACGCCCAACAGCTTAATTTAGTGGTGTTCTTTATCGGGGCACTCAGCTTGCTACCCTTCTCTTTTCCGCTGGTGCCCGAGCTGAGCGCAGGGCAATGGCTATTGCTTGTACTGTGTGGCGCAAACACCCTGGTGGCCTACGGCTGCTTTACCGCTGCACTGCACCACTGGCAGGCCACCAAAGTCAGTGCCACGCTCACCACCGTACCGATCTGGACGCTGTTTATTATCCCCCTGTGCCTGCAAATCTGGCCGGGACTGTTTACCCCGGAACAACTGGGACTACTCAACTACAGCGGCGCCGCTCTGGTAGTAATTGGGTCATTGACCGTGGTGGTTGCCAGGTAGCAACAGCGCTTGAGCGGCGCTTGACAAAACCGGGCAAAGCATAGAGAATGCGCGCCCTTGCCGACAGGCAGGAGTACTGAAAAGTACACTTTGTGGCTATGTAGCTCAGCTGGTTAGAGCACAGCATTCATAATGCTGGGGTCGCTGGTTCAAGTCCAGCCATAGCTACCATATCTTTTAAAGGGCTACCTACGGGTAGCCCTTTTTGTTTGCGTCAAATGCGAGAAATTTGCGCAAGCTGATGGGATCCACCATCAGACAAACTGAACCCCCAGACATAATTGCCTTCAAGGGTTGAGCCAGATATTACCTTGGTTTTTCTGAGGGTAGCGTTTGCTTCCACAAATAAAACACCACGGGCAACACCAAAAGCGTTAACAATACGGCGCTGACCATGCCGCCAACCATCGGTGCAGCCAAGCGGCTCATAACTTCGGAACCTGTACCCGAGCCCAGCATAATCGGAATTAAACCAACAATCGTCGCACTGGCCGTCATCAGTACCGGGCGTACTCGCACTGAAGCACCACTCAATATGGCATCGAACAGTGCTTCACTGGACAGCCCTTCTTCACTGCCAGATACCAACTTGTCTCGCTGCTCTTGCCAAGCTTGATTCAAATACACCAACATGATGACGCCCGTCTCGACGGCAACACCGGCCAACGCGATCATGCCTACGCCTACTGCGATAGAAAAATTAAACCCCAGCCAATACATCAACCAAAGACTGCCGACCAGGGACATAGGCAATGTCCCCATTAATATCAACACGGGAGTGAACTGCCGAAAATTCAGATAAAGCAGCACTACGATAATAGCCAACGTGAGCGGCACCACATAGGTCAGCTTTTCCATAGCGCGCAGCATGTATTCATACTGACCTGACCAGTTGATTGAGTAGCCAGGTGGCAAGTCCAGTTGTTCGTTAACCACTTGCATAGCGTGCTCAACGTATCGACCAATATCTACCCCGTCGATGTCCACAAAGACCCAACCGTTTACTCGGGAGTTTTCACTTTTGATAATGGGTGGCCCCTCTTCAACAAATACTCTGGCCACATCGCCCAAGGCGATTCGCTGGCCTAAAGGAGTCACGAGAGGTAGTAATTCAAGCTGCTCCGGTGAGTTGCGGTAGGACTGTGGGTAGCGAATATTGACCGGGTAACGCTCTAATCCTTCAACGGTTTGAGTCACATTGATGCCGCCAACAGCAGAAGCAACCACCTGTTGAACATCGGCGATATTCAAGCCAAAGCGAGCTGCATTTTCACGATTGATATCAACTTTGATGTAGCGCCCTCCAGCCACTCGCTCAGAATAAACCGATGCAGTACCAGGCACGTCCGCCAGTATCGTCTCAAGTTGTTGACCGAGGCCCTGAATCACCTGGAGGTCAGCACCAGCAATTTTGATACCGACGGGGGTTTTAATACCGGTGGCCAGCATATCGATGCGGGTTTTAATCGGCATCACCCAGGCATTGGTCAGGCCGGGCAGCTTGACCAGCGCATCCAATTCTTCCTTTAGCGATTGCGATGTAACCCCGGGACGCCATTCACTTTTATCCTTTAGTTGGATAAAAGTTTCTATCATGGTCAGCGGTGCCGGGTCGGTAGCGCTCTCGGCACGGCCAATTTTGCCGAACACAGTTTCAACTTCCGGTACCATGCGAATCAACTTATCAGTTTGTTGCAGTAACTCCCGCGCTTTACCGATAGAAATACCGGGGTAGGTTGTCGGCATATACATTAAATCACCTTCATCCAGTGGCGGTATAAACTCACTGCCGATTTTTTGTGCAGGCCAGAAGCTACTCACAACTATCAGCAAGGCGACAGCCAGCGTGGTTTTAGGGCGGCTCAACACGACTTTAAGCAGCGGCCGATAAGTACGCACAAGAAAGCGATTGACGGGATTATCCTGTTCTTTGCGCACATGGCCGCGAATAAAATAGCCCATCAGCACCGGCACCAGTGTCACAGCCAGTGCTGCAGCGGCAGCCATGGCATAGGTTTTGGTAAAGGCCAACGGCGAGAACATTCGGCCCTCCTGGGCTTCCAGAGTGAATACCGGGAGGAAACTAACCGTAATAATCAGCAGACTGAAAAACAGCGCCGGCCCCACTTCTGCCGCAGAATCAGCAACGATCTGCCAACGGTTCTTATTCGTCACTTGCTGGCGTTCCATGTGCTTGTGCATATTTTCGATCAGCACAATAGCACCATCGATCATTGCACCAATGGCAATGGCGATACCCCCCAACGACATAATATTTGCGTTCAAACCCTGAAAGTACATCACCACAAATGCCGTCAGGATACCGATGGGCAAACTGATCATCGCGACTAAAGAGGAACGTAGGTGTAACAAAAAAACGAGACAGACCAAGCCAACCATCGCCAGCTCTTCCAGTAACTTGTGCCAGAGGTTGTCTACGGCACGTTCGATTAAGCCGGAACGGTCGTATACAGTCACAATCTCGACGCCATCCGGCAGCCCTTGCTTCAGACTAGCCAGTTTCTTTTTGACGCCCTCAATCGTTTCCTGGGCATTTTCACCAAAGCGCATCACAACCACACCACCCACGGTTTCTCCTTCACCATTCAGTTCGGCAATGCCTCTGCGCATTTGCGGGCCGAGGGTAATATCGGCGATGTCGCCAAGGCGAATGGGTATTCCTTTGTGATTAACCCCCAAAGGAATGCTAACCAGGTCTTCTTTACCTTGGATATAGCCGGACGCGCGCACCATATATTCGGCTTCCGCCATCTCCACCACCGATGCGCCCACTTCCTGATTGGCCCGTTTGATCGCTGTTTGAATGTGCGCAAGGGGAATGCCATATGCACGCAGCTTTTCCGGGTTAACCGTCACTTGATACTGCTTAACCATGCCACCCACAGCAGCAACTTCAGAAACACCTGGAACGGTTTGCAGCTCGTACTTCAGGAACCAGTCCTGAATCGAGCGCAACTGGCTGATGTCGTGTTGGCCGGTGCGGTCAACCAGTGCATACAGATACACCCAGCCAACACCGGTAGCGTCTGGCCCAAGCTGGGGCTTGGCATTGCCCGGCAGTGAGGGCGCAACCTGACTTAAATATTCCAGCACCCGCGAGCGTGCCCAATACAAATCGGTATCGTCATCAAAAATGACGTAGACGTAGGAATCACCAAAAAAGGAATAACCGCGAACCGTCACCGCGCCGGGGACTGACAGCATGGCGGTGGTCAATGGGTAGGTTACCTGGTCTTCCACAACCTGTGGTGCCTGACCCGGATAGCTGGTTTTGATAATAACCTGCACATCGGACAAATCCGGAATGGCATCAACGGGGGTATTTTTCAGCGAAAACAGCCCGGCACCGATTAAAATAGCCGTCGCCAGCAGTACAAAAAAGCGGTTGCTGACGGACCAACGAATAATGGACTCAATCATGGTGGCCTCCATGATGAGCGTGATCCATTTCAGCCATGTCATGCTTCTCAGCATCACCAGATTCCAGGCGCGCAAAGTCAGCGGTTTTGCTGGACTCAGAGTCGAGCAGGAACTGAGCTGAAGTGACAATAAGCTCGCCTTCCTCTAACCCACTCGTTACCTCGACCATATCCCCCGCAACATACCCGAGTGTGACTACCACCGATTTGAAACGCCCTTCGCCCACGGCCAAGACCACCCGATTCTGCGTGCCCGTGCGAATCACCGCCTCTCTGGGAACCACCAATACATCAGTTTTGGGACAGGCCTGGATAGCGACCTGCGCAAACATATTGGGCTTTAATAGCTCTTCCGGGTTGGCAAAACGCAGGCGAACCCGCGCTGTCCGGGTTTTCGGGTCCAGGGTTGGATACACGTAATCAACCTGCCCTTGCCACTGCTGCCCAGGCAAATAATCCAGCGTCATTGATACCGGAGAGCCGACCTCCACCAGCACTGCCTGACGCTCAAACACCTCCGCTTCTACCCACACGCTATCCAGTGCACCCACGGACATCAGGGTAGTACCCGGTTTGACGAAAAAGCCTTCGCGAATGTGCAGGTTGTCAACGACACCGGTTTGCGGGACATAAAAGGTCAGCTTTTGCTTCACCGCCCGGTCGCGCTTGAGTTGCGCAATAACAGCGGCGTCAACTTGCAGCGCTTTAAGCCTGTCCTCAGCCGCCTTAATCAGGCGTGCGTTTTTGCGATTAAGTGCTAACAATAATTCTTCCTGTGCATTGACCAGCTCTGGCGAATAGAGGGAATACAGTGGATCACCCCGCTTCACCGGGTCACCAGATGCTTTGACATACAGCTTGTCAATCCAGCCTTCGACGCGAGGGTGAATATGGATCAAGCGGTCCTCGTCGTATTGCACGTAGCCAACCGTGGTAATGGTTGTATTCAAGGCACCACGTTTTACCGGTGTTGTACGCACACCGAGGTTATTCACCACCGTTGGGGATATGCTGACCAATCCAGCATCGTCCTGGCCGGCTACCGCATCGTCATAGACAGGGATTAAATCCATTCCCATGGGCGACTGGCCCGGTTTGTCACGCCGGTAGTTGGGGTCCATGGGGGCCACCCAATAAAGGGGCTTTTTTTCCTCCATGGCATCGCCTCCACTGGCATTCTCCACACCCTGCCTGGTGAGGTAATAAGTTGTTGCCGCTGTCACCAGCACACTGATAATGGCAACTAAAAGTGATTTATTCATAAGAAGGTCCTCCAGCAGGATCACCGCCAGCAGGCACTAGAAAGTAATTGAGTTCGGCAACCGTTTGCAGTCGGTCTATGGTGATATTTAAGTAGTCGATATTGGTGTTCAGCTCGGCAATGCGGGCACGCACCACTTCAGAGAAATCACCAACATCATTGGTATAGGCGGTTAGCGCGGCTTCGGCCTGATCGTGGATTTCCCGCAGCAGCTGCGCTTCGTAAAGTTTCTTGCGCTGATTAAGGCGCTCCCAGCGTGCCCTGGCGGCTTCAAATTGCGCACGCAGAGCGCGCAGCGCCAAAGCCTTATCGGTTTTCAACGCCTCTGTTGTCGCAGTGGCCGCTTCAACATTTTTGTCCTGGCGGTTACCAGTAAATATAGGCACATCAAACGTCAACGCCACCGAGAAGAAATCACTGCGATCATTGCCCAGCGGGTCGTCATCGCGATAACCATAACTGGCATCGATGCCCCATTGTGGTTTGTATTTTTGGCGCTCCCGCTTAATGGCTGTTTGGCTGGCAATAACCTGCTGATCCAGGGTTTTAATAACCGGGTGAGCGATAAGGCGGGGCAGAATCTGCGCCCTGTCACTGCCCAGTATTGCCTGATGGGCTTGAGTGATTTGGGGCAAATCGACACTCAGTAGGTAGTTGTGCTCAATTGAGCCCGACAACCATTCACCGAGCTGGGCTCGAGATATTTCCTGTTGTTCGTGCAACACCGTCAACCGGTCTTCAAGCCGGGTTAATTCAAGCTGGGCTCGCACCAAATCCTGTTGGCGAGTTTTATCCACCGCACTGGTATAACTCGACTGGGCGACATCGACCAAATGTTCAAACAGCGCGCGGTCTTTCTCAATCAGACGGATCGTATCGCGGTGACGATAAACTTCCAGCCAAAGACGAGTAACGGACAAGGCAATCTGAGCGCGACGATCCTGACGCATATAGGGCTGCCGCTGACTCTGCTCTCTAAGTTCTTGCCGCCGCAAGGAAAGCGTTTTTCCTCGGGGGAAAACCTGGCTTACACCCACGCGAAACTGAGTCATGGGTTCCTGATTAACATCGAAAGTATCCACTGGCAGGTTAGCAAAGCCCAGAGATACCCTCGGACCCGGCAGTGCTCCGGCAGACACGCTGCGAGCGTCACCGGCTTGCTCGCGGTAATAACTCCCGGATAACCAGGGATCATTTTCCTGGGCTAATGTGATTGCACGCTCAAGACTTAGAGAAGTCTCGGCAATAGCGGCTGGCAGCAAACCAATAGCGAACGCCAATGCGGCGCCGCATTTAAGTAAAAACGTCATAACAGCTCCCGACAAGGATGCTGGCCATTAGGCCAATTCAACGGGGAGAGAGAACTCTCGCTAACAGTTTTAGATGGTGTTGCCCGATATGCGGGCGCACCTATCCTGTGTTAGCCAGAGATGGGAGGACGAAGCAAAGAAAGGGGAGATGGGTTGATGTATGACACTACGTATTCGGCGTTAAACACGTTGTCCTGTACAGAATCATACGACACCTCGGCAGCGATATGCGCAGATGGTGAGCCAAAGCAGCCATTCATTGCGCACGCTTCATCGCCACAGCAATCCATAGAAGAGGAGCCACTATCAGAAATGTGCATGGCATGGGCTGAGTGATCCATACCGTCCATGGACATCATTGCCATACCATTGTCTTTATCCATTAGCATTGAGCAGGAAACATTGGCAGCAGCAACGGACTGACCGATGAAAACTATCATCAGACATATCGCAACCATGTACTTATTTCGTGTAAGCCGCATTGTTTGCTGAGTGTTGCTACTGATTCAATGGCAAAAAGAATAGATTAGACTTGACCAACGATAGTTCAATTTATTGGTTACCGCAACAAGCTTACCTAATACACTTGTTCACCAGTAAAACAGTGTTCAATATTATTGAATACTGCATAAAAATGAACGAAATATACATGATGGAATAACTCGATAAGCGCGTTACCTAACAAAAAACCCACAAAGGACTTACCTCGTTGTCGATTATGTAGTGGCATTAAATAAAGACATGTGAAAGCAAAAACCAAACTGGCCCCTTTCCCATAACACCATTACCTATACCCCCACAAATCCACCATATACCGTACCGCCAACAATCCCCAACGACACAATTAACCGCAGTGCGGTTGGCAAAACGCCGTGAGCCAGTTGAAAACGGTTCCACAAATCCAGCTTGCGTTGCAGGGTATGCTCATCGCCTTTTAACAACACTGGGTATTCTGCTGGGCCGTTAGCGGGGGTTGGTGCTACATCAGGAGTTGTGCCATCGGTGAGATGTTTGGCCAATTTGCTTTCTGTACTAATCAGTTCTTCCAGCGCCGCCGATTGCACTACAGTTAGTGCATAAGACAAGTTGCCCATAATCTCAGACGCTGCCTGGCACCAATCGCCCCAGTTCTTTTTGTTTACATCGACCATCTCGAATTGCGGGCATTGCTCTGCCCAGTTTTCGATTCCGGTTGTGCCGATAATAGCCTGGGGGAGGCTGAGCTGAACCGCACAGGCAGAGACAGTGCGCATTTCATCTTGCACTTGTTTGCAGACCCTCAGCATTCTCTTTTTTTCAAAATGCCCTATCTGGCCATCGGCGGTAATGACGTTCCAGGTGTTTACAAACAAAGCCTGCTCGTTATCCACCCTGGCACTCAGGTGCTCTGCGCAATGGAGCAGCTTTATCAAGCCTAGCAAGTAGTCTTTCCAACCACCGCCCAATTGTTCTGCAGCCTGCAAGTGTGCACGACGACAGTTAGCATCATGCACTTTGAGCTGGTCAGCGACGATCTTGCGCTCTGCTGTGATTTCCTGAATAGCATCGGGGATCTGGCTTTTCTTCAGTTCTTTGCCGCGATGGCGAATCACACCCCCAGAAGGTTTGAGGTCACCCCTTGCCAGCGCCTCCAATGTATGGCGCTCCAAATCGAGGTTGCGCGCCAATTCCAGCTGATCAGCCAGAGACGGCGGGTACAGGTCAGCAATAGATTCTGCGGCAGTGCTGGCGATGGTGCCACTATTGAGCATATCGTCCACCGTGGCAAAGTTACGTACTGGGCTCCGGCTCAAGTAGGTACCACGATATTCCGGAGAATAGGAGGCTTTGCTGAATCGTTTACTAACCGCATCAGCAGGGGAAATAGGCTCCATCTTGGAAATTTTTTCCGGGTTGTAAAAGCTCATGCTGATCTGTTGCCGCAGAGCTTCCGGGTTGGCGAATATTTGCCAAGCGTCACGGTCATCTATTTTGGCTGGTATGTAGGTGCTTTTGGCATTGTCTTCCCGGTCTCTGTTGGCTGGGTGGGTAGACCACATTTGCGGTGGCCGGGCCATATCTTCTGTGAATACTCGATGTTGTTGCGCATCCTGATTTTCCGGGCGCTGTGGTACCGTGCCGTAGCTGTCATCGTCTAATACATGGCCAATAGCACTGATGGCAGACTTTTGCGCTGCGAACAGGTCAGTCAGTAGCTTGTCTTGCCCAGCCTGTTGGCCTGCCACATCCAGAGCTGTCTGCCAGGCATCATCAGCCGCCTGCAATTTGTGCAGTGCGTGAATAAGTGCATCGCTGCCGGTAACGGATACTGCCACCAGATCAGCATTGAATTCCATTTCACGGCTGAGGGCGCGCTCGGCAATAACCACCAGCCTAAATAAGGTATCCATCAATGAACGTATAGACCAAATCACCAATGCCAGTATCCAGCCGATCCAGGCGATGCGCAGATCGATTCGAGAAATAAAACGGATAATGGAATCCAGCCAGTCGCGAGTGGCCACCATATGAGCAATAATCTGCTGGGCGATATATACCCAACGCCCCACCATCATTGAGTTTTGAGCAAAGTGACCAAATTCGTGAGCCAAGACAGCTTTGAGTTCGCCCAGGTTGAGCACATTCACCAACCCGAGACCGACAATCAGGTTTTTCTTTGAAGGAAAGATCAGGTTAAGCAGTGACAAATCATAAAAAACCGCGGCGTTTACCTCCGGAGTAATAAATACCCTGTGTGGCTTTGGCGCACCTACCTCATCTGCCAGGCGGTGCAGGAAAGCGAATAGTTCGGGCTGTTCTTTGCTGGTGACTTCAACACCACCGGGATTGCCGGATTTGCGCACCGAAAACAATGCCTTGATCATGAAAACTGTTAACAATAATGAACTCACTGCGACAACGATCATCCCAAGATTTCCGTCACCTGCCTTTATAGTCATCGCACTGTTGTAGGTGATCAGCCCAAAACAGGCTGCCAGGGCAATATAAACAAGCATAAAGAGCATTAAGCCTGCCATGGCCAACCATGCCTGTCGTTTATAACTGCTCTTTGCCTTGGTAAGCCCTTCGGGAACATTGCTGGGGCTTTCTGGGTACAGTATTGAGTCAGACATTTGTAATTCTCTTATGTTATTGTTTTTTATGTTAGGCGTCGCTATCTGGGTATAGCGTGTTGTAGATCATGTAGGCTTGATTTCGGGTATAGAGGGATAAAAAGGCAGCTAGAGCTTCCAAGGCGATAAAGGCTATACCCTGCCAACTGGCGATTACGGTAGATATTTGCAACCAGCTCGTTTTCTGCACATTACCTTCGACGATATGACCAATGATCATACCCATGGGGGCAATGGTGATTGTGATGATAAATGCGAGAATCAGGCTGTTGCTGAATTTGAGTAGAAAAGCGGCGTGCTCTTCTTTAGTCTTTCTGGACATTTCGCTGACTTTCATGTCTTTCCCTGCGTAACTATTGGGCATTCGCTCTGGTACGACCTACCTGCCAACTACTGTGTAGCGTGAAGAAAGTATATGAGGGTAGATAAAGAATGCCAACACACCCTACACCTCATTTCTTACCTATCGCACTTAAACCATTGAGAGAGTTGTGCGGGAAAAAGTTCTGCATGGCGATGCTTTGTAAGGCATTTGGCTGTGAGCGGTCACAGGTTAAGTTACATATAAAGCAATAAGTTAAGCTCCCCCAGCTAAAATTCATAATGCTGGGGCCGCTGGTTCAAGTCCAGCCATAGCTACCATACAGATTAAAGGCTTATACGTTTTCTGCGTACAAGCCTTTCAAGCCTTTTATTTTGCCTGAGTGTGTGAGATTTGCGTGATCCTTGACCGATCAGCTTTCTGGGTGGGATTTAACGAAAGCATACTCGGTATATTTAAGGCAGCGCGGGTTGTTGATAGTAGCCCACCTTACTGCTAACTTTAAAAGCATCGCAGTTCACCAAGACCTTCCAGATATGACGATCCCCATTCCTGACCGGCCCAGTGGGTTTCTTTTAGGTGACCATGCAGCATTGGTCACTATTGATGTATTTTTCGATATTCAGTGCCCTCACTCACGCGCGGCCTGGCCAACCTTGCTTGAAGTCATCAAGCACTACGAGAATGAGCCTGTCAGCCTCAGAGCCCATGTAATTACCTTGAGCAATCATCGCCAGGCCTGGGATATGAGCCTGGGCTTATTCGCTTTAGCCGATGGCGACCCGGATAAATTCTACAGTTTTGCCAGCTTTCTGTTTGCCCGGCAGGAGCAGTTTTACAATGTCCCGTTTGCCGATAAAACCCATAACGATCTGCTGCAATTGGTCGCCGATTTTGCACAAGAGCATTCAGGCGTTGACCGCGCCGCGTTTCTTAACAGAATGGGCGACAACGATATCTATGTACAGGCACGTACACCCATTCGCTATGCAGCAACCAGAGCAGTTTGGGCAACGCCTACCCTGTTCATCAACAATGCGGGTAAAGTGCCGGTCGACCACACATCCGGGCTGGCTGACTGGCAGGCGGTCATTGATCCCCTATTGGGCAAGTAATAGCCCGACCAAACGCTGAATAACGTATGGTCGGGCTATTCGTATACCTAAAAAACAACATTCGCACCTTTACACCCACTCGGGCAGCATCCGCAAAGCAAACCCCGTATCAAGGTCAAGACTCCCCAAGGTATAGAGGCTAGCTCCGATCTAAAGTACCCATTCCAGTCCAGATAGCTTATTATTGGTTAAAAAAACGACAACGAATAACTGGGTGGGGCGGTATCTATGCGTATCGGCAAGTGGGCTGTTTTATTGGCTGTCTTCTGGCTACTGCTTTCAGGCTATATTCAACCATTATTACTCAGCTTTGGCGCCGCCTCTGTCGCCATCGTGCTTTTCGTTCTGCATCGCATGGATGCTGTTGATCAGGAACCGGAAGACGTGGGCAACGGCCCACAAATTATTCGATACACCGTCTGGCTTCTGGGTCAAATTATGAAGTCCAGTACCCATGTCACCAAACTGGTATGGGGCTCATCAAGCCAGGTCTCACCCTGCTTGGCAAACGTATCCGCACAAAATGTACCGCCGGAAAGCCAGGTACTTTACGCCAACTCCATCACTCTGACCCCCGGCACGCTGAGTGTCGACCTGGAAGACGGCCAGATTACCGTCCATGCTCTGCAAAAGGCATCCATTGAAGAGCTTGAGCAAGGCGACATGGAGCGAAAAATCACCAGTATCTGGGGTAAAAACACATGAGCGAAGTTCTGGCGGCAGCCTGCATTGCTATTTTGGTGGTTATGGCTATTGCCCTGGCCAGGGCCTTTAAAGCACCCACGGTCTACGACCGCATTCTTGGCGTCAACATGTTTGGCACCAAAACCGTACTGTTTATTGCGGCGGTTGGCTTTTTGATGGGGCGGCCAGACTTTTTGGACATCGCGATTGTTTATGCACTGATCAATTTTATTGGGATGATCGCGGTACTTCGTTTCTTTGAATATACCGCGCCAGCCGAATAACAACTTACATAACAATCCACACAACAACGGTAACTCATGTTTATCCTGGACATTGTCAGTAGCATACTGCTTATTGCAGGGGTATTTTTTGGCTTCAGCGGCGCGGTCGGGCTGTTTAAATTCCCCGATTTTTTTACCCGTGTACACGCAGCCAGCGTTACCGATTCCATCGCAGCTATTTTGGTCATCAGCGGTTTACTGCTGCAAACCTCATTCGACCTGAACACAGCCAAACTTGTGTTTATTCTGCTGTTTCTAATGATCACAAGCCCCACCGCCTCACACGCCCTGGCAAAATCTGCTCGCCACGGCGGACTGCTGACATTGGCTGAAGCCAAGACGGAAAATGAAGGGGCAGACGATAAACAGGAGCAAGCGCACTAATGGCTGAATTGATTGATTTGGTGCTGCTGGCAATGCTTGCACTCACCGCATTGCGAATCATCTTTTTGAAGGATTTATTTGCTGTGGTGATGTTGTTCGGCATCTACAGCTTTTTATCCGCTCTTATCTTTATAAACCTGGATGCGGTTGATGTCGCCTTCACCGAAGCATCCGTGGGTGCAGGTATCTCCACCGTTCTGATGCTCGGAACACTGGCATTAACCGGTCGAAAAGAGAAAAAGAATTCACACTCGTCCCTGCTTCCTTTATTGGTTGTCACTGTCACGGGAGCGGCATTGATTTACGGCACGCTGGATATGCCACCGTTCGGCGACCCGGATAATCCGGTACACCAGCATGTCGCCCCCAGGTATATAGAAGAATCCCCCAGTGAAATCGGCCTGCCCAATATGGTCACCTCGGTGCTGGCCAGCTACCGTGCCTTCGATACCCTGGGCGAAGTGGTGGTGGTGTTCGCTGCGGCCATTGGCGTTCTTGCCTTGCTCGGTATCCGGCGCAAAAAAGACAGTGACCTGGAGTCAGGCTTAAAAGAACACAAAGTGCTCCACGTGATTGCCAAAATCGTGATTCCCCATGTGATTCTTTTTGCGCTGTATGTTCAGTTCCATGGCGACTTCGGCCCCGGAGGGGGCTTCCAGGCCGGGGTGATCGCGGCAGCGGCCTTTATTTTGTACGCCCTGGTATTCGGGCTACCCAATACCCTGGCGGTGGCGAGCCCAAAATTCTTGCAATGGATGGCGTCTTTTGGCGTGTTGCTCTACGCCGGTGTCGGTTTGGTCAGCATGATTAAGGGTGGCCAATTCCTTGATTACAACCAACTCGCCGCTGACCCAATAGCCGGTCAACACTACGGCATCATTATTATTGAGCTGGGTGTTGGCATTACGGTATTTGCGGTAATGCTGAGTATTTTCTATGCCTTTAGCAGCCAGGCAGAGAGGTCAAACGTCCAGTGAATTTTATTCTCGATTACTACAACTACTGGGTTGTAGTGTTTTTGATGATGGCCGGGTTTTATATTGTGATTTCAGCCAACAATCTGGTTAAGAAGATTGTCGGCCTGAACGTCTTTCAAACCTCTGTTTTTATGCTTTATATCTCTATGGGTAAAGTCAGCGGGGGTACCGCGCCCATTCTGGTCGAAGGTGTTACCCAGTATTCCAACCCGCTTCCTCACGTACTGATTCTCACCGCCATTGTGGTTGGCGTTGCGGTTACAGCGGTTGGTCTGTCGTTGATTGTGCGCATCAAAAGAGCGTACGGCACAGTTGAAGAAAATGAATTTGAACATAAGGACGATGCCATCTAATGCTTGAACAACACTTGGCAGCACTCCCTGTTCTTCTGCCGTTAATCGCAGCTCCTATTACCCTGATTTTAGGTCGCTCACTGCTCTCCTGGGGTTTCGCTACCTTAGTTAGTGGGTGCGCATTTGTGGTGTCCATTCAGCTGTTAGCGGCGGCATTGTCCGATGGCGTGCTGAGCTACGCGTTGGGGGGCTGGCCACCGCCCTGGGGCATCGAATTGCGTGTGGACGCAGCCAATGCCTTCGTCTTGCTCGCGGTGTCCGCCATCTCAACTCTGGTGCTGATTTATTCCAAAGACAGCATCGAAAAAGAAATCGAAAAATCAAAGCATTCACTGTTTTACACCGCCCATCTGCTCTGCCTGGCTGGCCTTTCCGGCATTTTAATCACCGGTGATGCGTTTAACTTGTTCGTATTTCTGGAAGTGTCATCGCTGGCCACCTACACCTTGGTCAGCCTGGCATCGGATCGTCGCTGTTTAACGGCAGCGTTCCGCTACCTGGTGATGGGCACCATTGGCGCGACCTTTATTCTGATTGGCGTGGGCCTGCTGTACATGAAGACCGGCACCCTCAACATGATGGACCTCGCCAGCCGCATTGAGCTCTACGACAGCAGCCGCACTATTAACACCGGCCTGGCATTTATCGTCGTCGGCATTGGCATTAAGATGGCTCTATTCCCTCTGCACATGTGGTTGCCACCCGCTTATACACACGCGCCGTCTGCGGTCACTGCTTTTCTATCCAGCACCGCAACCAAGGTTGCCGTGTACGTGATGATTCGCTTTATATTCACCATTTTTGGCATTGACCACGTCTTTGAAGAAATGGGCATGGACATTATTTTGATGGCCCTAGCAGTGGTGGCCATCTTCAAATGCTCTTACATGGCAACCGTGCAAAGCAACGTCAAAACCGTATTTGCCTACAGCAGTGTGGCGCAAGTTGGCTACATGATTCTGGGCCTGAGCCTGGTGAGCGTGACCGGTTTAATGGCAAGCCTGATGCATGTGTTCAACCACGCCCTTATGAAAGGCGCCATGTTTATGGCGGTGGGTGCGGTTTTTTACCGAGTTGGTTCTGTGGATATTAAAGCCTTTCAAGGGCTGGGCAGGCAGATGCCTCTGACCATGGCGGCTTTTACCATCGCCGGCTTAAGTATTATTGGGGTGCCGCTTACGGTAGGTTTTGTCAGTAAATGGTACCTGGTCACCGGAGCACTGGAGCAAAACAACTGGATCATTGCGGCACTGGTGCTGGCAGGTTCCCTACTCGCGGTTGTTTACGTTGGCCGCATATTGGAGGCAGCCTACTTCAAAAAATTACCCGAGAACGTTGATCCAAACACCGTCAAAGAAGTACCCCCGCTGATGCTGGCACCCATGTGGGCGCTGGTACTGGCGAATATTTATTTTGGCATTGATACCGGCCTGACCACCGAGGCGGCCAGCAGTGCAGCGGAATGGCTGTTCCCGAATGGCGATACCCATAGTGTAAGCAACGGGCAGGAGATGTCGAAATGAATCTCTGGCAGGGCGTTGAGCCTTCTCAATTAATTGCACTTTCTATCATTGTGCCCTTTGTTGGGTCCTTACTGGTTGTGGCCACCGGTAAAATCCCAAATCTGAGAGAAGCGGTTACGCTAACCACAGCGGCTGTTTTGTTCAGTATTGTGCTGGCCATAACGGACTACTCGATGCAGGGCACGGCTCTATCGCTGGATGTTATCGAGATATTCCCAGGCCTGGGTTTGAACTTTGATGTGGAACCGCTGGGCGTGCTGTTTGCCCTGGTGGCCAGCTTTCTGTGGATTATTACCAGCATCTACGCCATTGGTTATATGCGTGGTCATCAGGAAAAAAACCAGACCCGCTTTTTCTGCTGTTTCGCACTGGCCATCAGTTCGGTGATGGCCATTTGCTTCTCTGGCAACCTGTTGACGCTGTTTGTGTTTTATGAGGTGTTGACCCTGTCCACCTATCCGCTGGTCACCCATGCCGGTACCGACGCGGCCAAACAAGGCGGCCGAACCTATCTGGGTATTCTGCTCAGTACCTCTATCGCCTTCCTGCTGTTCGCCGTACTGGGCACCTATGTCGTGACTGGCACTCTCGATTTCCGCCCCGGCGGTATTTTTGACGATTCCCACAGCAAAACGGTGCTTGCGGTGTTGCTGGTGCTGTTCTGCTACGGCATTGGCAAGGCCGCCATTATGCCATTCCATCGCTGGCTGCCTGCTGCCATGGTGGCACCGACACCGGTCAGTGCCCTGTTGCACGCCGTAGCCGTGGTCAAAGCCGGTGTGTTCAGTATTCTGAAAGTGGTGATTTATATCTTTGGCATCGATGGTCTGACGGATCTCGCCACCACAGACATCATGCTCTACATTGCCACAGCGACGGTGTTGCTGTCGTCGTGCATTGCCATGACCAAAGACAACCTGAAAGCGCGGCTGGCCTATTCCACAGTCAGCCAGTTGAGCTATATCGTGGTCGGCGCCCTGCTGGCTTCTTCGGTGGCCGCAGCCGGCGCCGCGTTGCATATTGCCACTCACGCTGTGGGCAAAATTACCCTGTTCTTCTGCGCTGGCGCGATCATGGTGGCCAGCCACAAAAAGAACATCAGCGATATGGTGGGTCTTGGGCGGCAAATGCCACTGACCATGGCAGCCTTTACCATCGGCGCCATCAGCATTATCGGCCTGCCGCCCATGGTGGGTACCTGGAGCAAATGGTATCTGACCATTGGCGCCTTGGAGGCAGACAAACTGATTGTGGTGGCTGCACTGATGATCAGCTCCCTGCTCAATATTGCTTACTTGTTGCCAATCCCCATCAAAGCGTTTTTCAACACTCAGAGTGAAGGCGCAACAGCCTGGTCTTGGTCCGAGACCAAAGAAGCGCCACTGCCCATGTTGATTGCGCTGGGTGTGACCTCATTCGGATGCCTGGCCCTGTTCTTCTACCCTCAGCCTCTGATCGACCTCATTAATTTGATTCCGGGCGTTTCAACCAGCATGGGAGAAAGATAAATGTCTGACCATCACGACTCCGATGGCTGGTTCGACAAGCCAGAAAACGTTCGCAAAATGCTCAGAGTATTTTATGTACTGTGCGCGTTATTGGTGATCGCCGATTTTGTTGTGAACCGATACGTTTACCACAGTTGGGAAAACGTACCTGCTTTTTACGCCATTTACGGTTTTGTGGGCTGTTCCATTCTGGTGTTTGTAGCAACCTGGATGCGATCGTTTTTGATGCGTGGGGAAGATTACTACGAGGTAGATAGCTACGACGAGGTGGATAGCCGCGATGAATAGTGTTATCCCTTTTCTGCCATTAATGCTGGCGGCCCTGGCGGCGCTGTTCCTGCGCGGTTGGGCACGCAACATTATTATGCTGGCCGCACCAATTATTGGCGGCCTCAATTTGCTGGGCCTGGAACACGGCGTGTTCTGGTCGATGGAGTTTATGGGCTACGCCCTGGAGCCGGTTAAGGTCGACAAACTCAGCCTGATGTTCGGCTACCTGTTTCATATCGCCGCCTTGATTGCGGTGATTTACGCACTGCATGTGAAAGACACCACGCAACACGTGGCCGGGCTCTCCTACGCCGCCAGTGCGGTGGGCGCTGTATTTGCCGGGGATTTACTGACCCTGTTCGTGTTCTGGGAACTGCTGGCGCTGACGTCGGTATTCCTGATTTGGGCGAGAAGAACCGACCGCGCCTACTCATCCGGTGTTCGTTATCTGATTTTTCAGGTGCTGTCCGGTGTGTTGCTGCTGGCGGGGCTGCTGATTTTTGCGCAAGTAAATAACAGCTTGCTGTTTACCGACATTGGTTTGCAGCACGAAGGTATCGCACAAGTTGGCGCCTGGTTGATCTTCCTGGCGTTCGGTATCAAAAGCGCGTTCCCGTTTGTGCACAACTGGCTCACCGATGCCTATCCAGAAGCCACTCCCAGCGGGACCATCTTCCTCGCCTCATTTACCACCAAAGTGGCTGTTTATGCCTTTGCGCGGGCCTACGCCGGTGAAGAAATTCTGGTTTGGATTGGCGTCACCATGGCGTGCTTCCCGATTTTCTACGCGGTGATCGAAAACGACCTGCGCCGGGTACTGGCCTACAGCCTGATAAACCAGATCGGTTTTATGATTGTGGGCATCGGCATTGGCACCTCCCTGGCGCTCAACGGCGCTGTGGCTCACGCCTTTAATGACGTGATCTTTAAAGGCCTGTTGATGATGACCATGGGGGCAGTACTGTACAAAACCGGCAAGATCAATGGCTCGGAACTGGGCGGTTTGTACAAGAGCATGCCGAAAACCACCATACTCTGTATTGTCGGTGCCGCTTCTATCTCCGCATTCCCATTGTTCAGCGGCTTCGTGTCCAAGTCGATGATTATGTCGGCGGCGATAAAAGAAGGGTACGACTACGTGTGGTTGCTGTTGTTGTTTGCAGCGGCGGGCGTGTTCCATCACGCGGGTATCAAGATTCCCTATTTTGCCTTCTTCGCCCACGATTCCGGCATTCGCACCACAGAAGCCCCCAAAAACATGCTGATCGCCATGACCCTGGCTGCGGTTGCCTGCGTGGTGCTCGGCTCCTTCCCGGCGCAAACAGTGTATGCCCTGTTACCCTGGGAGCATAAATACCAGCCCTACGATGTCACTCACGTACTCACCCAGCTACAGCTGTTGTTCTTCTCCGCAGCGGCGTTTGTGTGGTTAAACCTGTACAAGCTGTACCCACCCGAGTTGCCGTCCACCAACCTGGATGCGGACTGGCTGTATCGCAAATTGGCCCCTGCCTTTATTAAGCGCATCGGCTGTAGCGTCTACGGTGTGTACGCGAGCATTGAAAAATCCATCACTGCCTCTATCAAGCAAATCATTCAAAACTCTTACGATGCAGAGGAAGGCAAACCCAAAGGCTACTTTGCGCGACTGTGGCCAACGGAAACCATGGTGGTGTGGGTGGCTGGATTATTGGCAGCTTTTCTGGTGCTCTATTATATTTAAGGCAAATAGCCCCCAAGTGAGACCGCCATGCCGACATTGCCCAAAATGCGAATACGAGCCCTAGTCGGCCTATTCGCACTTTGCGCCCATTCAGTGATATCAGCTCAAGCCACTGAAGTGGACGTGTTCTACCCGGCACCGGAGCCGACGTACCAAGCACTCACGCTAACGGGCACTGTGGAAGCGGTGCAAAACGCCAACCTGGCCAGTTTGCAGGCAGGGGTTATCGAGCGATTTTTTGTGGAAGTTGGCGACCGGGTAACCCAAGGGCAAAAGTTGATGGCACTGGATGCCACATTGGCAAAACTGACACTGGCCGAAGCAAGAGCCAGCGTTGCCAGCAGCAAAGTCAACCTTGCAGAGGCGAAACGGCTTTATCAGGAAGCGTTGGCACTATCAGAACAACAGGCACTGGCACAAACTCTGATTGCCCGGCGCAAAGCGGCTGTATCCATTGCCGAAGCAGAGTTGAGCAAACAATCATCCAGCCTCGCCTATCAACAGGAACTGGTGAATCAACACACCCTGTATGCGCCATTCAATGGTGTGATTTCCCAGCGCAATGCGGACCTCGGCGAATGGGTGACGCAACAAAGTTCGGTGTTGGGCCTGGTTCAGCAAGACAAACTCCGCTTGGTGGTTTCTATTCCGCAAGAGTATTACCGGCTTTTAAAACAGCCGGAGAATATTGTGGTAATGGTAACTCCCGGCGTTACCGGCGCAGATGGGTTCAAAAGTACCATCAGCCGCTACGTGGCGGTCTCCAACGAACAAAGCCGGGCTTTTACCGCTCATATTGACCTGCCTGCATTGGAAAATCTGGTACCTGGTATGTCCGCCAGTGCCAACTTGCAGTTCGGCGCAACACAACAGCAGCTGATCTGGCTGCCTAAGAAAGCACTCAAACAGCATCCAGACGGCGGCAGCAGTGTATTTGCTGTAATTAACGGTGTGGCGGAGCGCTTTATCGTCAGCGTCGTCGATGAAAAAGAGCAACAGATCGCGGTGACTGGGGCACCAGCCAACCACGCTTATGTCACCTCAGGTATCGCCCTGCTGCGTGACGGAGAGCCATTGACCATTAAGCGTACACAACCATGATCGAGGCAGCGGTCAAACGCGGCATCCTGGTTGCGGTGGTGGTATTGATTAGCTGCATCCTGGGCCTGGTGGCCGCCTTTAATATACCGGTGCAAATGATCCCGGATCTGGAAGTACGCACCATTACGGTACGTACCGGCTGGCCAGGCGCGACACCGCAAGATGTGGAAAAGGAAATTCTGATCGAGCAAGAGCGCTATTTACGCAGCCTGCCCAACTTGCAGCGCATGCTCTCGTCTGCGGAAATGGGGGAAGCCAATATTGAGTTGGAGTTTCCGTTTGGGGTAGACGTCAACGACGCTCTTATCCGGGTCAACAATGCCCTCAGCCAGGTGCCCGCCTATCCGGAAAATGTGGATCAGCCACGGCTGTTTTCCAGCTCCTTTTCCAGCAATGCTTTTATGCACCTGACGCTGCGCCCGATTGAGGGCAACCCCATGCAGCTGGATATGGATTTGCTCAGCGACTACGCCGAGGATTTTATCCGCCCCCGAATGGAATCCGTTGCCGGAGTCTCTGAGGTTCGCGTTCGCGGCGGCGCCCAGCGCCAAATTCAAATAAAGGTGGATGCCGGGCGCCTGGCGCAAAGGGGCATTAGCCTGACAGACGTTAGAAGCGCTATCCGCGAGCGCAATTCCGACGCCTCCGCGGGTGATATTGAAAGTGGCAAAAGCCGATATCTGATGCGGGTTGTCGGTCGCTTCGAACGGCTCAACGAACTGGAAAACCTGATTATCAAACGCCAGGGGCAGGCCAATACCCGCCTGAAAGACGTGGCCGATATCACACTGGATCACTTTGAAACCCGTGGCGAGCGGTTTTTTAATGGCAGGCGCAACATTAACCTGTCGGTGCGACGGGAAAGCGGCTCCAATGTTCTGGAAATTAAAGAACAAATGTTGCCGGTGATTGCCAGCCTCAATCAGGACTTACTGCAACAAAACGGCTTGGAACTCAAACTCACCAGTGATGACGTTCAGTACGTTCAAAGTTCACTGAGCAACGTGTGGACCAACCTGGCCATTGGTGCCCTGCTGGCGACCTTGGTGATGTACGCCTTTCTGCGTTCCGGCCGTGCTACCGCGATCGGCGTTATTGGCATCCCCATTTGCACCATTTTTGCATTTTTGGCGTTAACCGCGTTTGGCCGCACCATCAATGTGATTTCTCTCGCTGGCGTGGCTTTTGCCATCGGCATGACCGTGGACAATACCATTGTGGTATTGGAGTCCATCTTGCAGCAGCGAGCAAAAGGGTTAAACAAAGTTCAGGCGGCCATTGCCGGCGTGAAAGAGGTGTGGCCTGCGGTACTCGCCTCCACCACCACGACCGTATTGGTGTTCGCCCCCATTTTATTTATCGCTCAGGAAGCGGGGCAGCTGTATTCCGACATTGCCATTGCCATTTCCGGCGCCATTATCGCTTCGATGCTGGTGGCCATTTTGGTTATTCCATCGGCACTGGCACACTTTGGTAAAAAGTCTGCGATCACCAAAAGTGAATCATTTGAGCTGTCGGATCGCTGGTTAAAGCTGTCCGCCGTATTTACCCGCTCGCGAAAAAAAGCCCGTATGTACAGCGGTGTATTTGTTGCAGGCATTCTGTCGCTGGCTTATTTGCTGATGCCCGCCGCCGAGTATCTTCCGGAAGGTGAAGAGCCCAAAGCGTTCTCAAATATGGTGGCGCCGCCCAGTTACAACCTGACGGAAATGAAAAAAATTGGCAATGATTTAAGAGCCTATTTTAATCAGTACATTGACGCCGACCCGGCAGCGTTTAACAGCGGCGACGACAATATGCCGCCGCTGGCCTATTACATGATGTCGATTTCCAATGGTCGTATCTGGTTTCTCAGCGCCCCCTCTGATGCAGAAAACATCAACGCCATGATGGAGGGTATTACCAGCAAATTTAAAAGTTACCCGGGCATGCGTGCGTTTTCCGCCAGAGGCTCGATTATTTCCAGCAACGATGGTGGCACCCGAGCAGTGGCGCTGGATATCGCCGGTAACAACATTACTGATATTTACAAAGCCGCCGATGCGGTTTACCAAGCAGCGGATATCTATTTTGACCAACCGCAAATCAATTCCGAGCCCCGTTCTCTGAGTTTGGATCAGCCACTGATCCAGATAAAGCCAAGATGGGAACGCCTAGCGGAACTGAACATGAGCAGCCGCGATTTAAATTATTCCATCGCCGCCATGAGTGATGGCGCTTACGTGGATGAGTTTATTCTCGAAGACGATAAAGTGGATATTTTCCTGTTCAGCAATGCGGGCAACCGACAGACCTTGCCCAATCTGGCCGGGTCACCAATCTTGGTGGGCAATGGTCAAATACTGCCGTTGAGTGCGCTGGCGGATTTGGTGGAAAGCAAAAACAGCAACAGTATTCGGCGAGTGGACAGCAATCGCACCGTAACCGTTTATATCATTCCGCCGCGAAACCTCGCCCTGGAAACCGCAGAGGCCATCGTGCGTGAACAACTGCTACCGCAGCTATGGCAAGAAAATAAAATCGCCCAGGGAATAAAGGTCAGCATCAGCGGCGCTGCCGACCAACTGGAAGCCACTCGTAAAGCGCTATCGAGCAATTTCCTTGTCGCGCTTATACTGATTTATTTATTGCTGGTGGCCATTTTTACCCACTGGCGTTACCCGCTGTTTATTTTGGCAACGGTACCGCTGGGTATGGCAGGTGGCTTGTTAGGCTTGGTGTTGGTCAACGGGATTAACGCGGGGCTGGGTTTTCTGGGAATGAATGCCTTCCATCAACCTTTTGACATGATTACCATGCTCGGCTTTTTGATTCTGCTGGGCACCGTGGTCAATAATCCAATTCTGATTGTCGACCAGACTCGGCGTTGTTTGCTTGAACAGGGCACTTCCGTAAAAGACGCCATTCACCGGGCGCTGAAAAAACGCTTAAAGCCTATTCTGATGTCCACCGCCACCACCATATTTGGTCTGGCGCCACTGGTACTGATTCCCGGCGAAGGCACCGAACTCTACCGCGGTGTTGGCATTATCGTCCTCAGTGGCATTTTGGTATCCACGGTATTGAGCTTAACGTTTTTACCGGCGCTGTTGATGGCGCTGTTAAAACCCACCCAACCGCAAAAGGGCCAGGCGAAAGATATTTCTGAAGGGTTCAAAACGCTTGGATAAAACGCCTGATACGAGCAGCATTGGCACCTAGATCACTGCGGCCGACGCGAGATACTGAACGCAGGTCGATGCGGGTGTCACCGTCATTACGGGTGACACGCACAACCACATCGTCTTTAAAACCAAACATGGGCGTCGTTACAACCGCTTCCACCAGACCCGTTGATTGATCAAGATTGACCACTTCCCAGCCCAAGCTTTCGGCAACGTCAGCGGCACGCTCAATCGCCTGCGGTAGTGTGAGCTGCGACACAATGGGCTGAATATCCGGGTAGGCATCACTTTGCAGTTTTGCCAATTCGGGATTGGCGCGATCCAATGGGTTACTGTTGTCACCCCTCAACAGCACCACTTTGTCAAACGCCGGTGGCGTCACCAGATCGGTGGTGATGTCGTGTATTTTCGGTACCGATCGCGCCTCCAGCACTTTTGGCACCACCATCGCAACCGGTATCACCGCGATGGCAACCGCAGCGATAGCGGGCACAACAGAGCTTTTATCAATTAACGCTTTGATAAACACACCGATACCGGCGACACCGACACCCATCGCCAGATAAATTCCCCAGCGAATGATTTTTGCCGACATACCAAAACGCCAAAATTCCAGTCGGTAGCCGCATATCGCCACAACAAACAGCAGCAGACAGATAGCAAGCGCAATAAATAACGCGGTATTGAGTAAACGATTTGATGGTGAAGACATATTTATTCTCTGTATTTACAGCGTGAACTAGACCAGAGCCGTCTTAAACAGTACCTGCAATCTGGCCCAGGCTTTTTCCGCCTGCTCCTTGTTGTACACCCTGGAATCTGGCGGACACCAGCCGTGTAGCGCGCCTTCGTAAACTTCAATCTCCGCCGGAATACCTGCAGCTTTATAAGTCTCAGCCAGAACGTGCTTGGCATTAGGGTCTTTCTTGTCGTCGTTCTCGGCGATAGCGTGCAACACTTGCGCCGTTGAGCGAGGAATCAACAAATGTGGGCTGTCAGGGGTATCTTTAACCAGCCCACCACCATGGAAAGACGCCGCAGCGCCAACCCGCTGGGGAACTGCAGCAGCGGTTCGCATAATCAGACGGCCACCCATGCAGTAACCCAAGGTGCCAATTTTTTTGCCGGTATCGACACTCTGCTGGCTATCGAGAAATGCAATGTAATCACGGGCATCCGACATACTCGCATCTTGGGTGAGCTTACTCGCCATACCGCGAAGAAACGTTCGAGTATCCGGGTCGCGGAAGTCCGCTCCCGGCCCGACCACCGGCGCTTTGGCATCCCGATAAAACGGATTGACGACAAGTACCGCATAGCCAGCCATGGCAAGGCGCTTACCCATGGCCTTAAACGCGGGCCGCAACCCTTTAATGTCTGGCCACATCAAAACACCGGGGCATTTTCCTTTGGCGGGCCTGACGAAATAACAATCGGAAACCCCATTTGCCATGGGTACCGAAACATCCGACTCTTCAAGCGTTTCAGAGCTCGAAGCAACTGAAGGAAACACCAAGGCGGTAATCGCCGCCACACCCAACTTGCTGAAATCGCGCCGATTTAACTGCCCACCATTTCTGGCAAACTCTTCGTTGTCTTTTTCTGTTTGTTCGTCACACATACTCTCCCTCCAACAGTCATAGCGGATATATATCGGCCATCTACATTATCAAATTTTACGAAGCTAGTGGCGACAAACAGGGAGGTTTTTATCGAGGTAAGGTGATGGATAGTATTTTGCATGCACTGCACCAAAGCAACCACGCTGCTGGCAAAGACTGACCACTCAAACCGGAACTCACTGACCACCCTGCTGGCGCAAAGTGACCATTCGGCAACAAAATAGGCAGGCACTAAAAAAGCCCCGGCAGATAACCACCAAGACTTTTTCTAGATAGTCACCCCTTCTCAGAGAGCGCCATCTTTCTTAAAGTAAAGCTCGGATGCGCTATACAACTATCTATTCTACTAAGAAATTTTCTACAAATTTCCTAAAAATTTCTTTTCTTGATTTTAGCCATGATTCATTTAAATACTCTTTCCCATAATAGTTTGCATTTACTGAAATAAAACAACACTCAGTGAAATTCATAGAATAGCTTTCACCATTCTTTCCTGATGAATAAACCCAAATATTTCTTCCAATTGACTCCAACGTGAGATCTTCTCTGGTTTTCTCTTTGTAACTTACAGAACCAGAGTACAGTTTATTGAACGTCAACAATAAAACATCGAGTAGCTCGCCCCCTTGTGCATTTTGACCCATGATACCTTCGGGGTATTTCGTTATTTGAACCCCCAACCTAAACCCTGGAACTGACTGGTACCCATCTTTATAGTCATATCCGACATCAAGTATAGTAAGAAAATCTTTATTCAAATATTCGTTAGAAATTTCTGAAACTGGGGATACGGTGAGCCTTCCTCCCGAGGGAAGAGAAAAGCTAGCACTATGATCATTAAAACTAATGTGGTAGTTGACCCAAGCTTCTATATCCATATCGAGTTCCTGACTCTTGCATGAACATGTGCAGACAGTAAAAAATAATAAAAATAATTTATTTATATTTTTCATGGCTTAGGCCTATAGACAGTATGAGGGCTAATATTCGGACCCATAAATAGTGTAGGAGCAGCCAATATGGAGCCTATCACTTCAAAAATATTACCATCCCACCAATAACCTGAGGAACCAAATCAAACCTATGCACATTATAAGAGCTAATTGGATCAAGATTCGCCCCGACTTTCGAAATGACTGCTGAAGCATGTGAGTAATTGACAGCTCCTCCATTAAAAGTTACCTGAAGAGGGTTGACGTTCCCCCAAAATAACGGAGTGATAAATTAAGAGGCATTCTTTCTCTCGTACTCTACTGGGCTCACATAGCCCAAATAAGAATGCCGTCGATACCGATTGTAAAACACCTCAATGTACTCAAAGAGGCTTTGTTTGGCTTCTTGCCTAGTTCGATAATCTTCGTGATCCACCAGTTCCGTTTTCAAACTGCCAAAAAAGCTCTCAGCAACTGCGTTGTCCAGGCACTCACCTTTGCGGCTCATGCTGCATATAAGCTTGTTCTCCAACAGCTGTTGCTGGTAGTCGCCAGACGCGTACGTACTTCCCTGGTCCGAATGCACAATCACACCCTCTACCTTCCCCCGCCGCCACACAGTCATAGTGAGAGCATCCTTTACCAGCTTGCTGTTATTGCTGTCACTCATGGCCCAGCCGATCACTTGCCGAGAGTACAGGTCGAGTACGACAGCAAGGTATAGCCAGCCCTGACGCGTGCGGATAAACGTCGTATCCGACACCCAGGCATGATTGGCTTTTAGTGCCCAGAAGCGTCGCTGCAAGTAATCTGGAGCGGGTTGTAATGTATTCTTTGAGTCCGTTGTAACCACAAACTTTCTAGCCACCTTGGACTGTATTCCCTGGCTTTTCATCAAGCGGGCAACCCGATTAACGCTCACGGACTCACCGATATCTCGCAAGTCTTGATGAATGCGCGGAGAGCCATAAGTGCCACGGCTCGCTCGATGGAAACAGCGTATTTGCGTCGTTAACCGGCGATTCTCCTTAACACGAGCACTTTCTGGCCGGTTACACCAGTCGTAAAAGCCGCTGGTTGACACGCCCAGTACACAACACAAACGTTGAACAGCATGGCTACGGCGCTGCTCTTTGATGAAGGCGTACTTCACTTGAGGTCTCTGGCAAAGTACGCTGCGGCCTTTTTTAGTATTTCAACTTCTTCCTTGAGACGAGCATTCTCCTTTTGGAGAGCGGAAAGTTCATTTTGGTTTTCTTGGCTTGGCCGACCGCGACGACCAGAGAAGGCGTCCTCGCCTTTTTCGGCAAGTTGTTCTTTCCACTTGTACAATTGATTGCGACGAATGCCTAGTTCCATGGCTATCTCAGCTGGTGAGCGTCCCGACTCTTCCATTAGCCGAACAGCTTCCAACTTAAAGTCGCGGGTGTAGGTCTTATAAGGCTTTCTCTTTGATGTCATGGGGATACTCCTGTGGCGACAGTGTCGCTGATTTTAAGTATCCGTTAAACTGGGGGAGCTTCACTCTGACCCCTTTAATGACCCATTGTTCATGTTCATTCTTTTAAAACTATTAAATATTTGGATAAATACCAATAATCCAGAGCATATTTAGCCAACAATACCAACATCAGCACTATACTGTTTTTAGCACTAATATCATAAAAAAATATAAATCCAAAAAAAATTACATTAGTAATTGAACATAAAAAAATACAGCGTAATAAAAAAGTTTCTTTTAACCCTAAAAATTTATTAAAAATAAGCTTGGAGCTGGCAATATTCAAAATTATTACCACTAAAATAGTGACGTAAAAACCAACATATTTTTCCAACAAAAAGAATGCAAATAGCGATGGAGCGCTAACCCAAAAAATATATGTAAATAAATTTCTACCTTCTACTTCTTTCATGGCAAATTGGACACTGTTTGAGATATCGCGACACCAACAACTGTTGCCGCCTTTGATGGTGAGCCAAATCTGGATGTCCTCTGTAACTTATCTGCGTAGGTTGTAAAAGCTTCTCTACTACCACTCACACCCAGCGAAAACGCATCCCGTACGTTTGGGTCAGAAGCAAAGCTTACAACTGTACCTGCAGTAGTAACCCTATCTGCCCAAACCAGAGTTTGTACAACACCTAATTCACCTATGATAACAGGAGCAGAAACAGCAACCCCAATCGTGCCCAAAGCAGCTTTTTGCAACCTATCACCATAGTCACCCAAAGATGCAACACCATAAGATAATTTTTGTGGGTCAACCCCCGGACTAGCAAAGTCTATCGCACTAACCATCCTTGTATCGGTTGCCACCGCATTCGGTAAATCTCGGCTAATATTCGGTGCCTGATAATCTCGTTTAGTGACCGAACCTTTGCCATTAGACGCCGGAGCTGGCCTAAGATCAGCCTGCGCTCCTCCATCCATGGATTCTGTAACCACATCCTCATTAATCACAGGTTCTCTAGGTTGGTCCACAATATCTATATCTGCTTCAAAACTTATCGAAAAGTCCTGGCGAGGATCACTTTTAAGGCTTTCACCATAATCACTGGCTAAAGAAGAGAATGCCCCCGATATTGCACCATTAGAGAACTTTCCACCCGACAGTTGGGAAACAGTACCTCCAACAATCGCTCTAGCTGCTGCTTTTGCTCCTACGCTTTTGATCCCGTCAATCTTTAAAGCGCCTCCGGCAATTGCCCCTAAGCCCGCCGAGGCAAAACCATGGCCAAATTTACCACCTTGGAGCACCGATGTAACACCTGAAGTAACCGCCATAGCAGCCACATATCTATAAGTGGCAGGGTTAAAGCCAAAGCTTTGCCCGGCCTCTAAGCCAAAGTTTGCTCCAACAGCAGAGAGCGCAGCTGCTGATATACCAGATTTTAAGGCATCACCAAGACTCGCACCTTGAAGTAACGCATCTGCAAAACCAGCTGCACCAAAAATAGCTGCTGCTACGTACCATTTGATCCCTTCAACAGCTGCCGTATATACGATTGCCGCCAATGTAAATATAAAGTACCCACTCGGATCCGTCGCGTTGAGCGGATTGTTGATTGTGTAGGCGTACCTATTGAGGCTTTGGCTCATTAATGGATCTTGTATAAACGGATCGGCCTGAAGGAACCTGGCAATCTTCGGATCGTAAATCCGCCCATTCATATGGATCACACCCACCTCATCCAGCATCTCATGGCCCGTAAAGCCTCTGGTGGTGATGCTGCTGTCAAAGGTGGTCAATGCCCCATTGGCCAAGGCCGTCCAATCTGTAGCGTCCCTTCTCTCGCCCCAGGCGTCAAAGCTCATTTCCTGCACAATCGCACCGGTTTCGTCGGTGATGACGTCCAGGCTGCCCAGATGATCATGGTACTGGTAGTGGGTATCCACGCTTTGCAGTTGATCCGCACTGTTGAGCTTCAGGGTAATCAAAGTCCCCCCCAGATGGCGTTTGATTTCTTTATCGCCATTGACCTGGGTAATCCACTCGGTGTTGCCCACGTACAGGGTGGTTTTGGTGCCACTACTGTTGGTGTCGGTGCGTTTGTAGCGGGCTCTGTCCGGCCCATACTGGAACCCGGTGGTGTGACCGCCTTTGCTGATGGTTAAGGGCTTGTCAAAGGTGCTGTAGGTGATGTTGCGGCCATCCCCACTGGTATTGTTGCCGTTGTCGTCGTAGCTGTAGGTGGCCGCTTCCGCTCCCGTAATTTGGGTCACCGCGTGTACGCCCGCGTCCCCGGCTCCGCTATTATTGCCCGTACCGTAGCTGTAGGTACCCACATCACTCTTGTAGAGGATGTTGCCCAGGGCGTCGTATTGCACGGTTTTGGCCGCTTGGCCTACCACCTGGTAGCTGGTCAGGCGGTTGAGGTCGTCGTAGCCAAAGTTTTCTCGCAGGTTTTTGTTACCGGATTTTTCTTCTCGCCATTCCAGGTTACCAATGGTGTCCCACTCGTACTCAAGGTCCTGGACTTCGGCCCCCAAGGCGTGAGTGGCATCAATGGTTTCGATGCGCCCGGTTTGTGGGTCGTACACCCGAGCGATACTGACGTTGTCGCCCCGGGTTTCACCCGTCACGTTACCCCGTGCGTCCATGCTGGTGATGGTGCGGTAGATACTCCGCGGTTGACCATTGCTGCCCAGCACTGCATCGCCCACCCAGTCCATGTAGCCGTAGGCGTTGTAATGGCTTTGAGTGCCCTGGTAACCGGTAGCCCCAGTGGGGTCGGTAGACGCATCGAAGGTTTGGTAAGTACGGCCGTATTGGTCGTAGGTCACTTGTTCGATGTAGCTGCCGTCGCTGCCGCCAGCCCCCAGTGCCGTGGCGGTGTGGGTCACCCGCCCGTAGGTGTCGTAGGTAACGGTTTTGACGTAGTCGTTAGTGCCGTCATCGCCGTTGTCTTGTTGAACGTTGTTCAGCAAGCCAAGGCCCAGCCCACTGGTGCCGTTGTTGTAGTGCCACTGGGTGTCGCTTTCCACACTGTTGTTGGTGCGGCGATCAATCCGATGGATCAGTCGGCCCAACACGTCGTAGCTCAGTGTGCTGGTCTGACCGTTGGCATCGGTTTGTGATTCCAGTTCGCCGTACACGTTGTAGCTGTAGGTCCAGTAGCCCTTGTCCGGATCATCCATCCAGTCTTTGCGGCCCAACAGGTCGTAGTGAATGGTGCTCACGTTGCCCGCCGAGTCGGTCATGGTGGTCATGTTGCCCTGGGCGTCGTAGGCGTAGCTGACCGAGGAGGTTTCATGACCACTGCCCCCTTCGTTGTCGGTCACACCCACCACTTCGCCCAACGCGTTTTTGGTTTCCACCTTGCGGTGGCCTTTGTCGTTGATGGTGACGGTGCTGTAGCCGTTGTATTGCACGCTACCGGTGCTGTTGTCCGGCAGTGTGGTGGTGGTCGGACGGCCCAGGATGTCGTAGTCGATGGTGGTCCAGTAGATGGGAGAACCACTGTCCAGGTAGTAGGGTTCGCTCTGGCGTTTGGTGCGACCCAGGGTGTCGAACTCCACGTCGCTGGCAATCCAGTTGCCACTAAAACCCACGCTCAGGCTACGAATCGCACGACCCAGTTTGTCAAAGCATTGCTGGCTCTGCCCACCCCCGGCGCTGTGGCTGATGGCTTTGTAGACCGTGCCTGTCGGACAGTGGCTGGTGTCCGCGTCCGTCAGGTAGGTTTTACTAAAGCCACCGGTCTCGCCGCGTTCAAAGTATTTGCGGCCCAACGGGCTGTAAGCGCTGACCACGTCCAGACCATTGAGGTCTCTGGCCTGGGTAACTTGACCGTAGCCGTTGCGGGTAACCACTTCGCTGGTTTTTTGTTCCAGGCTGTTGAAGCTGCGCTCGACATAGCGGCCCAAGGCGTCGTATTCGCTGCGGCTGTAGCGAGAGGTAACCCCTGCCCCACTGGTGGTAGCACGCAGTTTGTTGCCAAAGTTGTCGTACTGGTACGTTGTGGTCAACCGGTAGGCAACATTGTCTGGCTCAATAACTTCCGTGGCCAGCAGGCCGCGTTTGTCACCGCTGGTGATGTAGGTAAAGGCACTGGTGCGGGTCTCGGTGTCGGCGACACTGCCGCTGCGGGTGCTCACCACCTGGGTGCGACTAAGGCGACCCATCTCCCGCTCCCAAGTACTGGTGCCGTAGGTGTTGGTGGTGGTTTTGACAAACTGGTCGCTGCCGGTTTCATCGTCGGTGGTGACGGTAATGGTCAGCGGGTTGCCGTAACTGTCATAGAGGTTGTCGGTGGTCACCGTTTGCAGATGAGCGCCTTGGGCACTGCCATTACTCGCCAGGTCGTAGGTTTTTTCGATACTGCGGGCCAGGTACGGCGCGTAAAGTTTGGTCGCCGGCATGCCGGTGCCACTCCACTCCGTATGGCTGCTCCCGTTCCAGTGTTTGAGCTTCCAGATGTTCTCAGACATGCTCAGTACGTGGCCATCGTCGGTGGTCACCGTAGTTTGCAGTGGTGAACCAATAAACGGGAAGTCTTGCCGATAGCTGGTGGTGGTGATCACCCCGGTTTGGTTGTCCACGGTTCTCAGCCGCTGGAAGCCCAAAAAGCCTCGGCCCATGGCCTGTACTTTGGCTTCGCCGTAGTAGTAGCTGATGGAACTGGTGGCGTTGTTGTTCACAGTACCAGGATTGGCGTCATCCGCCGCCGGTGCGGAACTGGCCACATCGGTCACTACGTACATGGGGCCGTTTAGCTCCAGTACCGGATCTCGCTGCCCGTCGTCGTTAACGTCTTTGCCCAGAGTGTGGGCGCTGGATTGCACGTCCCATCCGCCGTTGAGCATGCTGTAAAAGTCGCCCACATTGGCAGTGCTGTAGGTGTATTCGCACTCGCCTGGGTCAAACTCTTCCTCGTCTTCGTCGTAGGGATTCTCGGGGAAGCAGGGACCGTCGTAGGTGTGGGTAGTGCTACCAACGTTAACGCGCTGGTAGTGGCCGCTGGTAGCCAGGGTACCGTAGGTGATATTGGTTTCCGCACCCAGGCCATTGGTGACACCGGTGATGCGGTTGGTGGGAACATTTTGTTGCGTGGACAGATAGATTTTGGAGGTGTTAGCTCCACCGAATTGAAGATCAAACTGCACCACATCCGTAATGCCATCGGCATTGACGTCCGTAAACTGATAGCGACGCCTTTCCAGATCCTCAATACTACCCAAAGTACCTTTAGCGTTCTCTGCCAGATCAAAGCCACTACCGTTCCAGTAGCGAACTTTTATCTGTCTATCATCAACATCATGCCAAACCACATCCTGATAACCATCACGATTGTAATCGACTACCTGAAGGTCCTTTTCAATGTCAGTGCCCAGCGTATCCGATAGTGTTATTAATCGAGTACCATCGCTTAAGGCCACACGCCAACTGCCAAGTTTTTTAAAGAGCACGTCGGTTAGGCCATCGCCATTAAAATCGGCGTATCTAATATCTCCTTCACTTACGTTTCTTAATACACTGCTGGAAAATAACGCTGTTTCAATATCACCACTGCCACTGTCAAAACCTTTATGGAGCCAAATGTCATTCAGGGTGATATGGTCAGTTTCTTCAATGTCTTCATCGTCACCCACTATTTCTTCGTTATAACCAGATATACGACCAATAAAATCCACCCGACCATCGCCATCAAAGTCACCTCCGCTGGCACTAATGCGTTCAGGGCCCCAGTTGTCTCTTAACTCATTCCAATAACCACTGGGTGGGTCAATATCAATGGCGCCATTAAAGTGGTTGGAGAAGTAATAGTAGCGGTTCGATGTAATTGGCTGACTGCCGTCGTGCTTGAGATAGCGAACATTGTTATTCTCAACCAAGTCCACCAAACCGTCACCATTTATGTCAGCAAAGGTATTGTCCTTATTTGCAGGAATGCCCGTACCAAAGCTAAATCCGCTACTAGACAGCCTCCACGCTCCATTGGCTTGAGGCAATGAAAGGTGAACTCGCCATTCACTGTTTTTATTCGTTACATATTCATTGTTGTCCCAGTACAGGACATCCATACGGCCATCGGCGTTGTAATCCACAATTTCAATTTTGTTGGGCACATTGCCAGTAAAATCCCCATCCTCAAAAACTTTTACCCCAGGATGCATACCACCGGCATCATTTGCCAAAGCGTAATACAAGGCATGATAGTCTGTATTACCATGGCGATTAGGGCTGGCCTCCAGCCACACCAGATCCATGCGTCCATCGCCATTAATATCCGCTGGGCGGTAATCCGCAATGTAGTCGTCACCACCACGTGCTGGACCAATATTAAAAGTACTGACAGGACTGAAGCTGATACCCACACTGGGCAGCGCCCAGTCAAAGGTAGTGGCCGGCAAACAACGACTGCCCACGCACTCTTCAATGCTGGTGAGACGGCTGAGATCATCCGTAGCCGGCTGACTTTGACTGGTGCCGTTGTTGCTCTGATCCAGATACTTCAGGTGGTAGGTGCGCAGCGCCGTTTCACCACTGCCACCGGTGTTGTAACTGGTCACACTGGTCAGTCGCTGGCCGGTACTAAATTCGTACCCCGCCACATAGCCACGGGTCACATCGTTTCGGGAACCGTAGGTAAAACGAACCCGCGCGTTAGACCCACTGGGGCCACCGGCACTGCCATAGGCGTACTTCACCTCCTCGATGCGATGACCATCGGCGTCGTTGTGGTAATCGAACCAGATAGGATTGCCCACACTGTCCTGGAACTTTTTCAGGGCCCAGGTCAGGGTTTGACCCGCTGTGTTGTTTTGCTTGGCATCGGTAAAGTTGCCCGTCGGCACGTCTCCATAGAACGAGGTAGAGCCGTCCTTACGATGCACTTCCCAGTAATCCGGGTGACCGGTGCTACCGCCACGCGCGTAGATCTGGGCAAAGCTGTCGATCTCCGTGCGGTATTCGGAGTCCGGCGCTCCATAGGTACCCGACACCAAAATCAGGCGCTGGCCATCCAACGCAAAGCGGTCCTCCGGCCCCCAGGTGATGGGCATGGGGTCGCCATCCTGTTGGAGAGTTTGGCGCGAACGACTGATGCCACTCAAACCGCCAATGTTCCAGCCCAGACCCGCCAGGCCATTGCCGCCCTGGCTGGAATAGTTAAGGGACAGCTGAGGGGCCACACCCGCGGTACCCGCCGCCGTGGCAATGGGAATGCTGTAGGTGGCACTGCCGGATTCGTCCACCCGGAAGCTGCCCGCAATCGTGCCCACACTGTCGGTTTCGATCACTTCGCCTGCATTCACACTGGGTGCGGGTTCTACATGAGCGGTTGGCGCCGCTGGCGGTGGTGTGTGAGGTGCCACAGCAACACTGTGCACCGCGGTGTAACCGCCGCCACCAGAGCTGTTGAACGCCCTGACTCGATAGTCGTAAGTGCCTTCAGTGAGTGTGCCGGCCGTATACGTACGATCTGAACCGGAGTCAACCACACCCCAGCTGCCACCGTCCTTGCGCTGTTCCAGGCTGTAATAACCCACACTGCCCGCAGCACTGCCCCAGGTCAAGGTAATGCCCGAACCATAGCTTTGAGCTGGGCCACTGATGGCACCCGGAGTGCCCGGAACATGGATAACCGCCACCGTATCCGTGGCACTCCAGCCACTGCTGCCACTGCCGTTATTGGCGCGAACCCGATAGCTGTAGTTGCCATCCCCTTTGCCGGTGACGGCGTAACTGGTGCTGGCAGTGGTGGTGACGTCGGCCCAACTGCCACCATTGATTTGTTCTTGCAGCAAGTAGTCTACGGTGGTGCCGTTGCCCGCCGTCCAGGTTACCGTGTAACTGCCGGTACCATTGGTGGTCGGCACACTGGTGCTACCAGGGGTTCCCGGTGGCAACAGAACGGTCACCGCCGCTGCGGTACGCCACCCGGAACACTGGGTATTGCTGCCAACGGTGTGACACGCCCTGACCCGGTATTCATAAGTGCCGTCGCTTTGACCACTGTACGCTTTACTGCGGGCACTGGTGTCTTGCTCATTGGTCCAGCTACCACCGTTAACACGACGATCCATATCGTATGTGGTCAGTGTGCCGCTGGCCGTTCCCCAGTTCACCGTATGGTTGCCATCAGGACTGGTGGAAGGGCTGGCACTGATGCTGGAAGGCACACCCGGTGCAATGGCCACATGGGTGGTCACCGCACTGCTGTACACACTACAACCACTGACGTTACAAGCCTGTACCCGGAACTGGTAACTGCCGTTGCCCAAACCCGATACCGCTTTGCTGGTGGCGCCGCTTGTATGGATGTTGCTCCAGGCGCCACTGCCCAAACGTTGTTGCAAGGTATAGCTGTTGGCGCCGCCGGAGGCGTTCCAGTTCACCGTAAAGCTGCCATCGTTATCCGTCGCCGGCGCACTCAGACCTGAGGGCGTGCCTGGAGTCGCCACAGAACCGGCATTAGTGGTAGTGCGGTAACCGGAACACCCCTGATAACTACCCTGAGTGTTACAGGCCCTGACACGATAGTGGTAACTGCCGGTCATTAAGTTGTTGATCGCCCGACTGGTGGCACCGCCGGAGTACACTTCCAACCACCCACCACCGTCTTTTTGCTGTTCCAGGCGATACATGGCAACGGTACCCGTTGATGCACCCCAACTAACGGTGTGAGTACTGTTGGTCGTGTGTTGTGGCGAGATACTGATCGAAGGTGAAACACTCGGCGCAATGGCCACATCGGTACTGTCTACACCACTGTATCCCGAACAGCCCACCGCACTACAGGCTCGTACCCGATAACCGTACGTGGCCGTACCCAGACCAGATTCGGATCTGCTGGTGCCGCTGGCATTGTGGATGGTACTCCAGCTGCCACCGTTGGTTTGCCGTTGCAATTCGTAGCTGGTAGCACCGGTGGTGGTGCTCCAACTCACGCTGTAGGCGCCATCCGGATCACCGGAAGGCGCATTGGGAGTTCCCGGTGTCGCTGGGGTGGTGACGGCAAAAGTATTGCCATAGCGCCAACCCGAACAGCTGGTATAGCTGCCAGTGGTACGGCAGGCTCTGACTGCGTAACGGTAGTTACCTACTACCAACCCCGTATCTGTGCGACTAAGAGCAGAACCATCGTACTCTCCTACCCAACTACCACTATTAAATTGCTTGTTCAGATCGTAGTAGCTCACAGAGCCACTGGCCGCGCCCCAGCTGAGGGACACGGTACCACTGTAATTGGTGCCCGGTGTGGTAATGGAGCTGGGTACTCCAGGGGTGATCGCCACCTGGGTGGTGTCCACCGGGCTGTAAGCGGAACAACCCACGGCGCTACAAGCGCGCACCCGATAGCCGTATACCGCATTGCCCAAACCGGATTCGGAACGACTGGTAGCACTGCTGGTTTGGATGGTGCTCCAGCTGCCGCCATTGGCTTGCCGCTGCAGCTGATAGGAGGTAGCGCCGGTCGAACCAGACCAACTGACGGAGTATGCGCCGTTGTTGTCGTTGGTGGGCGCGTTGGGTTGACTCACCGCAGACGGAACCGTCACCGTGGCGTTGGACGAGTAACGCCAAGCTGAGCAATTGGTGTAACTGCCGGTGGTGCGGCAAGCGCGAATGGCGTATTGGTGGGTACCGGTGCTCAACCCGCTAAACGTGCGATTGCGAGAAGTGCCGTCGTAAGCGTTGCTCCAACTGCCACCATTAAAACGTTTGTCCACGTCGTACTTGGTGACAGAACCTGACGCCGCCCCCCAAGTCAACGAGTGACTGCCGGTGTAGCTGGTACTGGGGCTGATGCTGGCGGTGCCCGGTACCCCGGGGGCGATGGCCACCTGGGTGCTGTCCACACCGCTGTAACCGGAACAACTGCCAGCACTGTTACAGGCACGAACGCGGTATTCCCACACACCATTGCCCAGACCAGACTCGGAACGACTGGTGGTACTGCTATTGTGGATGGTGCTCCAGCTGCCACCAGACAGGCGGCGTTGCAGTTGATAGGTGGATGCGTGGGCAGTCGAGGACCAGCTGACCGTGTAGGCACCATTGCCATCACTGGTGGGCGCGTTTAAACCGGCAGGTGTTGCAGGTGTAGGATTGTGTACAGTGACGGTAATTGAGCCAACTGTATACGTATAATCAATCTCTTCCTCGTATTCGTCACCAGTGTTCTCATCTTCGTATGTCTCAATCTGAGTAACTGTGACTTTCACCAAGTAGGTGTAGGTGCCAACTGGCTTGTTGGAAAAACTTTTGCTGCGACTGGTCGCATGGCCTGCGATGTAATCAATGGATGTGCCGTTTTCGTACACGCGGTAACCAACAATGGTGTCCGCACCGTACGTCCAGTTGAGTGTAAACGACCCTGTACTGGGATTTGGCGTGGCACTGATGCCCGCAAACACTTGAGCACCAAACACGGACAGGCTCAACAGCAACAACGCCTTCGCTGCAACACCCGTAAACAGAGAAACCACCCTACCCAAAGTACCCATAACAACCTTCCCCATGGTCATTAAAACGACACGCGCACGAAACCAGCCGTGCGCATCGACGCAACAGAATCAGTGACAAAAAAAGACAGTGCGAGAAACCGCAAAAGACCCTGCACCCTGACAAGATGCAAAGCCTTCAAACCCCTTGAAACGCAACGGCCATCCATGACTGTGACCGACGCTTAACGGATTAAAAAATCAGAATATGTGTAAATAAACCCAGGGTTAGAACAACCCCCAATAACCGACAAAGACTGCCCAGAACAGACCAACATCCTTACAACCCCCCAATCCGAAACCTTTTCGTAAACGCAGCAATGCGCCGTCTCCCTACGCCTCAACATTCCTGTGATCCGTGAGACGAATACTTAAATGTATAGACTTGGGTTTTGGGTGTGTCAAACCATGGCAGGCAACTTTTTAGCAAGCTGAGCATCTTATTTTTTGTGTTCAAACAAACTGATGCACCACTGAAGTGCAAGAATAAGAATTTTTGATACTACCGTATCAAAAAAGATAATAAAAAAGCCTCCATTTGATACCACAATGTCAATTTTGACCGTTCACGAAAATCTTGAGTTTTTAGCGAAAATAGTTCGTCAACGACGGGAACTTTTTGGCCACAGCCGAAACACCGCCGCTACACTCACCGGTGTACCGGCAGCCACCATTCGGAAATTTGAAAGCTCTGGCAGAATTGCACTGCACCAGTTTTTGATGCTGTGTGAGGTTTATGGAGACCTCAACAAACTCAGCTTCTTGTTCCCAACACCCATCAACGGGTACCAACAAACAACGACTGTAAGCTCTGATAAGGTAAAAGATGAAGTCAAGGATAAGTAGCTAGCAACGCATAAGCTCTGTGAAAATTCGAATAATTAGCCTACAATTCATGTTGATTTCACCAAGAGGGGGTGAGTTAGCGTAAACTGCTATGTGTTAGCAAAGAGCTATTCTACCACCTTTAGCGCAATCAAAGGCTTTAATAGGAAAAGGGACCGGAAGGACTCCATGAGTGCTAATTGGCAATCAAATACCAATGTATACCGCTTGACCACATTTGCTGTGTGGTTGGCTGTGTCTTTAGCTATTGGTTTTACCGCACTTGCCGACTGGCGCATCAGCAATGAGTTAGACGAATACGGCTTTACTGGCAAACCCTCGCCACCCACTGAGTCAAACAACAAACTCACACCCCATGTATTCGATGTAAAACCAATGGCCCAGCTATTTGGTGTTGTTCAGGTCAAACCCTCAACACCTGAGGCCAAACCTGTTAAAAATATCCCCCTGACTCGGCTTAACCTCAGACTTATCGGAACCTTCTCTCACTCTGATCATAAAAGTGCCAGCGCGCTGATTGCCGATGGCAGCAAACCATCGAAACGCTATTTTGGTGGTGAAACTGTACCCGGCGGGGCAGAACTTGTCGGCGTGACCAGAAACTCTGTTGTACTAAGGCGCAATGGACGGGACGAAGTTTTGCTGTTTCCGCGTATTTCCCCTGATATCAAGAGTATTCAGAACCAAGCCTTGGCCAGACAACCGGACAAAGAGGCGCATACAGGATCCGACACGGACCAGAGTATTGTAGCCAGGAAACAATTAGCAAATGATTCACCCACTATAGATTCTGCCACCTCTAACTCCGTCGCCGCTCCCGATATCACTCCTGTTCTTGCCAGCACTGCGACCTCACGCGACGAACTCAAAGAACGCTTAAAACGCCTGAGAGACCGAAAATAATAGGCACCCAGCATGGTTAATAAACTACACCAGTTGTTGCTGATCACCATTTGTTTGGCAATATCCCTTCCGCCTGCACTTGCTCAGCAGGGCACTGACTCATCAGCCGATAAAGGCATTATGTTGGCTTTAGATAATGCCGATGTAGTGGACTTAATTCGCTGGGCCCAAGGGGTTACTCAGAAAAATATTATTCTTCACCCCAATGTGAAAGGCCGAGTTACTGTATTGGCTGGCGACAGTATGACTCGAGAAGAAGCCTATCGAGTCTTTCTGTCGGTTCTTGAAGTACACGGCCTTGCAGTCATTGATAGCGGTGACTCATTAAAAGTAATCCCCGTCGCTGGCGCCAAAACCTCCTCACTCCCTATGTCACCAGATGGCCAGCCCCTTAAGGGAGAAGAGCTGGTTGTAAAAGTCATCAAGGTAAAAAACATCTCAGCAAACAATCTGCTGAATTTGTTGCGCCCATTGATTCCCCAATCTGGTTACGTCGCCGCTTACCCACAAACCAATATGCTGATTGTGGCAGAGCGTGCCAACAAGATTGCACAGGTTATGGATATCGTCGACAGCATGGATAAAAGCGGTATCATCGATATTGAGCTGATCCCGCTGGAGTTTGCATCCGCTCGAGAAGTGAGTGATGTTGTATCAAAGCTGCTGCCCAAGCAATCTGGAGAAAGCTCTGTTAATTCTTTCACACTGGCCGTAGACGAACGCTCCAACAGTATTTTAATGACTGGTGATCCAGTATCACGCCAGCAGATTCGTACTTTAATTGGGCGCTTGGATCAGCCACTACAGGGGCAAGGCAATACCCAGGTAATTCGCATTCAATACGCAAATGCCAAAGATCTGGTGCCACTGCTGCAAAGTGTGAGTGGCAGTGAACAAAAAAAATCCAAGGATCAGGGATTGGCCGATGTAGCCGTTAGTATTGAACCTCACGACCAATTAAATGCTTTGGTTATTACCGCGCCCCCTTCTCTGTTGGCGACTATGAAGGGTGTTATTCGAGAACTGGATGTACCTCGTGCTCAGGTGTTGGTAGAAGCACTAATTGTAGAGGTCAATGAGGACTTGGCACACAATTTGGGTATTCAATGGCAGTCTGACAATCCCAGTGGCCAAACCGATGTACTCGGTGGGTTCAGTAATTTTCCCGGTGGTCTAACACCATTTAGCCTCGATGATAGCGGCAACCCCGTACTGGGCAGTGGCTTATCATTCGGCTATTTGCGCAGAAACAACCTGCAGTTTGTACTTAATGCCCTGTCTGGGGAAACCGACGCGAACATTTTATCCACCCCTACTATTGTAGCCTTGGATAATGAAGAAGCGTCTATTTTGGTAGGTTCCACAGTGCCTTTTTTGACTGGCCAGCAACAGCGCCCTGGAGATCTGAACGCATTTAACACAATTACCCGGGAAGACATTGGCCTGACTCTAACCGTTACACCTCGTGTGAATAATAACAACTCAGTCACACTGAATATTGAGCAGTCTGTGGAGAGTATTACTCAATCCCCCGTGGAAACTGCAGATATTGTTACCAACAAAAGGGAAATCAAAACTCGTGTCTTGATTGGCGACGATCAAGTATTGGTATTGGGCGGGCTTATGCGCGATGAATTTACCGAAACCAAAAACAAAGTTCCGGTATTAGGCAGCATCCCTCTTCTGGGCCGTCTTTTTAGAAGTACCAGTATTACGGCAACCAAAGCGAATTTATTGGTTTTTATCCACCCAAAGATTTTGCCCAATAACGCAGCACTGGCTCAATACTCCAGAGAACGCTACGACAGTATCCGCAATCAGCAATTGCATTTTGACAAGAAGACTGAGAACTTTTTCATCCTGCAAGATAAGCCACTCCTGCCGAAAATTGAAAAGCTCCCGCCCCAGAAACCCAAGAGAGGGGATACACCGCAAGCTGATGCTCAAAAGCCATGAGCATAGCCCCATTACCTTACTCTTTTGCCAAACGCTATCAGGTGCTGCTGACAGCTGGCCCGGAAGTGTTTTTTACAGCCGAAACACACCTTAATGCCATTTGTGAGGCGCAACGGTTTGCTGGCGTAACAGCCAGGCTTACAGAGCTGAACCAATCAGCTTTCAACCAACACTTGCGCGATATCTATGATCAAAAAAGTGACTCCGCTCAAGAGCTGGCCGACGGCATTGGCGACAGCCTGGATTTGACGGCACTGGCGGAGCTGGTTCCTGAAGCCGAAGACCTGATGGAGCAGGAAGACGAAGCCCCTATAATTCGTTTGCTCAATAGCTTGCTCAGCGAAGCCATACGCCAAAACGCTTCAGACATTCATATTGAAACCTTTGAAGCCAAAATGTTGGTGCGCTTTCGAGTAGACGGGGTATTGCAGGAGGTGCTGCAACCCAAGCGGGCATTGGCTCCCCTGTTGGTCTCACGTATCAAGGTAATGGCAAAACTCGACATTGCTGAAAAACGCATCCCCCAAGATGGACGTATCGCCTTGAAAGTAGCCGGACGCGAAGTAGATATTCGCGTATCCACCATGCCAGCCAGTGATGGTGAACGAATCGTCTTGCGCTTATTGGATAAACAAGCAGGTCGCCTTGATTTTGAAGCTTTAGGCA
The DNA here is from genome assembly GCA_024397955.1 of bacterium SCSIO 12696. Taxonomy (NCBI): domain Bacteria; species bacterium SCSIO 12696. The sequence goes on from CP073744.1 coordinate 1,626,947, forward strand.
TGGGCAAAGAGGATCGCGAACTATTAGGCTCGTTGTTAAACCGCCCCCATGGAATTTTATTGGTCACTGGCCCTACTGGTTCCGGTAAATCTACCACGCTCTATGCAGGGTTAACTCGCATCGAAGATGGTCAGAAAAATATTCTCACCATCGAAGACCCTATTGAGTACAATTTGGAGGGCATCGGTCAGACACAGGTAAACCTGAAAACAGATATGACCTTTGCCCGTGGCCTTAGGGCTATGCTGCGACAGGACCCTGATGTTGTCATGGTCGGAGAAATCAGGGACCTGGAAACTGCACAGATTGCCATTCAAGCAAGTTTGACCGGGCATTTGGTGCTATCGACTTTGCACACTAACACCGCTGTTGGCGCTATCACACGTATGGAAGATATGGGTGTGGAGCCATTTTTACTGTCTTCCAGTTTGGTGGGGGTATTAGCACAGCGATTAGTGCGTACTCTTTGCACACACTGCAGGGAGCCACACACCGCCGATTCCAGTGAGTGTCAATTACTCAAGGTTAATGGGCAAGCCCCTACTATCTACCGCGCCAAAGGCTGTGAAGAGTGTAACTCCCAAGGCTATCGAGGACGCACTGGCATTTACGAACTGATCATTGTTGACGATACCCTGCGCACCTTAATTCATAACCAAGCTTCTGAAGCAGAGCTTACTCGCCATGTTAGACAAAACAGCGCGGGGATATTCAGTGACGGTTGTAGTCGTGTATTAGCGGGAGAAACCACCCTTGAAGAAATTTTAAGGGTCACTCAGGAAGCCTAATGCCCACCTTTGATTTTCAGGCAATGGATAGCAGCGGACGCCGACAGAGAGGAGTGCTGGAGGCAGACAGCCTACGCTCTGCAAGGCAAGTATTGCGTGACCGTCAACTCATTCCGCTGTCTGTGGATGAAACCAGGCAGCGACCAACAAATAGCTTTTTTTCTGGCCACCGAATCAGTACATCTGATTTGTCGCTGGCGACACGGCAACTGGCCACTCTGTTGCAAGCAGGTTTACCCATCGAAGAATGCTTGTCTGCAACCGCCAATCAAACCGAGCAACACAGTGTACGCAGGGTGTTAACAGCAATTCGTACACTGGTGCGAGAAGGCCATACGCTAGCGGGCAGTATGCAGCAGTTCCCTCGCGCCTTCCCTGCTCTTTTTTGCGCTACAGTGTCTGCAGGAGAAAAATCTGGCAATTTGGACGCCGTGCTGAATCGCCTGGCGGATTACACCGAGGCACAACTGGAGTTTCGACAAAAAATACAGCTGGCAATGTTGTATCCTGTATTGTTGTTAACCCTATCATTGGCGATTGTGGTGGGGCTGATGGTGTATGTAGTGCCAGACATCATTGATACGATTTCAGATGCCGGCCAACAGCTACCATTGATTACTGAAATTTTAGTTACTGTGAGTAATTTTCTATCCCAACAGGGAGGTTGGCTATTAACTGGGGTTTTATTGCTCATCTTGCTGCTTCGAGCGATATTGCAACGGCCTTCGATTCGGCTGCAATGGCATAAAAAAATACTGACCATGCCGTTTGTGAAAAAATTCAGCCGCGGTGGTAACTCAGCTCGCTATATTAGCACTCTTGCGATTTTGACAAACAGCGGTATTCCCCTGGTAGAAAGTATGAACATTGCCCAATCTGTCGTGAACAATCGTGCATTTCAAAGGGCATTGGAACAGGCAAATAAGCTCGTTCGCGAAGGCACAAGTTTGAACCGTGCTCTGAGCCAAAGTGGCTATTTCCCACCTATGATGCTGCATCTGATCGCCAGTGGTGAAGCCAGCGGTGAACTGCCTACACTTTTGGAAAAAGCGGCCACTGCCCAGGAAAAAGAACTACAGCGTATCGTAGCCACACTGGTGGGTTTTTTGGAACCTGTCACTTTAGTGGTGATGGGTGGATTTATTCTGGCGATTGTACTGGCAGTTATGCTGCCCATTCTCAACTTGAACCAAATTGTGGGGTAACCCAATGGACAATAAAATTCCGACACGCACAAACTCAACTCTTTTTATTAAAAAGGAACAGCAAGGCTTTACTTTAATCGAGATTATGGTGGTAGTCGTCATTATTGGCATTTTAGGTGCACTAGTAGTGCCACAATTTTTAGGACGTGCCGACGAGACTAAAGTGAAGGCAGCGCAAAGCGACATTCGCTCCATTGGTAACGCTTTAGATTTGTATCGCTTGGACAACAATAATTATCCGTCTACGGATCAGGGTTTAAGTGCATTGGTGAATCGCCCTAGCGGGTTTCCCGAAGCCAAAAACTGGAATCCTGAGGGCTATTTGAAAAAGCTCCCCAATGATCCTTGGGGAAATCGCTACCAATATTTGAGCCCGGGCTCTAACGGCAAATATGATTTGTTTTCATACGGCGCAGATGGCAAAGAAGGTGGTGACGATTACGACAAAGATATTAATAGTTGGGAGTTGTAACTCTCTATGGCTCAGCGGGTAATGGCACTACCTTACCAAGGACACAGGTTTTCGATGGGGTTTACCCTGATCGAGATGCTGGTAGTGATCTTTATCATCGGCACCCTGGTTGCTACGGCTACTCTATCCTTTGGAGTAGTTGGGCAAAGGGAGTTTCGCAGCCAAGCGGATCGGTTATTACTAATACTTCAGCACGCCGCCGACGCATCACTATTTCAACAGAAAACCTATGGGCTCTACGTGGACACACGGCTGGGCCAGTATCAAGTAATGGAATACAAACTCGGCAGCTGGAAAAACAGCTCAGAAAAACTATTTGCTACCACTGAGCTTGGCAGCGGCTCTACCCTATACTTGGCTCAACCCAAGCGACTCCCGACCGACGATGGCGACAACACTAACGGGTCAGACAGACAAAAAAAGCCCCCAACGCCTGATATCGTGTTTTTGAACTCCGGAGAGTACACCCCATTTCAATTACTGCTAAAACGCCCTAATCATGTAGCGTGGGTGATAGAAGGCGATGGTCTTGGCAGGGTCGCTTTGAGGCAGAGTAGTGATGGAGAGTAGCTCTAGAGGCACTCAGCGAGGATTTACTCTGTTAGAACTGATGATCGCTTTGGTGGTATTTTCAGTAACGGCGCTGATCGTTCTGGAAAACAATTCCTCCAGCGTGCGTCAACAAGCTCATCTTGAAGATAAGGTATTCGCCACCTGGGTAGCAGAAAACACGTTGGCAGAATTACGCCTAAAGCCTTTTTGGCCAAGTATCGGCACACAGGATAGTCGGGCTCAACTGGCTGGTAGAGAGTGGCATATTCGCACCGACACTATGAGCACTGTGGAACCCAAACTACGCAAAGTAACTACACAGGTGCGCACAGACCGCAATGCCCCACCAGTAATTGAACTGACTGGCTATTTTCGAGAGCGATGATGGGCAAACACTCGACAATAAGGCGTTATCGACAACAAGGGTTCACTTTGTTGGAAATTATTGTGGCACTGGCAATTTTTAGCGTTATCGGGTTTGGATCATGGCAACTACTGAATCAAGTTTTGCAATCCCATGAGACTGTTCAACAGCGCGACACTGCACTTGCAGAGATGCAAAGAGGCATGTGGGTATTAGCAAGAGATTTGCGAAATCTCGCCATACGCCCTATTCGTAATGAATACTTTCAAGTGGAACCCGCCATAAGTACTTTGGAATCCAGCTATGCGCTCACTTTTACTCGCAATGGTTGGGACAACCCAACACATCAGGCTCGCGGGACACTGCAGCGAGTGGCGTACCGGGTGGGCAATATCAAAGAAAGTTCTTACAACAAACAAACACATTTGCTCCGATCTTATTGGCCAGCTTTGGATCGAAGTAGAGACACGGAGCATTACGAACAGGTTCTGATTCCCAATGTGTCAGACATAGAGTTTCGTTTTATCGACCGCGCTGGCATACCTCGTAGTCATTGGCCTACCAGCAGCAGCGCTCTAGATACCAGTGAGAATGACCTTACACCAGATCAACTGGCACGGTCTCAATTTCCATTGCCACTGGCTATTACTGTTCGCATTAGCAGTGAAGTGTTTGGCGACATAACGCGTACGTTTGCAATGGGCGAATTAGTCGATGAATAAAAATTCGGAAGCTAGACACAGCATACATCAGCCGCCTTATTCGCTCCCTAAATATCAATCTGGAGTCGCGCTAATCAGTACGTTACTGGTATTTGCCATTGCCACTATTTTGACAGCTCAAATGATTGGCAACAATCAGGCCAGCCTGAAGCGCACACAATGGATAGTCGATGATGCACAGGCTTGGCAACATGCTCTGGGTGCTGAAGCTTTGGCACACATCAAATTGCAACAGGCATTAACAGAAAAAAAACCCATTAATACATTATTCCTGACACGCACTTACCCCACGAGTCAAGGACGTATCACGGTAAACACAGAAGATCTACAAAGCCGCATCAATCTCAACAATATTGTTGCTGACGGCGGTTATCCGGCAGTAGTTCGACGTTTGTTTCAGCAGCAAGGCGCACCCCAAGTGATTGAACCATTGCGGGATTGGATAGATGCCGATAGCCAACCTACAGGTTCAGGTGTTGAAGACAATCATTACCAATACTTACAGCCCAGCTATCGAACTGCCAATCGCCCTATCACTGATTATCATCAATTGCAGGCACTGGCTGGTGCCAGCAAAGATACAGTTTTCAGGATGAAGCCTTATGTGTCGTCATTACCCATTCCACTCCCAATTAATATAAATACGGCTTCTGCCACCGTAATAAACGCCATTGCACCCAACCTCGACGGTGAGCAAGTGGTCAGCAATCGCGATAGCTTGTTGGCCGTACCTGTGGAATCATCCAATAGCGAAAGTCTTGAAGGGTTTCAAAGTGTCGAATCCTTTTTACAGTCCGCAGCAACCGCGGGTATAGAACTAGACAGCTCCGTCTTAACAGTAAAATCTCATTGGTATGCGATTCTGATAACTGCAAGATATGGTGAGCGCACAGTAACGCTGAAATCCAGATACAATATTGGTCATGACTCAGAAACATTGACACTGTGGGACCGCACCAGCGGATTGCCAATACGACACAATACACAAGAAGCCTTTGATGCTTCCGAGCCAGGACAACTCACGGAATCTCCGGATGAAAAAGACGGAACACAGTCTAGCTCTGTATTTTGAGCCATCACTGCCAGAGGGGCATGTGCGCCTATTGGCAAGTGCAGCAAAAGCGAATTTAAGCCTGCCTGATACCGGACCGTTGGCTGAAATCGCCGAATCTTTGAAAGACAAAAACGTATACCAGGCTATTCTAATACTCCCTGGTGAACATATCCATTGCTCCACTATTACGTTGCCCAATCGAGGGGCTCTTAAAGCTCTGCCGTTTTTGCTCGAAGAACAATTGGCCGAGCCGGTAGAGAATGTACACATTGCGCACAGTCATATTAAAAATGGTGTTATTCATACACTGGCGATCAACAAAAGATGCCTGGACGGCTACCTGGAGCAACTGGATGCACAAGGAATTAAGCCAGCCGCTGCTTACGCCGATTATCAACTGCTGCCTATCCCGACAGGGAGCACTCTAAATCAATGCCAACAAGGATCTAGAACATTACTGAGGTTTTCTGATGGCAAAGGGACTGTTCTGCAAAGCGACCAACTGGAGTTGATAGCAGCACGTTTACCATCCTCTGGTGAGGGTTCTCAAAACTTATACCGTGATTCAGCAGAACCACTGTCTGCCACCGCCCTCACCGCGGATAATCAGAATGCACTCAACTTGCTTCAAGGTGTCTATCGGCCCGAAAACAGCAGCTCTCAAAGGCAATGGCAAAAAATAGCTATTAGCTCCCTTGCAGCATCTTTTTTATTGATGCTGGCTTATTTTTTAACCGCTGGTTGGCACTTTCATAAAGAAGCAGATTCCTTTCAAGAACGAGCTGAAGATCTGTTCTTAAAAACAATACCGACCACCAGCAATACCGAAAATATAAAGCGTCGCATGGAGGGGTATTTAAAAAACCAGACTGGCACATCGTCTAACAACGGATTTTTAACGCTTTTAGCTCAATGTGCACCGGCTTTAAAAAAGCCACACCAGATTCGACACATCCGCTTCGATCAACAACAAGGCACTTTGCAACTGGAAGTCCAAAGCAGTAGCAATGAAACAATCAATAAATTACGCAAAGAATTAGAACAACAATCGCTAACCGCTGAGGTACTATCCAGTACAGCTAATGATACTGGAGTGCTTGCACGCCTATCTGTTTCAGGGCAAGGATAAAGGGATGAATATCAGTAGTTTAAAGCAGCGATACAAAGAGCTCGATAACCGAGATCAAAAGGCGCTACTTTTGTTAACCGTATTTTTTGCTGCCCTTATCACAATCTACGGGATATTGATTCCTGTACACAGTTATTATCAATCGGGAAAAAGCCGACTTGCAAAACAAGTTGATCTTTTCCAATGGGTGAGTGCACACGCTCCTAAGGTAAAGCTGCTAGCCAGTCAGCCGCAGCAAACTGTGTCTGACACGCCACTAATGGAAGCGGTTACAGGGGCGGCCAAAGGCCTAAAGCTAGAAATCAATCGGATGCAACCTGAAAAAGACGGACTGAGGATTTGGCTCAGCACAGTGTCTTTTGAAAAAGCCATAAACTTGGTGTCGAAGTTAACGAACCAACACAGTATTTCTGTTGATCAAATTACCATCGAAAAAACTGCCAAGCCTGGGCTTGTGAACATTCAATGTGCATTAAGTAGAGTTCAATAGGCAGCATTGCATGCTGCGAAAAGCCAACACCAGAAGAAATGCCCTAGCGAAAAGCCCTAAAGGAATTGGCTGTTAAGCAGTTTTGTCTCGCTTTTTAAATGAGCTTTATTGCCTGTTTTTACTCTACCTCAGCTGCTAACTTATCCTGAGTACGGGTTTCAAAATCCTCGGCACTGTGGCGCTCATGCAGTTGCTCTTCAGGCTCCCCCCAGGTGCGGTTCACCATCCGCCCTCTTTGCACAGCAGGTCGGGCGTCTATTTCCTTGGCCCAGCGAGTGACATGCTGGTAACTGGCTACATCCAGAAATTCAGCGGCTTCGTATAAGCGGCCTAGTATGAGATTGCCATACCAGGACCAGATGGCGATATCGGCAATGGTGTAATCATCACCACACAGATAGTGGTTGTCCGCCAAATGCCGATCCAGCACATCCAGCTGGCGCTTTACTTCCATAGTGAAACGATCAATGGGGTACTGAAACCGTTCTGGCGCGTAGTGGTAAAAGTGACCAAAGCCGCCACCCAGGTAAGGGGCACTGCCCATTTGCCAAAACAGCCAAGACAAGCATTGATGGCGTTTTTCTGGAGCCGGCAAAAATGCGTCAAATTTTTCCGCCAAGTACAACAATATGGCGCCAGACTCGAATATAGATACGGGTTCTGCACCACTGCGATCCACCAAGGCCGGTATTTTGGAATTGGGGTTGATGCCAACAAAGCCACTACTGAACTGGTCGCCTTCAGTAATACGTATCAGGTGGGCATCGTATTCAGCACCGGTGTGGCCAGCAGCCAGCAGCTCTTCCAGCATCACGGTAACTTTGACACCGTTGGGCGTGGCCAGTGAGTAGAGTTGCAATGGGTGTGCGCCGACAGGCAGTTCTTTATCGTGGGTTGCGCCGGCGATGGGGCGGTTGATACTGGCGAATTCACCGCCGTTTTCAGAATCCCAGGTCCAGACTTTGGGAGGTACGTAAGTGGTTGACTCTGCCATCGTATATCCTCTTTATAGATAACCCAATTATGACCATCTGGCAGCGGTTTTGATCGCTGCCACAAGCAAATTTTTGAGTGGGGTATAGAATGGCTGGGGTACTGCGCGAAACCAGTGGCGCAGCCCGTTACTTCACCTCTTCCCCATGGGCCTGTTTATCGGCGTGATAGGAGGAACGCACCAACGGCCCACTGGCCACGTGTTTGAAACCGATGGAGTAGGCGTATTCGGCGTATTCTTCAAATTCATCCGGGTGCACAAAGCGATCCACTGGCAAGTGGTCTTTGGAGGGTTGCAGGTACTGGCCCACAGTGAGCATGTCGATATCGTGCTCACGCATTTCGTAAAACACTTCCAGCAGCTCGTCCTTGGTTTCCCCCAGGCCCACCATCAAGCCGGATTTGGTGGGTACTTGCGGGTTGAGTCGGCCGTATTCCTGCAACAGTTTTAATGACCATTTGTAGTTGGCGCCGGGACGCGCTTCACGGTACAAGCGGGGAATGGTTTCCAGATTGTGGTTAAACACATCCGGCGGCGTGGCACTCAGAATATCCAGGGCAATTTCCATGCGGCCCCGGAAATCCGGCACCAACACCTCAACTTCCAGATTCGGTGACAGCACCCGCGCCTCGCGAATGCAATCGGCGTAGTGCTGGGCGCCACCATCGCGCAAATCGTCGCGATCCACAGAAGTAATCACCACGTACTTGAGCTTCATGTCGGCAATGGCTTTGGCCAGGTTTACTGGCTCATCCACATCCAGTGGGTTCGGCTTGCCGTGGCCCACATCGCAGAACGGGCAGCGGCGGGTACAGATATCGCCCATGATCATAAACGTCGCCGTACCACCACCAAAGCACTCACTGAGGTTAGGGCAATTGGCTTCTTCGCAGACTGTAGACAGCTTGTGACTACGCAAGGTTTTTTTGATTTCCGCCACCTTGGGGGAATTGGACATGCGTATGCGAATCCAGTCCGGCTTGCGCTGGTGGGTTTCGGTGGGCACAACTTTGACCGGAATCAGCTCTACCTTGTCGGCATCGCGCAGCTTTTCTCCCTGCACTCGGCGGCGGGTTTTCCGCACCGGTTGCAGTTTGGAGGCATCTACAGCCAGTTCGTCGTCTCTGCTTAAGTCGGTCATTGCTTACTCTCTGTCAGGCACGCTGCTCGGCAATTAATATGGCTTCTGGGTCGATCAAATATTGCCAGTCTTCAAACCCCAGATTATTGACCATATGGCCGAGTAGCTGCTCTTCTACAGTGCTATAAGGGGGCAACTTACCCTGCACCAAATCCTTCATCTGTACCATTTGCAATCCCTGGTAACCACAGGGATTGATACGGCCAAACGGCGACAGATCCATATCAATATTAAATGCCAGGCCATGGTAACTTTTGCCTTTGCGCACCCGTAGCCCCAGGGAAGCGATTTTGTCGTCATTGACATAGACCCCGGGGGCGTCTGCTTTGGGGGCAGCGACAATACCATACGGTGCCAGGGTGTCTACTATGCTCTGTTCGATGGCAGTGACCAGTTGTCGCACGCCAATACCTCGGCGACGTAAGTCCACCATCGGGTAAGCGACAATTTGGCCGGGGCCATGGTAGGTCACTTGGCCACCGCGATCCACTTGTACAACCGGAATATCGCCGGGAAACAATACATGCTCGGCCTTGCCCGCCTGCCCCTGGGTAAATACCGGGTCGTGTTGTACCAGCCAGATTTCGTCGCGGCTGTTGTCATCTCGGCCATCGGTAAAGGCCTTCATCGCCGCAAACACCGGCTCGTAAGGCTGGCGCCCCAGTTGACGTACGTAAACAGTACCGGCAGCCATAGGCTCAGATCACCATATGAACCATGGGGTGGTCTTTCAGGTCGGCAAAAATCGCGTCCAGCTGTGGTTTGCCAGTGCACACAATGGTCACCGTCATGGACTGGAATGTGCCTTTACTGCTATCGCGTACCGTCACCCGCTGTGGGTCAAAATCGTCAACATGGCGATGCATCACTTCCAGCACATAGGCATGAAAATCCGGGTGGGCCTTGCCCATTACCTTGATCGGGTAATCGCAGGGAAATTCGATTTTGGGGGCGTCCTGTTCAGTCGCCATATGCCCTCCGATAATCAACTGAAAATACCCACAAAGAACAGCTTGATGCTGTCCCACAACCGGGCAAAAAAGCCCGCTTCAGGAATTTCACGATCCGAAACCAGTGGCAGTTCTTTTAATACCTCGCCCTCATAGCTCACAGTAACCGTACCCAGCTGTTGGCCATCGGCAATGGGAGCTTCAATACGTTCGGGGCTATTTACCGCAATTTCGAGCTTTTTACCCGCCCCATAAGGAACCGTAAGCTGAGTATCTTCTGCCACAATCAGGTTGATGTGCTCACCTTCGCCGTACCAGACCCGGGCGTTTTCCTGCAACACTTCCTGAGCACTAAACACTCTGGCACTTTCAAAATAGCGGAACCCATAGGAGAGCAGTTTTTGTGACTCTCTGGCTCGATCTTCATCGCTATCAGTGCCCATCACCACCGAGATCAGGCGCATACCGTCACGCACAGCGGAGGCCACCAGGCAGTAACCGGCAGCTTCTGTGTGCCCGGTTTTGATACCGTCTACTGACTTGTCTCGCCACAACAGGCGATTGCGGTTGGGCTGGGGTTTGTCGATGTTGTACTTGAAATATTTCTCTGAATAGATGGCGTAGTGCTCCGGGTGATCAGTGATCAGAGCCCGCGCCAACAGCGACAAATCGTAGGCAGTAGTTAGGTGCCCTTCCGCCGGCCAGCCGGTGGCGTTTTCAAAGTTGGTATTGTTCATGCCCAACAGTTGTGCCTGCTGGTTCATCACATCGGCAAACGCGTCTTCACTGCCCGCCACGTACTCCGCGAGCGCCACCGAAGCGTCGTTGCCGGACTGAATAATCACACCGCGCAGCAAGTCGATGAGTTTGACTTCGGTGCCCTCGCGCACAAACATCTTGGAACCACCCATACGCCAGGCTCTGACGCTGATAGGCACCATATCCTGCTCGCCAATTTTGCCTTCGTGGACATCTTTGGAGACGATATAGCTGGTCATCATTTTGGTGAGGCTGGCGGGCTCAAGCTGTTCGTTGGCATTGTGCTCCACCAGAATTTCACCGGTATCCGCATCCACCAGAATCCAACCTTTGGCAGACAGTTCCGGGGGCGCCGGGGTAATGGCAAACAACAGGGGGGCCAACAGGGTAAGACAAGAGGCCAGAAACAGGCGACCGAATCGGTCAAACAGCTTGGTAGTCATCACTATTCCTTGAACAAGCACGCCAACTTTGGGCTTTGGCAGGAAAAAATCGGCGGCAATTCTACCACGAGAGCGTGTTGGAATGAGTGAAACAGTTGGTTTAATAGTGAACCAAAAATGGAGATAGTTTTTCTTTGCTGCGCACCATCTCCTTGACCCGCTTTTGCTCCGTCGATTGCTGGAGCGGGCCAATTAAAACTTTATAGAGCAAACCGTTGGCACCTTCGTGGATAGTCATCAAAACCGGATGCCCCGCCCACTGCCGCACTCTGGCCTGCATTTGCAGAGCGGGCTTTGCTTGAGAAAAAGCGGCCAACTGCAGGTAACTGCCCTCTTCCATTGGCTTACCGAGCTGTTTCGGTGGGCGTACCGGCTCAGCTCGGCTGGCCTGTTGCAGGGGGTCGATGTACTCCACTTCCACCTGGGCCAGGCCATCGCTGGCAAAGCCGAGCTTTTTGGCGGCGGCGTAGGAAAGGTCGATCAGGCGGTCGTGCAAAAACGGGCCGCGATCATTGACTCGCACCACCACCTGGCGGCCATTTTCCAGGTTGGTGACTTTCACGTAAGCGGGAATTTTCAGGGTTTTATGGGCGGCGGTCATGGCAAACATATCGTAGGTTTCGCCATTGGCCGTTTTTCTGCCATGGAACTTGCTGCCGTACCAGGACGCCATGCCCCGCGCCTTGTAACCGCGGTTGTCCGGGAGCAGGCGATAGGTTTTGCCCAGCGCCCGGTAGGGGTTGGTATTGCCCGCGCGGGTGATGGGCTCTACTTTGGGTACCGCGTCCGGGATCTGGCTGACATCCCGATCCCGGCTCGGGGGCCGGTCATCCTTGTAGTAATTGGAACTTTCGCAACCAGCCAAGACCAGCAGCGTGGCCGCCAGCCAGTAGCGTACAGGTGCGTTGTTGCCGGATTTAGTTTTCGCCAACGTCGCGTTCCATACGTTCGCGAATAGCCTCGCTCACCTGATACACCGCCATCGCGTACAGCTTGCTGTGGTTGTAGCGGGTAATTACATAGAAGTTGTGCAGGCCAAACCAAAACTCCGCGCCTTTGGAACCATTGAGTTTCATCGCTGAAGCCATGGCGTCCGGCGACGCAAAGTCCACTGGAAAATAGCCGTGCTCACTGAACTCCAGAATGGTGCGATCCGGCTTCAGGCCCTGGGTAATCACATCTGGTGAATAATCCGACTTGAGCTTGACCCGGGTGGCCACCGGTTCGCCGTCTTTCCAGCCGTGTTCGGCAAAGTAGTTGGCGACACTGCCAATGGCATCGGTGGTATTGTTCCAGATGTCCGCAAAGCCGTCTTTGTCGTAGTCTACGGCGTAAGCGCGGTAGCTACTGGGGATAAACTGGCCAAAGCCCATGGCTCCGGCGTAAGAACCTTTGAGCTTGAGAGGGTCCTGGTTCTGCTCTCGAGCCAGCAGCAGAAAATGCTCCAGCTGCTTGGTAAAGAAGCGGCTGCGCTTGGGGTAATCAAACGCCAAAGTGGACAGCGCGTCCAGCACCCGGAAAGAGCCCTTGTTGCGACCGTAGTAGGTTTCCACCCCAATAATCGCCACAATTACCGCGGGATCCACGCCGTAGTCTTTTTGCGCTCGAGTCAACACATCGGCATTTTCACGCCAAAAGCGGGTTCCCAAATCAATGCGCTTATTGGTGTAAAAAATCTTGCGGTAGTCCTTCCAAGGTTTGACCTTTTCCGCCGGGCGAGTCATGGCATCGATGATGCTCTGTTTGTACTCGGCCTCGGCAAACAGGCGCCTCAAATCCGTGGCTTTAAAACCATGTTCTTCCACCATCTTGCCGATAAACGCTTCTGCCTGGGGGTTACCCAGATAGTTTTTTGCCTGTGCACCGGCAGCAAATACCAACAACATCGCCACCAAAATACGCATTACGGGTTTGTTCACCTATACCACTCCCTTCACTGAAATATGCGAGCCCTTGAGAAGGCCCTATTTCTTACCAACACAAACGGCCATCAGCATACCAAACCCCAGCAGCAGGGTCACAATGGATGTGCCACCATAACTTACCAAGGGTAGAGGTACCCCAACCACAGGTAGAACGCCAGACACCATACCCATGTTGACCACCACATACACAAAAAATGTCAGCGCGATGCTGCCCGCCAGCAGGCGGCCAAACATATTGCTAGCGCGCAACGTCAAAAACAGGCAGCGCCCCACAATTAGCAAGTACAGCCCCAAAAGGCTGAGCACTCCGGTCAGGCCAAATTCTTCACTGAGTACCGCGATAATAAAATCCGTGTGGGGCTCTGGCAGAAAGTCCAACTGCGATTGAGTGCCCTGCATCCACCCTTTGCCCTGCCAGCCACCGGAACCGATTGCCGTGGTGGACTGAATAATATTCCAGCCGGAACCGAGGCGATCCGCCTGGGGGTCGAGCAACGTCAGGATGCGTTGTTTCTGGTAATCGTGCAGTAAAAACAACCAAAACAGCGGAATCGCCGCCAGTGCCAGCAGCGCAGCGCCACCCATATAGCGCTTGTGCAGCCCCGCCAGAAACAACACAAAAAAACCGGAGGCAAAAATTAGTAGCGCAGTACCCAAATCCGGTTGCAACCCCACCAACAGCCCCGGCAGTGCCATCATCAACAAAGCGGCGACAATATAGCGGAATGCAGGGGGCAGTGGCCGCTGCCCCAGATAACTGGCCAGCATCAGTGGCACTGCGATTTTCATAATTTCCGAGGGCTGAAAGCGAAATCCACCCAGCTCCAACCAGCGTTGAGCCCCCTTGGCACCCACCCCAAAGAACAACACTGCCACCAACAACAATAAACCCATGCCGTAGGGCGCTGCCGCCCAGCGAACCAGCAGACGCGGCGACAGTTGTGCAGTCACCAGCATCACAAAAAAGCCTATACCGTAGTACGCCAGTTGGCGTTTAACATAGTGTTGGCTCTGGTCAGTGGCGCTGTAGAGCACCAACAAACCAACACCGCAGAGCAACATCAGCAACACAATCAACGGCAAGTCCAAGTGCAACTTCTGCCAGCGATTTTTGCGGTACATACCGGTGCTGTGCTGGCGCAGATGGCGAACAAAATCGTTTTGCATCGCTATTCCGCCCCCTCTTTAGTCAGAGGAGTTGGCGCATATTCCAACAACCAGGCATCCATCACCTGGCGCGCCACTTTGGCGCTGCGGCTGCTCTTCTCACCATTCTCGATAATCACCGCCACGGCAATTTGGGGGTCGTCTGCGGGGGCGTAACCGATAAACAGAGCGTGGGGGCGTTTACGTTTTGCCACTGCCTCGGCGTCGTACTCCTCCCCTTGGGCGATGCCCACCACCTGAGCGGTACCGGTTTTACCGGCAATGCGATACTGCAAGTCTTTGGAAATGGATTGGGCGGTGCCGCGAATATTGTGTATCACCGACTCCATGGCAGCCTGTACCACATTCCAGCTGGCGTCACTGGCCTGTACGTGCTGACTGGGCGGCTCCAGATCCACCACCTCCTCCGCCACCTTTTTCACCAACTTGGGCGGTCTGCCCTCACCGCGATTGGCCAGACGCATGGCCATTACCGCGAGCTGCAATGGGGTAGCAGTACTAAACCCCTGGCCAATGGAGGTGTTGATGGTGTCACCAGGAAACCAGGGCAGCCCTCTGGCGCCTTCTTTCCAGGGGCGATCGGGCATCACACCCGCCTTCTCCCCAGACAGATCAATACCGGTGGGCTGGCCCAGGCCGAACATTTTGCCGTAGGGCGCCATGCGGTCGATGCCCATATCGTAGCTGACGCGGTAAAAGTAGATATCGCAGGACTGGCGAATCGCATCATTCAAGGTCATATGGCCATGGCCACGTCGCTCCCAGCAGCGGTATTCGTGATCGTGGTTAGGCAACTTGTAAAACCCAGGCCCCCAAATACGGGTTGCCGGTGTCGCTACCCCGGTTTCAAGGGTAGCGAGTCCGTAAGCGGGCTTTACCGTAGACGCCGGCGGATAAGTGCCCTGCACAGTGCGGTTGAGCAAAGGCCGATCCAAAGAATCCCGCAGCTCACCGTAATCCCGGTGGCTGATTCCGGTCACAAACAGATTGGCGTTGTAACTGGGCGCACTCACCATGGCCAGCACCCCGCCGGTTTCGGTATCCAAGGCCACTACCGAGCCTCGCTCTCCGGCCAGGGCGTCCAGCGCCACTTTCTGCAAGCGGCTGTCGATAAACAATTGCAGATCGGAACCTGGCACTGGGTCGTTGCGTTCCAGCACTCGCATCACACGACCTAGCGAGTTGGTTTCCACATGCTCGTTGCCCACCTGGCCCAGCAGTTGATCTTCGTAGTAGTACTCTAGGCCACGCTTGCCGATCACATCGGTGCCCTGATACAACTGCTCATCACGGCGGTTCAGGTCGCCCTCGCTGATGCGACTGACATAGCCCAGCACGTGGGCCATCAATTCCTGCTGCGGGTAGTAACGCACCACCTGGGCGGCGACTTCTACCCCAGGCAGGCGATGGGCATCCACCGCCAAAATGCCGCGCTCACGCTCGGTCAGGTTGTAACGCAGAGGAATCGCTTCGTAGGGGTGACGCCGGGTCAGGCGCTTTTTAAATTGCGCGACCTGCTGCTCCGAAATATCGATCATTTGGCCTAATTGGGCCAGCAGCGCATCCAGATCGTCGCTGCGCTCGACCACAATCCGCAAGGTAAAGCTGGGGCGATTGTCCGCTAACAGCACACCGTTGCGGTCGTAAACCAGCCCGCGAATGGGGGCCACCGGGCGAACGTGCACCCGGTTCTCATCAGATGCGGCGACAAAATGATCGTGATTGGTCACCTGCAAGCTGTAGTAACGCCCCGCCA